>CAYXOL010000004.1:0-153427 GCA_964467165.1 uncultured Clostridium sp.
CTATAACTTTAATATCATGAACAACAAATTCATTATCAAAAGTTATTGATACAATGGCCTTCATTTTCCCCTCTGTAGCTATTTTCCTAATTCTAACATCTGTGATTTCCATGTACTCCACCTCCAAGTTGCATTATGTTACGTTATAATTATACTATTTCTCTATAACTTGGCTTATTCCTTCTTAAATTGTAAAAAAACATTAAATGTTTTGAATATTATGATTTTTCAGAGGCATTTGATGGAATTAACTGAGATTTGCCTCCATCGCCTATCCCCTTAAACTGAATTATAGATATATACTCTTCTATTAGCTTATGACCACTTTCAATATTCTCAATAAAAACTCCAATGCCAAGAAGCTCACTTTCGAACTCTTTAAGCAAATTAATTATTCCCCTTGCAGTACCTCCAGCTTTCATAAAGTCATCAATGAAAATACACTTGCTACCTTTTTTTATAGAACTTCTTGTAAGGGACATAGTTTGAATTCTATTAGTGGAACCAGATACATAGTTGATACTAACTGTACTTCCTTCAGTAACCTTAGGATCTCTTCTTACTATAACTAATTGAACCCCTAGCATTTTTGCAACTTCAAATGCCAAGGGTATTCCCTTAGTCTCTACAGTTACTACATAATCTATATGCAGTCCATTAAAAGCAGAGGCAAGAATTACTCCAGCTTTATGAACTATTTCTGGATTATACATAATATCAGTCATATATATAAAGTTTCCTGGTATTATTCTATCCTTGTGACTTAAAACCTCACATAACTCCTGGGCAAATATTCTGCTTTCCTCCTGTGACATCCCACAAATATATTTTACTCCACCAGATGCTCCTGCAACAGTTTCCACTGTGCCCATAGATAACTTACTTAAAGTTTCGCGAACAATAACCAGATCTTCGCTAATTGTAGATTTAGCTGCATTAAATAATTCCGTGAATTTTTTTAAATTAATTGTCTTATTAGGATTTTCTATTAATATTTTAGTAATTCCTGTAACTCTTTGATTTCTACTATATTTATTCATCAATTATCACCCATATCTTTATTTTACGAATTATACTTAGTAAAAACTTAACTATCATTCGTAATTTTATTGTAATTCTTTTTAAACACTATTACAATGCTTATCTAACTAATTTCAAAACATTGTGTTTAAACATCGTACTGATTGTTTATAGATATTTCGCAGCAAGTTATACGGCTTTAAAAAATATTGTTCTATACTTGTGTTGTTTTTGTGTAAATTTGTATATAATTAAGAAGAAGTCTTCAGCATATACTAAATAAGCATAATAATTTTTAAGGAGTTGATATAATGTCTTTTGATTTTATTAAAGATATAAACAAGAAAATTCATTTTATAGGAATTGGTGGCATAAGCATGAGTGGTCTCGCCGAAATACTTATAAAAAACAAATATAAGGTTTCAGGTTCCGACATGCAATCATCACATATAACCGATAAACTTATTGGAAAAGGCGTCCAAATTGCTATAGGCCACAATGCAGAAAACATAAAGGATGCAGATTTAGTTGTTTACACTGCTGCTATTTCTCCTGAAAATCCTGAATACCTTAAGGCTATAGAACTAAGTATTCCCTTAATGGATAGAGCTGAATTTTTAGGCCATATTATGAAGGGCCATAAGTATAATGTTGCGGTAGCTGGTACACATGGCAAAACTACTACAACCTCCATGGTAGCCCATATTATTTTAAAAGAAAATGTAGACCCTACAATTCTTGTAGGTGGAGAACTAGATGTTATAGATGGTAATGTTTTAGCCGGAAATAGCGACTATTTTATTACTGAAGCTTGCGAATATAAAGAATCATTTTTAAAGTTTTTCCCCTATATAGGAATAATAACAAATATAGATGCAGATCACCTAGATTACTATAGAGACATAAATCACATTAAAGATGCCTTTAAGAAATTTATTCATCTTATCCCTAAAGAAGGCTATTTAATTACAAATATAGATGATGACAATGTTAAAGAAGTCCTAAGTGATTCTACCTATAAATGCAATATATTCACTTATGGCATAAATGGTGGAACACTTAGGGCTAAAAATATTAGTTATAATAAAATGGGCTGTGGAACTTTTGATGTTTATAAAGAAGACAATCTGCTATTTAAAATAGCTCTTAATGTGCCAGGTCAGCATAATATTCTAAATGCACTGGCAAGTATAGGAACCGCTCTATGCCTTGATTTTTCTCAGGATTCAATTACATCCGGCCTTTCTGATTTCAGAGGTACTCATAGAAGATTTGAACTCAAGGGAACTAAAGATGGGGTAACTGTTATTGACGATTATGCTCATCATCCTACAGAAATTAAGGCCGCTTTAAGTGCTGCAAAAAACTATCCCCACAATAAAATTTATTGTGTTTTTCAACCTCATACTTATTCCAGAACTATAAGCTTGTTTGATGATTTCTCAGAGTCTTTTTCTAATGTGGATAATCTAATACTAGCAGATATTTATGCTGCTAGAGAAAAAGATACTGGCATAGTAAGCTCAGATATGCTAGGTGATAAAATACGCTTCAAAAATGTAAATTGCGTAAATATTCATAGCTTTGCTGAAATTGTAAGTTATCTTAGACTCAATTTAAAAGATGGAGATATGCTTATTACAATGGGTGCAGGGGACGTGTTCAAAGTAGGCGAAATGTACTTAAAATAATTAATTTTATATTTTACAAAATAAGTATTGACATACATTAACAAATAAAGTATTCTTAAACAGTAATCATTTGAAAGAAATGTTAATAATTCTAAAATATGAAAAGGAGGTAGTCATCATGATTAATAATAAACAGCGTATTAATGCTTGTATTGCAATTGATTTATTTACATCCAGTAATATTACTATGCCTAAAACTTCATATGATAGCTCTACCTTAATGGAACTTATCTTTTCATAATTTTTTATCTTTATTAAATTATTTTATGAAATTATAAACATTGGTCATGGGCTATTTGCCCATGACCTTTTTATATGATTTAATTTCTTATGTGCACATATTTATGTAGCATAAGATTAATCATTTTTAAGCCATGGATAATTCCATGGCTTTTTTCTGTTAATAATAAATCACATATGTGATTAATTATAAATTCAAAATAAATTTTAGGAGGAATACTTATGAAACATAGTTTTTTTAAAACCAGAAAAACTCAATATACTTATTGGGCAAAACCATTATTCTTAAATGCATTTAATAGCATTAGCGACCTTGACTATTTTCTTCTAACAAGAAAGCACATTTAATCTATTCATTAGTATCTAATAAAAATTTGAAAGCGAGGTAATTAAAATGTACAAATCAGAAAATTCAACAAAATCAAAATTTAGTTTAGAAGGAATCACAATGGGGTTTGCATTCTTTAAACACAAAGATCTACTCAGTCGTTATCGGCGAAAGCCATTATATTTGTGTAATACCTGTATTTTCAATGACCTATCTTATTTCATATTAAGTAAGCGTATTTAATAATAACCAAATACACTACTCAAAACTATATAGACCTAAACGGAGGCGATATTTTATGAAACGAATCTTAAAATATGTTAAAAAATATAAACTCTTTATTATTATAGCTACTATTGCAATGTTAATTAGTATCGGACTAGACATGTTTAATCCCTATTTAGTAAAAATCATGATTGATAAAGTACTTCGAAGTAGCCAATATGATCTGCTGAATTTTGTGTTACTATCTCTTGCTGGAATTACTATTACTCGGTCAATACTAGGCTATATTCGCGAATACAGCTTAGATTATTTATCTTCTAAAGTAAGTATCAATTTAAAAACAGATTTATTTGATCATATTCAAAGTTTACCTTTCAAATATTTTGATGGTATGAATACTGGTGAACTTATGTCCAGGATGGGCTCTGACGTAGACAATGTTTGGAGATCCATTGCTTTTGGTATAGGCCTTGCTATAGAACAGCTAATTTATTTTTTAGTTGCTTCTGTGATAATCTTTCGCATGAACTGGCGACTTGCACTAGTAACCCTTATAACAATGCCTCTCATTGGCTATATAGCCTTAAAGCTTGAACGTGAAGCTTCACAGGCTTATGATGCCATAAGTGATCACAATGCAGTTTTAAACACTACAGCTCAGGAAAACATTGCTGGTGTGCGTCTTGTAAAGGCTTTTGCTAGAGAGAGGCATGAAACCTTAAAGTTTCTAAACCATAACAGAACAAACTTTGATCTTAATATGAGACAAACTAAGATATGGGGCAAACATTTTCCCATGATAGAATTTTTATGTAACATGTCCGTTCTAGCAGTAGTTTGCGTCGGTGGAATGCTAGTAATTGGAAATAGCCTATCTATCGGTGAGCTAGTGGCCTTTAGCCAATATGTATGGATGTTAATCTGGCCAATGAGAATGATAGGTTGGCTTACAAATATCATAACTCAAGCAAATACTTCTGCTAAAAAAATCTTTGATATTATGGACGTAGATCCTGAAATTAAAGATAAAGAGGATCCTATCCCTATGCCTGTAATTAAAGGCGCAATAAAGTTCGAAAATGTATCTTTCAAATATAATGAAAATTATATATTGGAAAATATAAATTTAGATATCCCTGCTGGAAGCACTGTGGCAATAATGGGCACAACAGGTTCTGGTAAAAGCTCTCTTGTTAATCTTATAGGCAGATATTATGATATATCCAAAGGCTCACTTACTGTAGATGGCAATGATGTACGTGATATATGTATCCATGATTTGAGGAGTAAAATGGCCGTAGTCCATCAAGATACCTTCCTATTTTCAGAGAGCATCTTTGAAAATATTCGTTTTGGAAAACTTGAAGCCTCTACTTTGGAAATAAAAAAAGCTTGCAGCGATGCCTGCGTAGATGAATTCCTTGAAACTCTACCCCAGGGCTATGACACAGTTATAGGCGAAAGAGGGCTTGGACTTTCCGGTGGTCAAAAGCAAAGACTTTCTATTGCAAGGGCTCTAGTTAATGATTCTAGTATTTTAATACTTGATGATGCTACCTCCGCCCTTGATATGGACACAGAATACAATCTTTTAAAAAATCTTCACCATAGAAGTAACAAACAAACTACTTTTATAATTGCACATAGAATATCTGCAGTTAAAAATGCGGATATTATAATATTCCTTGAAGATGGTCATGTGGCGGAAATGGGAAATCACCAAACTCTCCTTGAAAAGAGAGGCCACTATTATGACGTTTACACTCAACAATTTACAGACTTTATGGATCTCGAAGGGGCGGTGGTATAAATGGCTATAAATTCAACAAAACAAGATGAACAATTTGAATCCACTTCCAAAGGAAAATTAATACTAAGGATATTTAGTTATTTAAAGCCTTTTAAATTCAAAGTGGTTATAGTTATTCTACTTATGATCGTTGTCATGGTATGTTCTCTACTAAACCCATATATTTTAAAGCTAGCAATAGACAAATATATAGGAAGCTCTAATATAGTAGGCTTAGCACAAATTGCTGGATTTATGTTAGTTTTCAATGTAATATCCCTCATTGCCTCTAGATTGCGTATTAATATTATGGCCACAGTTACTAATTCCGCGCTACTAAATATAAGACAAGAATTGTATACTCATATTCAGAAACTATCCTTTACCTTTTTTGATAATAGACCTGTTGGAAAAATACTTGCAAGGGTAATTGGAGACGTAAGTTCTCTGCAAGATCTCTTTGATAATAGCGTAACTAGCTTTATACCTGAAATCTTAACTCTTGTGTTTGTAACAATTATTATGTTTTCTATGAATGTTAAATTGGCTTTAATTTCAATCTCATTTTTGCCAGTGTTAGTTATGGTTCTTTTCTCTATAGAAATATTTTCTAGAAAGCGCTGGCAAATATATAGAGCTAAACGTTCTAATCTTAATGCCTTTACCCATGAAGATTTCTCTGGCATAAGAATAGTTCAATCTTTTGCCACTGAAGAGAAAACCTCTAAAACCTTCACAAGCTATGTTAGCGATATGATGGATTCCTTTCTGAAGGCTGTTAGATTAAATGATTTATTTTGGCCCATGGTGGAATTATCTTGGGGGCTTGGAAGTTTACTGGTATATTGGTATAGCGTGCCTCTTATAAAGGCAAAAACCTTAACTATTGGTGAACTGGTTGCCTTTACTGCTTATATTTCAATGTTTTGGAGACCTATAATGAACATCAGTAATTTTTACAATACATTAATAACAAATTTCTCGTCTGCAGAAAGAATTTTTGAGATACTAGATATTAAACCGGATATTGTAACTATTAATAAGGCTATAAAAATGCCTAAAATAAAAGGTGATGTAGAATTCAAAAATGTAGTTTTTAGCTATGATAACGATGTTTCTGTATTAAATAATGTGAGTTTTAAAATAAAATCAGGAGAAACCGTAGCTTTAGTAGGTCCTACTGGGGCTGGTAAAACTACAATAATAAACCTAATTAGTAGATTTTACGATGCCAATAGTGGAGAGGTCTTAGTGGATGGAAAGAATGTGTCTCATGTTGATATTGAATCTCTTAGACGCCAAATGGGCATAATGCTACAAGATACTTTCCTCTTTTCTACTACTATTATGGAAAATATTCGTTATGGAAAATTAGATGCCACGGACGAAGAAGTAATAGCATCAGCTATTGCAGTTAACGCAGATTCTTTTATAATGAAACTAGACAATGGTTATGCCACAGAAGTAAATGAAAGAGGCTCTAGACTTTCCGTTGGTCAAAGGCAGCTTATATCCTTTGCCAGGGCGCTGCTTGCTAATCCAAGAATATTAATATTAGATGAAGCAACTTCTAATATTGATACTACTACAGAAAAGCTTGTACAAAAAGGAATTAAAAAACTTCTATTTAACAGAACTTCCTTTGTTATAGCACACAGGCTATCAACTATAAGAGATTGCGATAAGATAATGGTTATAGATGATGGAAGAATAGTAGAAGGCGGAACACACACCGAACTCATGGATTTAAGAGGATTATATTATGATCTTTATATGTCTCAGTATAAATTCTTAAGCGAAGGAGCTTAAGTTACCATACAACATATAATTGTTTTATAATTTATATAAAACTGCTCTAGTTTAAACTTCACATTAGAAAGGAATGATTCCTTAATGAAAAAAAACATATACCAAGTAGACGCCTTCTCAGATGTACCCTTTGGTGGCAATCCCGCCGGTGTAGTACCTAATGCCACTGGATTAACTACTAACCAAATGCTTAAGATTGCCAGAGAAATGAATTTATCAGAAACCGCCTTTATTTTCCCACTGCAAGATGATGTAGCAGGTTATGAAGTAAGGTTTTTTACCCCTACCCAAGAGGTAGACTTATGTGGTCATGCCACCATTGCATCTTTTTTCGCCTTAGCTTCAAAAGGTATAATTACTGGAAGCGATAATGTAAAAATTATAGAACAAAAGACTAAGGCTGGTATTCTACCAGTTGAACTTTATTTTGAAAATGGTAAAATCCATAGTGTAATGATGACTCAAGCTAAACCTAAATTTGTGTTTGATGTCCATAATATATGCGAACTTGCAGAAATTATGGGCATCAATGTCACTGATATAGGTATTGAGGGGCTTAACCTTATTCCTCAGGCTGTATCTACTGGTCTTACAGATATCATGCTCCCGGTTAAAAGTTTATCAGTATTAAAATCCATAAATCCAAACTTTTCTAGATTATCTGAGTATAGTAATAATCTAAATATTATTGGTGTGCATGCTTTTACTCTTGAAACAGAAGACGAATCCTCTACCCTAGCTTGTAGAAACTTTGGACCCGCTGCAGGCATAGATGAAGAATCCGCCACCGGGACTTCTAATGGAGCACTGGGAGCATATCTAACGAAAAATAATGTGCTTAAATTTGAAGATAATATAACTATAATTTGTGAACAAGGCTACTATATGAATAGACCTAGTAAAATAATTGTAAGACTGGAAAAAATCAAAGATGGGTTAACCGTAAAGGTTGGTGGTAAAGCAGTTATTGCTCACGAATCCCTTACCTCAGAGGTATAATAGAAAAGAATGACCGGATAACTAATATAGTGTTAGTTTCTCCGGTCATAGCTTTTCCTACTTAATTAATCATTATTCTAATGCAAAACTACTTAAATCTATTGTTCATAGCATTATTTCACTTATTCAAAATATTTTCCCTGCTGCATTGTTTCAATTCTCTCTATTATTTTACCTTCTAATAATTCAAAGATTTTTCGTCCCTTTTCCACTGTTGCCAGGGTGGCATCTCCAGTAAGTGCATCTTGAAAAATAGTTTTTCCTCTATCCTTAAATCTTACAGGTATAAGTTGCTTATTAGGATTTTTCATTGCTTTATCCATTTGTACAAGCCCTTCATCGTAATATAAAATAGCAGAAGTTTCATCTTCTCCAGCATGGCCCTGTCCTTCTGTAATTGTAAGTATATCCCTTGAAAAATCTAACCACCAATTTATTGTCATAACAGCGGCTCCCAGTAGCACCAACTTTTCCGTTGCTAAGCTAAGTGCAGTTATGTTGCCTCCATGCCCATTTAAAAAAATAATATTTTTAAGTCCATTTTCATAAAAACTTTTTCCTACATAATAAACATACTCTGCCATAATTTCCGACGGCATAGTTACAGTCCCAGGGTAGATTGATAAATCATAACTTTGTCCGTAGGGGATTTCTGGAGCGATCCAAATACGCTCACCCATAATTTTATTTATTTTTTCACAAAATAGTCTGGGCGAATAAATATCTGTACCCAAGGGTAAATGATGTCCATGGGCTTCCACTGATCCTATAGGGATAATTATTGTGTCAATATTCTCACTATATTCTTTAAAATCATCAGAGGTATATTCTATTATATACATATATTGTATTTAGTGGAGCAGCGTACAACAAGTACTCACACCCACTAAATATTCACTTCCTTTCTGGCTTAATTTCACCGCAATTTCATCTCCACTGAAAACTCATTATCTCTTACTTCTATATATGTTTCACTATAGTCCATTTCAAAATTTGCCATAGTGGAATGAAATCCACTGTCACTTAAAAAGTGAATCGTACATACATTATTATCTTCTATAGTGCAAAACCTAACAAGTATACTTTTAACTACTGGGAATTGTACTCTAGATAATATGTACTTAGGGGTATTATGTAAATACATATTTACACATCTATTATCTACTGGGATTATTAAATCAAGGTTGTGTTCATCTTTTTTTATCTCCCTTATTTGAAAATCACTGATTATCTTGAGATTGCTTTTTTCATAAATCATATGTACCCCCAATAATATATTTAATGCAACTATTTTATTTTAAACATAATTATATCATATTTATTCTGATATCACTTACTCCCAATACTTTTTATCTTATTCTCTTATGGTGGTTTAAACATCTTTACACAAAATAGTTATTATTAGTTGAAAATAATTATCATTACGTTTATAATAGAAATATAAATAGAAATTTATGAAAATATATATTTATCTTATTAAAAATTTGGAGGTATTATTATGAGCATAAAAATTAAAATCTTCTCCGACTATATTTGACCCTTCTGTTATGTCGGCAAAGGTATTGCCGAGAAGCTAGAAAAAGAATACGACTTAGACGTTGAATGGTTAGGACTAGAAATACACCCTGAAACTCCTGAAGGTGGAGTAGCTCTTAGTGAAAGATTCAGTAAAGCTAATTTGGAAGGTATGTTAAAAAACCTTAATCACTCTGGCTCCCCTTATGGAATTACCTTTGGAAGATTAGAAAGAATGCCTAATTCTCACAACTCCTTAGAGGCTGCAGAATTTGCTAAAGTCAATGGAAAGTCAAAAGAGTATCATTCCTCACTAATGGATGCTTACTTTAGAGATTCAAAAGATATTGGCGATTTAAAGGTGCTTTCTGACCTCGGTGAAGAAATTGGTCTAAATAAAGAAGACCTTATAAATGCTGTTAAAAATAGGAGCTATGCCACCACTTTAACTGATGTTGAAAGTAATGCTCATAGCATGGGCATTAATAGCACTCCTACTTTTGTTATAGATGATAAATACTCTATAGTTAGAGCACAGCCCATAGAAGAATTCAGGAAAATATTAGACAAATTAAAATAATAAGAAAAACCTTGCATATATTTTGCAAGGTTTTTCTTATTATACTATTTCATTAGTTTTTTTACTAATTTAATTTTATTATTATATGGCGCATATCTAACCTTTATATCTATAATATTACTCTTTTTTATTACAGTTTTCTTATGAGAAAACAAATCAAAACTTCCCTTACCATGGTAGGATCCCATACCGCTGGCTCCTACTCCTCCAAAAGGTGCATAGGAGGATGCTACATGTATAACTGTATCATTTATGCACCCTCCACCATAAGAAATCATTTTTATTATTCTTTCTTGATGGCTTTTGTCATTTGAAAAGAAATATAGAGCTAGAGGCTTAGGTTTTGAATTAACCATTTTTATAACTTGCTCTAGATCTTCAAATTCTATAACTGGAAATATGGGACCAAATATTTCATTTAGCATAATTGGGTCTTCCCAAGTTATATTTTCAATGATAGTAGGTGCAATATACCTTTCCCGCTCATTGTATTCTCCACCATTCACAATACTACCCTTATCTAAAAGTCCTATAAGTCTGTCAAATTGTCTTCCATTTACTATCCTTCCAAAATCCTTACTTTTACTAGGATCTTCTCCGAAAAATTCTTTTATACAAGCCACCATTTCATTTAAGAACTGTTTTTTAACACTTTTGTGAACTAGTAAATAATCTGGTGCAACGCAAGTTTGTCCTGCATTTAAAAATTTACCCCAAGTTATTCTTTTTGCAGCTAGTTTTATATCAGAATCTGCGTCAACTATACAAGGGCTTTTTCCACCCAGTTCTAAAGTCACAGGAGTAAGGTGCTTTGAAGCTTTTTCCATTACTACCTTACCAACAGGTACGCTACCTGTAAAGAATATATAATCAAATTCTTCTTCTAAAAGTGCTTGAATAGATTCACGTCCACCATACGGCTCCACCACAGACACGAAATCCTCTGGAAAACATTCTTCAATGATTTTGATCATAATTTCTGTTGTTTTAGGAGAATATTTTGATGGCTTTAACATAGCACAGTTTCCAGCTGCTATAGAACCAATTAATGGTGCCATTGTTAATTGGAATGGATAGTTCCATGGTGAAATAATTAAACTCACTCCATAAGGCTCCGAATAAATATGACTTGAAGATAAAAAATGTGTTATTGGAGTTCTTACTTTTTTAGTTTTTGACCAAGCCCTTAAATGTTTTATAACAAAACTTATTTCTTCAAGGATTATTCCTATCTCAGTAGCATAAGCTTCAAATTCCGATTTATGCAAATCAGACCACAATGCTGCGAGTATCTGTTTCTCATTTTTTTGTATGGTTTTTTTTAATTTTCTTAACTTGTCCATACGAAAATCTAAATCTCTTGTAGCTTCTGTATGGAAATAAGCCCTTTGCTTTTCTAGCACCCTCTGTATATCATTCATTATTGGATTCCCTCCTATAATAATATTTTTAAATATACCTAATCATTTGATAATACAATTTTTTTCTATGGAATTTAATAGTTCTTTTAACATGCTTACGCTGGCTCCAAGGGTTAAAAAATAATAATTTCCTGTACCTCTTTGCTCCATATCTATAAGTCCAGTCTGCTTTAAGCTCTTAAGGTGATGTGAAATAGCCGGCCTAGATAATGGTAATTTTTCTGCAAGCTGATTGACATTTAAACTTTCATTTTCTGCTAATGCTAAAATAATGTCTTGCCTAGTTGTATCAGCTAAAACTTGTAGTAAGGGAATTGCCCCCCTAAATATATTCAAGGTTTCCTCGTGTGGACTTTTTTGATTATTCATAAACACGCTCCGTTCTTTTGTTTAATCTATTAAACATAGTCTAGCCCCTTCTATTCCATTTGTCAATACATTGCTAGGGCTTAACTTCCAGTAGATTTATAATGTTTAACTCCAAATTTAAACACTTGAAGTGCACTGATGAAAAAAACTATTCCTACAATGGGTGATGTCCAAGGCAGGAAGGCAGGTGAATTTAAAGGATCAGTTTTATTTAAAATCCCCATGGCTGGAAAATAATTAACACATGCTAGTGGGACTACAAAGATAAAAAACTTCCTAAACCAAGAATCATATATAGTTACAGGAAATTGAGCTATTTCTACACCACCGTATGTAACCATATTAACAACCTCCAGGCTCTGGACAGACCAAAAGGATATAGTTGCCTGCAATACAAATAGCCCTGAAAACAAAAATGCTCCTCCAAAGATTGAAATAATTATAAGCATAACCTTAATAAAACTCAAACTATTATTTAGGGACCACATAGCCCAGCTAAGGACTATAAACCCCTGAGTAAATCTACCTATTCTCATTAATTGAAATTCCTGTCCAACAATTTGAAGTACAATGCTTCTAGGCCTCAAAAGTATTCTGTCGAACTCCCCGCTTCTAACCATACTGTCAAATGTATCAAAGCCTCTAGCCGCAGTTTCCGCTACAGCAAAAGCCATATGTATCATGCCATAGAAAAGTGCAATCTCAGGTAAATTCCACCCTTTTATAGCACCAAACCTATCAAACAGGACCCAAATACCTATGAAATCTATAAAGGTTATTGCCAAATGAGCTATGGTCATCATTATAAAGGATGCCTTGTACTGCATTTGACTTTGAATTGAAACACTTATATATCTTAAATAAAGTTTAGTAACATTTCTCAATTATTGCCCCCCTTGTATTCCTCTGGAGTAGATAACAATTACTAATTGTTATCCCCCTTGAACCTCAACGCGTTTTAATCCTCTTGAAATCAACCATTTTCCATATAAAATTAATATCCATGTCCAAATGATCTGGTGAGAAAGGAATGGTAATATACTACTTGGCTTTATATTACCTAAATAAAACCTCATAGGTGTATCTACCAGACCACTAAAAGGAAGTATTCTAAGTATTGGCTGCATCCAGGTCGGAAATAATGGTAAGGGTACTATCATACCAGAAAAAATCATAACCACTGCAGGTAGTAACCTTTTAATACCATCTCCTGATATAGTCCATAGCATAGAGATGTTAAATAAGTTGGTTATAGCGCAAGAAAGTAACAAAGCTCCTAGAGTAACTAAAATCCATGTTCCAAAGGAAGCAAGGGAGCTTGGTGGCTGCATACTGTACTTTTCGGGCAATAAAAATAGTGTGACTATAAATAGTGGTATTGCACGAAGCAATGTTGGTGCTGTTCTTTGTGCGAATGCTCTACAAAACCAATAATTATATAAATCTATTGGCCTGCAGAGTTCATAAGCCATATTGCCAGAGGTAATCATTGCTTGAATTTCAGCGTCTCCATTCCAAGGAAGCATCCCTAAAAATGCTTGGCTAATCCATATATATGTAACTGTTTGTCCATAAGACATAGGCTGGATAGCTGTAGATGTTCCATAAAATGCTGCAATTACCATAACTCTAACAAACCCAAATAAAAATTGTGTGCAAATCCCAGCTATAGCTGCAACTCTATACTGTATTAATAACATAAACCTCAATTTTACTATGGATATATAGGCTCTCATATTTTATATTCTCCATAGAATTTAGCAATTACTTCATCAATAGGGGGATTTTCAATAAATAAATCTTTTATTTTATATTTAGCTGATATATTCCCTATTAATTGAGCTGGAGTAATTTTGTCTGGATTGAAATCTAGATAAGCCCTATTACCCTCCACTTTTACTAAATTTGCTCTTTCTATAGATATTTTTTCAATTTGCTCCTCTAAATCTATTATTAACCTCCTCTCTTTAGACACCGTACTTCTAATCTCATTAATGGTTCCATCTAAAAGGATTTGACCTTTCCCAATTACCATAACTCTAGAACATAGTGCCTCGATATCATCCATATCATGAGTAGTCAAAATAACAGTTGTTCCATATTTTTTGTTAAGGTCTTTTATAAACTCTCTTACAGCCAGTTTTGATACAGCGTCCAGTCCAATAGTTGGTTCATCAAGAAATAGAATAGGAGGTGTATGAAGTAAAGAGGCTGATATTTCGCATCGCATTCTTTGACCTAAGCTTAATTGGCGTACAGGCACTTCTAAGATTTGTTGAAGTTTTAATCTTTCGACTAATTCATCTTTAGTTTTCTTATACTTAATTTCTGGAATATTATAGATATCCTTTAAAAGTTCAAAGGAATCAATAACAGGCAAATCCCACCATAGCTGAGATCGCTGTCCAAACACAACCCCTATGTTTTTCACGTGAGAAATTCTATTTTTCCAAGGTACATTACCTAATACCTCACAACGTCCTGAATCTGGCACAAGAATTCCACTTAATACTTTAACTGTAGTGGATTTTCCTGCTCCATTAGATCCAATATAACCTACTAATTCTCCTGCATCCAGTTTAAATGAAATTCCTTCTAAAGCCTTTACAGTACTATATTCCCTATGAAAAACCCCTTTTGTGGCATTCCATAAACCTGTGTTACGTTTGGCTATTTGAAAAGTTTTTACTAAGTTTTCGACTATGATTTGCCGCACCATGTTCCTCCTTGTTTTTCTTAATAGTACAAAACAATTATTAATTGTTTTGCCCATTTACATTTTTATTACTTTTCTATTTAAAGTACATAATTTAATACTGTTAAAATAGTCTACTTATGTAAATACTTATATACATATAGTTTAGTTTCAATTTTTATAAAAATATTGCGTAAAAGCATCAATCTTTGGAAACACTAACTAGGAATTAAGAAAATTTGTTTTGGAGGTATATGAAATGAAAAATTTTATGATTTCAGCTATAGTAGATATAATAATAATTTTTTCTTCTTATTTTCTGTTTAGAAGTGTTATAAGCGGCCCAACTCGGCATAGATTATATGAAAAATTTATGAGTTCTTTCGCAAAATTTGTAATCATCATTTTTGTGGCTAGTGCACTAGTCACTTCTCTTACTGCCCTAGTGTTATACAAAACCAGATATATTGTATATATAAACGTAATTGCCCCTGCCCTAGTGTCTATACTGGTGGGATTCGTTATGTCTACAGTACCCACTAGAGGTGTGGGCGATAAAGCGAAGGATGCTAAAAAATAATAAATATAAATAGAGAGCAGTTTTTGGGATGATATTATTTTAATATCATCCCAAAAACTGCTCTTTTTTTAAATAAATAATTTAACAAAGGAATACGCTAATTTAAATCCATATAATATTATAATTACCCCACATATTATGTTTATTATTCTAATAACAGCAATATTAAATTTACCTTTAAATATCGAAACAATTGTTGTCAAACAATTAAACCAAAGAAAGGAAGCTAAACATACTCCTACAATAAAATATATGCCCATATCTACTGGAAGTGTTGCCCTCATACCCCCTAGTAGTAAAGATCCATCAATTATAGCCTGAGGATTTAACCAAGTTACTGCAAAACATGTCCCTATTATCTTTATAAGCGATTTATTCACATCCACAGTTTCTTCAGATTCAATTTTGGGCACTTGCCTCAAAAGTCCTACTCCAATGTAAATTACCGCTATGCTCCCTATTAAAAGGACACCCATTTTTAAAAGGCTAAACCTTTCCATAAGTACTCCTACCCCCAAAAAGCATGAAAGTGCAAGAGATATGTCAAAAAATATAGTTATAAATGCTACTTGATATGCTTTTAGTCTGTTTTTGTATATAGCTGTATTTATTACGAATATGTTTTGCATACCTATTGGTGCCACATAAGCAAAGCCTAAGAGTAATCCTTGCATTAAATATTTATACATTCTTTTCCCCCTAACTACTTTATCCCTAAGATAGTTAAATTATAACTTATCCCTTTTATCATGTATATACTGAAATATATTTCGATTTTATTTTTCATATTTCATCACCTTTAGCCCATCAATACCAAGTCCTCCAGATAGAAGTTTATAATCTATTAATCCTAAATTTCTTGCAACTGGAAATTCACTTGTAAATACTGTTGACATTTATACTTTCCTATTATATAATAGAGAAGTCGTCGGGGTGTAGCGCAGCTGGGAGCGCGCGTGGTTTGGGACCATGAGGTCGCAGGTTCAATCCCTGTCACCCCGACCAAAAAAGAGTTGTCTAACGGCAACTCTTTTTTTTATTATAAATTTTTAATGCTTGGGTATAAAACTACTCCTTTTCCACAAAATAAACAATATTCTACTACTTTATTGTTTTTATAAAAAATACTACTATTACTATAGATAGTTAATAAGAATTTAGGAGTGATTATTTTGAATAAAATCTATAATGAAATTTTTAAAACCTTAGTTAAATCCTATAATGAAGATAATTTCGAAAACAAATTAGAGGAATTACTATCAAAAGAAAATATTAATAAAACTGAATTAAGTTCTATAATTTCTTCACTTTGTGGAGTTAATGTAACCTTTTCAGATAATTACATAGAGGATTTGAAAAAAGCTATACAATTTTATGAATCCAATCAAAAAATAGTAACTAAAGTTAAACACTGCAACATGGATTGTACTGATAACCCTGGAAAGACTCTTTGCCAAGCCTCCTGTCCATTTGATGCCATATTAATCGATAATATATCTAATACTACCTATATTGATAATGATAAATGCATAGACTGCGGCCTTTGCGTGGACGCATGCCCTACTGGTGCACTAATGGATAAAGTAGAGTTTATTCCACTTTTAAATTTACTCAAAGGAAATACTTCAACTTCACCTATTATCGCAGCGGTGGCCCCTGCTATTAGTGGTCAATTTGGAGAAAATGTTAATATAGATAAGCTTAGAACAGCTTTTAAAAAAATGGGCTTTGCGGATATGGTGGAGGTTGCTTTTTTTGCAGATATGCTTACATTAAAAGAAGCAATAGAGTTTGATGAACATGTAAAAGTAAAAGAAGACTTAATGATTACCTCTTGCTGTTGTCCTATGTGGGTAGGAATGGTAAAAAAGATATATAATACTTTGATTAAATATGTATCTCCCTCTATTTCCCCTATGATCGCAGCCGGAAGAATTTTAAAACAATTAAATCCTAACTGTAAAGTGGTCTTTATAGGTCCCTGTATTGCTAAAAAAAGTGAAGCTAAAGACCCCCAACTTTTAGGTGACATAGATTATGTACTTACTTTCTCAGAACTTAAGGATATTTTTGATACATTAAACATTCAGACTGAAACTCTTAAGGAAGACGTATCTAGTGAATATGCTTCTAGAGGTGGTAGACTTTATGCTAGGACAGGAGGAGTATCTATAGCTATTGGAGAAGTAATAGAACGATTATTTCCCCAAAAATATGATTTATTCAATCCTATTCAAGGAAATGGCGTAAAAGAATGTAAAGAATTGCTTACTAAGGCTCAAAACGGTGAACTCAATGCAAATTTTCTAGAAGGAATGGGTTGTGTTGGTGGTTGTGTTGGAGGTCCAAAGGCATTGGTAGACGCAAGTTATGGAAAACTTAGAGTAGATGAATTCGCAGAAAATTCAAAGATTAAAGTAGCTATAGATAGTGATTGTATGAACGAAATTCTAAATAGAATTGGAATTAATAATGCTGTGGATTTTAAAGATAAAGATAAGACTAAAATATTCCACAGAAGTTTTTAGACAATATTTTACAATGTAAATTTCAGATATAATATGATACAATGTAAAGTAATTAAAAAAATAATCCACTTTACATTGGAGGCTTTTATGAAAGCATTATTTGAATATATAAGTCATAGAGACATTAACATACTTAGAATTATAAACAATTCTTGGAAGTGTAGGTTTTTAGATATTATAATGCCCGGTATGACTTACTTAGGTTCTTTTCCTTTCATGTTTGTATTTTGCACCCTTGCTTTTTTATTAAGTACTACCTTGCTTCACGTCATGGCTATTCACGCTATGATTGCTATCACCATCAGTACTGGCCTTGGTAAGCTTATTAAAATAAGCGTTACTAGGTTAAGACCCTTTATAAATATTCCAAATTTAAATATAAAAAAAATAGGTATAGATAAATATTCCTTTCCCTCAGGACATACAACTGGCGCATTTTCATTAGCTATAATAATAGCTTTATATTTTCCTATTTTTGGGTTTATAACTATACCCCTGGCTTTCCTTGTAGGAATTTCTAGAATATATATAGGGGTTCATTACCCTACAGATGTGATTGTGGGTGCTTTTTTAGGAAGTATCTGTTCTTTTCTTACCTACAGATTTTTTTAAAATTTTATATGAGGTGATTAAATGCTAACAAATATTAAAGCTGCAATTTTTGATTTAGACGGTACCCTTGTAGACTCTATGTGGGTTTGGGGTAAGATAGATGAAGATTATTTTAAAATAAGAAATATGGATATGCCTCTAGATCTAAAAACTCAGATAGAGCATCTTAGCTTTGATGATACCGCAGCATATTTTAAAAGCAATTTTGGGCTATTAGACACTATAGAAGAAATCAAAAAAGAGTGGACAGATTTTGCCTATGTAGAGTATCTTAACAATGTAAAACTAAAACCTGGGGTAGTTGAGTTTTTATCACTACTTAAAACTCTTAATATAAAAATTGGACTAGCTACTAGTAATAATAATGATCTTTTAGAAGCCGTGCTTAAGTCTAATGGTATATACCATTATTTCGACTCCATAACTCTCACTAATGAAGTTTCTAGAGGGAAAAACTTTCCTGATGTATATTTACTGGCTGCTGAAAAATTAGGTATAAAACCAGAAGAATGTATTGTATTTGAAGATATCCTCCCTGCGGTTAAAGGCGCAAAAGCTGCTGGAATGAAGGTAGTAGGAGTATATGATGATTTTTCAAAAGAACAATGGGAAGATATTATTATTCATGCGGATAATTATATAATAGAATATCATGAATTAACTACAGCAATTTAAAACTCATGCTTACATATGAGTTTTTTTTATATGAATTTTTTGATTTTATATAGAATACTATATATTAAGAATAAATATAAGAAATGCACAAATTTTTGAGTTACACTCTATTATATTAGTAAATCATTGTTTTGACTAATTACTATAAAAGGAGAGATATCATTGACCATTTTTCTGTTTTCATTTATTTTGATATGCTTTGGCATATATTATACTATAATAAACCAAAAATTATCAACTCAGAAAACACAACTAAAGATTGCTTCTAGACAAAACAGGGAATTCAAATCAAAAATTACAAGTGCGCAAAGTACGCAGGGACCTATTATAGTAAAATACAAAACACCCCTTTTTAAAGAAGGAACTACAAAAGAAAGTTGTAGTCTATATCTAAGCCCTATGGAAAACTCACCCGTTCTATCTACTATAGCTAAAAACAATATTTTAGAAATTCAAGATTGTGCCGAGATTTCTGATACTTCTTGGTATGAAGTGTCCCTAAAATCACAGACTAATATTAATAATAAAGGGTGGATAAAAAAGGATATTCTAATTACCCAAGATGACACTGCACCTAATCAAGAGGATACGGTTACTTAAAGAGGTTAAAAGGCATATATTTCACAATATATGCCTTTTAATATTAATCTTTTTTATGCGTTTTTTTATTGTGCTTAGCTCCTAAATTATTTACTTTTTTCTCCTTTTCTTGTTGACTTGCACAAGAAGGATCCTTTTTTTCACCCATCGCATTTTTCCTCCTTAATAAAAATTCGATTATAGTATACTTACTATTTTGTTCAATATACAAATAATAATGCTATGAAATTAATAGCAAAAACGAAGATAAGCATGGCAACTGTGATGTGATGACACGTGGAAACTATCGTACTACAAAACTCACCAGTTATGGTTATAAAGAAGATTTCACATTATTTAAATTAATAGGTAAACAGTCACCATTTCAGAAGGAGCTTTCCTTCTGAAATATGGTTAATTATATAATTCATCTTATCAAAAGCTTTTTATATGCTATCTTTAAAAATTCATCCTGACTTATACTTAAATTTTTGGCAATAAAAATTACCTTCTCTTCTGATACTAATACAATAAAATTTGAGTTGTTAACTACAAAGTACGCTCTTATATTGCTAGGTAAATTAGTCTTCTCCAGTTTAAATTTCATATACTTCTTATACCTATTTACTGCGCTCTTCTCTTGCAATTTAATTATCCAAGGATACTTACTTTCAAAAATAGTATATTCAAAGGAGTTACCCCCGTTACTATATGAATATTTTGTCCTTTTAGCCAGTATACTTTTATCAAATTCAATGTAAGAATCTTTATCTTCATTTTTGTTATACCCAAAGTCCATATATGTTAAACTTGCTTCTTCAGCTGCTAATACACCTTGTTTTGTACTCGCCATTTTTCCAAAAGGAATGCTTATCACAGATGCAACTAATATCACAATTATGGTACTACCAATATATATACCCATATTACTATCTTTTGTATAATCCTTCTTATCTGTGTATTTTTTAACATTACCAATTATTATCATAGAAACCAGCATTATAGTACCCATTGGAATATTTAATTTGATACCCTTATCAGAAATTAATGATATTAAAAATATAAGGATTAATATTATGTTGTAGGTTTTGATTAAGATGTTTTTTCTCCTTAGTTGTTTATAGCTATTATAGGGCATTTGCTGATTTGCTTTTAAGCGACCTTTCGCTTTCACAACCCAAATGTAAAAATTAATGATTTCTATACAAATCATCAATATAATAGAAAACAGCAAGACTATTGAAAATATACCTATATTAGTTGCTAGTACTTCCGTATTACCTGTTAATTGCATGTACAAGCTAATAGTAAATAAGCTCATTAAAATTAGTTGGCCGTATACATTCCTAATTGAAGACTTAAAAACAACTTTAAATTTTTCCTCTTCATCAGTATGAATAGAGATAATTTCACTATCACTATCAGTGTAAAAAATTTGAGTACCCACGTCCTCACATACATATGTCCAACCTGCGGCCTTACAATATTCCCTGTATTCTAAAGCTATATCACTATTATTATGATCAAAAACTGAAACCCTATCAAGTACATCCACCGAGTATTTTATTTTTCTTATTTCTATCTTCTTGAACTTAAAAAAACCTCTCTTAGCAGATTTCAATATCCATCCCTTTTCTGCCATTTTCTCAAGATATTCTTCTACTGCAGAACATTCATAGGGTGAATACATGAATAGTATTCTTTTTGTATCCTTATTTCTCATAACTTCCCCTCCTCTGTGTTTTATAGCTGAGCTGTCACCTCTTGCATATATGCTACTATCATTAATTATTTTTTTTATATTTTCAAGTGGTAATTATGTTATAATTTATAAATCAAAGTAAAAATATTGTTACAACTAAAGGAGTTTAATATGCGAATAATATCTGAAAACAACCTATGTATAAATAGACCATATATAAATTTAAAAAAACTACCACTAAAAACTTCACTGAGAGTCGGCGAAATTAACGAAGCTGGTTTTAAAAGTACTTATATAATAAATCAACAAACTCAAAGCTTATCTACTAACGACAATTACATGCTTCAATCAAATAATGGAATTGAGAAAATAATACTTGATACAAAACTACTCCATGAGCTCTTATTAGTTGAGGTAAATTATTCTTCTAGAAATAGTAGTAAATCTACTTTCAAGATTTACCTTGTTCTAGATAATATAAAATATTCCTTACCCTTTAACTTCTTTCAAGATGCTTATGAAGACTGCATGAATATCCTAGATAAAGAGCTCCATGCAAAAGAAGAATTACCTTACATAAAAGAGTGTTTTAATAATTTAGAAAATGATGAAATCCCAGTAGATATTGATTTAAATTTAGAAAGATTGCAGGAATTTAAAGATAAGGTAAACTACAAAAGAAATGTTCCTTATTTCGTTATAAATAACATTGCTGACAATACTTCAAAGTATGATATAAACACTAAACCTAAAAAAATACTAGCAAGTAATACTCTCAAAGTTATAAGATATGACTATGCTACGAGACTTTATAAAATAGTAGAGCCTATTGATAGCATGACTAAAATAAAATTATACGAAACCGACATTATTTGTAACCTTAGTGAACTTGATTTCCCTACTGTTAGTATATACACTGATTATGGACTGGGAAAATTATTAGATATTAAAAATAATGTTATTCCAAATGCCAATACATTAACATTATTTGCCAATATACTAGACCTAGGACTGGAAGTTTTATAAAAGTAATATATGCAAAAGGAGCTAGAATTTATTCTAGCTCCTTTTGTGGTAAATTACACTATTTTAGTTGTCCACTCTTCACAGTCCCATACATCTGTTACTATATCTTGATAAAACTCTGGCTCATGGCAAACTATAAGTATACTTCCCGTATATTCTTTTAAGGCCCTCTTTAACTCATCTTTAGCATCTACATCTAAGTGATTGGTAGGTTCATCTAGAATTAATATATTAGTTTCTCTGTTTAAAAGCTTCGCAAGCCTTACCTTTGCTTGCTCTCCACCACTAAGCACAGTTACTTTACTTTCGATGTGCTTTGTAGTAAGTCCACACTTAGCCAGTGCAGCTCTTACCTCACCTTGAGTGAAACTAGGGAACTCTTGCCAAAACTCTTCAATACAATTATTGCGGTTGACTCCCTTTATTTCTTGTTCATAGTATCCTATATATTGATAATCGCCTAAGTTTGTATGTCCAGAAACTGCTTTGATATCACCCATAAGACTCTTTAATAATGTTGTTTTTCCAACTCCATTAGCACCAGTTAAAGCAATCTTTTGTCCTCTTTCCATGTATAAATCTAAAGGCTTAGATAATGGACTATCATACCCAGTTACTAAATCTACAGTTCTAAATATTATCTTACCCGAAGCTCTTGCAGATTTAAAATTAAATTGCGGTTTTGGTTTATCTTTTGTAACTTCTATTCTATCAATTTTATCCAATTTCTTTTGTCTTGATTTTGCCATTCCACTAGTAGCTGCTCTTGCCTTATTTTTAGCAACAAAAACCTCCAATTTAGAAATTTCCTTTTGTTGTCTTTCATAATCTGCTTCTAGTTGCAATCTTTTAGCATCATGAATTCTCAGAAATTCTTCATAAGAACCTATGTATCTAGTTAGCTTTTTATTTTCTACATGATATATTATATTTACTACATCTTTTAAGAATTCTATATCATGAGATATTAGGATAAATGCATTTTCATAATTTTGAAGATATCTCCTAAGCCATTCTACATGCTGCTCATCCAAGAAGTTAGTAGGCTCATCAAGCAGTAACACGTCTGGAGTTTCTAGTAAAAGTTTTACAAGAAGGACTTTCGTTCTTTGTCCTCCACTTAAATCTGCAACATCATTTTCAAGTCCAACATCGCGAAGTCCAATTCCTGCAGCCACCTCATCTATCTTGGAATCGATAGCATAAAACCCATTATGGTCAAGTAAATCTTGAATTGTTCCCATTCTATCCAATAATTTTTCTAGCTCTTCTGGGGTTGCCTCTCCCATTTTATCTGTTACCTCAAGCATTTCTTCTTCTAAGTCAAAAAGGTATTTAAAAGCTTCCCTTAAAACTTCTCTAATGGTTTTTCCTTTTTCCAAAACAGTATGTTGATCCATATATCCAACTCGGACGCTATTGGACCATTCAACTTCACCTTCATCTGGCATAAGCTTACCTGTAATAATGTTCATAAATGTTGATTTACCTTCTCCGTTAGCTCCTATTAGGGCAATATGTTCCCCTCTAAGTAGTCTAAAAGATACATCCTCAAATATTCCTCTGTCTCCAAATCCATGGCTCATATTTTTTACTACTAATCTACTCATTTGTTTTTCTCCTTAATATAGTGTAATTTTATATTTTTATATTATTTTATATTTTAAAAGTATCTCTACTCATACACTTATTTTTTAAATAATTGAATATTATATATAGTTATTGGAATTCAAAGAAATTTCGTCCAATTTATATCTAAATATCCTTAATTGAAGTATGCATTTAAAAATGGCACATATATTAGTGTAATTTATAAATGCATTTTTGTCAAAAGAATTTTATGGATTTTATATTACAAATTAATTCAATGTGGTATACTACTATAGATAAATAATTTGATTTTTTTAGCAAAAATTGTTTTGTAACCCTAAAGAACACAGGAGGTATTTAATAATGGCTTGTAAATTTTACTTATATAGAGGCAAAGGCAGAAATGCAGAAAATGGACACCTATGGATATATGCCAATGAAATTGAAAATGTTGATGGTGAGTATGAAAATGGAGATATAGTTGAAGCATATAATTTTAGAGGAGAGTTTATTGGAAAAGGCTTTATTAATGATGCTTCTAAAATTGCCATAAGAATAATGACAAGAGATATTTCCGAAGAAATAAATGACGAGTTTTTCAGTAAAAGACTTCGAGCTGCTTGGACATATAGACAAACAGTTATAGATACCTCTAGTTGTAGATTCTTATTTGGAGAAGCGGATTTCATACCTGGAATGATAATCGATAAATACGAAGACTATTATGTTATTCAATCCTTAGCATTAGGTATAGATAAATATAAAGATATAGTTGTTAAGCTACTAATAGATGAATATAGTGCAAAGGGCGTATATGAGAGAAGTGATGCTAGAGTACGTGAACTTGAAGGCATGGAGCAAACAAAAGGCTTTTTATCAGAACCCTTTGATACCAATATAGAAATCATTGAAAACGGCGTTAAATATAATGTGGACATTGAAAATGGTCAAAAGACAGGATTTTTCCTAGATCAAAAGGAAAATAGAGCAGCTATTCAAAGATTATGTAAAGATGCTGATGTTTTGGATTGTTTTACTCACACAGGTTCTTTTGCACTTAATGCAGGTATAGCTGGGGCTAAAAGTGTACTTGGAGTAGATATTTCTGATTATGCAGTTGAATGCTGTAGAAAAAATGCAGAACTTAACGGGCTTTCAGATATAGTTAAATTCGAGGCTCATAATGCCTTTGATATTCTACGCGATTGGTCAAAAGAGGGAAGACAATATGATGTAGTAATACTGGATCCACCTGCCTTTACAAAATCACGTTCTACTATCGACGGTGCTACAAGGGGATATAAAGAAATTAACCTACGTGGCATGAAATTAGTAAAACCAGGCGGATATTTGGTAACTTGCTCTTGTTCTCATTTTATGTACCCTGATATATTTAGAGATACAATAGCGGAAGCTGCATTAGATGCTAAAAGAACTCTTAGACAAGTAGAGTTCAGAACTCAAGCAGCAGATCATCCTATACTGTGGAATTCTGATGAATCTTACTACTTAAAATTCTATATATTCCAAGTAGTTTAAAAAAAAAGTATATATTACTACAAATGCTTTCACATTGCTAAGTAATTCTAAAATTTATTTTACGTAATATATACTTTTTTTACGCTTAAGATTCCCTTAAATTATAACTCCATTTTTATATTCTGGGACATTATCCATAATATCCTTTCTGCAGCAGTATTCTAAATCTGCCTCGAGGCCAAGCTGCATAATCCTTTTATAGTGGCTTGCATATTTTAGAATATCTTCGTTGTTTTTATAAATATAATGAGACGTTATAGCTATATCTGAAAGTTCTACCTGAAACTGTTTTGATACACAGTGAATTATGTATCCACTACACAGAAAATCATCTATAGAAAATTCACCATAAGTCCCTGCATTAACTATTACTACATCTTTTTCTAATTCTAATATTCTCTTTGCAACAGCCTTAGCATTTAGCATTGCCCCTATCAGGATGCTACTAGCCCCTGTGCATTCCTTTATAGCTTTAGTGCCATTGGTAGTAGTCATCACAAGTGTTTTGCCTTCTATGCTATCTCTAGTGTATTCTAAGGGAGAGTTTGAATAATGAAAACCCTCTATCTTTAATGCATTTCGCTCTCCACCTAGCATAAACTCCTCATTGCTATTTCTCACAATTCCAGCGGCTTCATCAACTGTTAAAACAGGAATAACACCTTTACAACCATTATTCATTGCAGTAATTATTACACTAGTTGCTCTAAGCATATCTATAACTACCACTGTTTTATTTTCTATTTTTTGCTTTTTTATATCGTCAGCGGAAACTATTATATCTATTTTCATATCATTCGCCATCCTCTTTAAAATTTGCTTCCTCTAATTATAGAATAACTGGGGACGGTTAACAACTATTTATAGAATAGAATAAAATAACTGGGGACGCTTAATAGCTAGTTAAACTATATACTCAATAATATGAATATCATTCCTAGTCATAGGCAATAATTCAAAAAAATCTTATTACTAGGAGTGGTTTTTTATGTCACGAAAAAAAAGATTAAAAGCACCTGATGCTATATATCATATTATGTGCAAAAGTATCAGCGAGGTGTATTTATACAGGGATTGCGACGATAAGGAAATGTATTTATCCTTTGTAAAGAAGTATAAGGAGCTCTATAAGGTTAAAATTTATGGGTACTGCCTTATGGATAACCATGTACATTTATTGATTGATGCTAATGGCTCAGATATTTCAAAAGTAATGCACGGAGTAAATTTTTCTTATGCCATGTACTTTAATAAAAAATATAAAAGAGATGGTCATCTTTTTAAAGATAGATTTAAGAGCATAATAGTCCATAATGATAGATATTTAAACACCCTATCATTATATATTCATAACAACCCTACAGATATTGGTAGATTTAAAGATTGTCCTGAAAAATATGCTTTTTCTAGTTTGGGAATATATATTGGAAAAAGACGTGATCATTTGAACATAGTTGATTATGCCCTTGTATTAGGCTTTTGGGGAAGTGACCTTGATTCTTCAAGGAAAAACTACTATAGCCATGTTTTTGGATGCAACAACGAGAAATTAAAAGAAGAATTTGAATTCAAAGATGAAAAAACAGAATATAAGAGTGGCCGTAATATACTTATAAGAAATTTTACATCTGATGATGTAATAGCATTTATTGCAATAAAGTTAAATATATCAAAGCTTCACCTTAACATTAAGTATAGCAGAAAATTTGTAAGCGCAAAAGCATTAACAGTTATTTTAATGAGGAGTCTTTGCAATTTTAAATTCAGTGATATATCCAGAGTACTAGGAAATATTTCTCAGGCTAGATTATCAAAACTAAGTAGCCTTGGTATTGAATTAATCGGAAATGATAAAGAATATGAAGGCATTATGGAGGATTTCATTAACTTTTATGCTTAGTACTAAATAAAAAATTTATACTTATTAAATAGTTGTTTTATTTTTAATAAAGTTGGACAAGCATTAAAATATATACTAAATTACTAAATCAAATTATCAAAATGTTGCTGATATTCAATGCTCAAATTTATTTGGTAATTAATA
The DNA here is from genome assembly GCA_964467165.1 of uncultured Clostridium sp. Lineage (GTDB taxonomy): Bacteria > Bacillota > Clostridia > Clostridiales > Clostridiaceae > Clostridium_AD. The sequence continues at coordinate 27,557 of CAYXOL010000004.1, forward strand.
TCACTATATATGTTAAAAAATACGAAGTAATTTATAACATATATAGTTGTTAACCGTCCCCTTCTTGCCCATTCTTGGCCCTTCTCCTCCCCATTCCCATTAAAAAAAACTCTGCTTTTACAATAAGTGAAAACAGAGTTTTTAAATTAATTAATTTAATTATATGGTTATTCCTTATTTTCCTTCCATATTAAAAAGGCTATAAGGAACACGGAGGCATCTTTAAAGTCTCTGATATCGAAGTTTGTTTCTTTCTTAATTTTATCTAATCTATAAATGAGTGTATTCCTATGAACATAGAGTTTCCTAGCAGCATCACTAATATTAAGACCACAATTTACAAACTGCTCAATAGTTACTATCATTTCACTATCTAGAGCATCAAATTTGTCTTTGAGCATCCCTAAGAGTTCCTGCTTAATTTTTATATCTACGTTGTATACAATTTTCTCAAACAACATCTTATTATAACTAAATGTATGATCTTTTATATCAAATTTTTTCCCAAGTTCCATACACTGCAAGGCATCGTTGTAAGCTTTCTTAAGCCCTTTTATATCATAATTTCTATCTGCATAACTTACATAGCATTTGCAGTACAGATCTGAGGTGATAGATTCCTTTATGCTTTCTGAGTGGTCCTCTACCTCATCAAAATCACCAATTACAATTATGCTATCATTATATATTAAACTTACGACTGGTTCATTATCATATATTTGTTTTACTATATTAAGAGATTCGTACTTACTTCCATCTACATTTATTAATAGAAGATAACACCCACTTTTAAGAAATGGTAGATTCAATCTAATATTGTCAATAGAAATTTCTCTATTTTCTAGAATATCAATAACCGCCTGTTCTTTAGTTAAAAAATGCTGGGTATATTTGTTTTCAATAATGTATTCAAGCAAGGATGTACAATTTTCATACTTCTTTTCTAAACTTATTATACCTTTAACACGGCCAAGCATAATAGTAAAGTTAGTTATATGTGAATTTTCAATATCCAAGTCACTATTGTATAGTGTCATCCCATCTTCTGTAACTAGATTAAATGGTATGTTTGAAGAATGACTTAAATCCTTCAAGAATTCGGTGAAATTGTACATAATGAATTTCCCCCTATGTTAATGTGTTTTCAGTTTCTTTATCAAACACATGAATTTTGCTTGTATCTATTGCAATCTTAATTGTATCTCCAACCTTAGCTAACGATGACCCATTAACTCTAGCTACAATATTTGTATTTCCTTTTTTCATATATATATTAGTTTCTGCTCCCATAAGTTCTGCAACCTCAACTTGAACTGCGATAACTGAGCCTTTATTTTTTTCAATAAAGGCAATACCATCATCAATATCCTCTGGTCTAATACCCATTACAACAGTTTTACCTATATAGGATTTTTCTCTTATAATATCAGCTTTATCTTTTGGTAATATTATATTTTCATCATCAAAAGAAAGCATGATTTCACCATCTTTCTCTAAAACTTTAGCTTCCATAAAGTTCATTTGAGGACTTCCTATAAATCCAGCAACGAACATATTAACTGGGTGCTCATATATGTTATGAGGAGTATCTACTTGTTGTGCCAGACCATCTTTCATTACAACTATTCTTGTTCCCATGGTCATAGCTTCTGTTTGATCATGAGTTACATATATAAAGGTTGTTTGAAGTTTATGATGAAGTTTAGCTATTTCTGTTCTCATTTGGACTCTAAGTTTTGCATCTAAATTAGATAGTGGCTCGTCCATTAAGAATACCTTCGGTTTTCTTACTATGGCTCTTCCAAGTGCTACTCTTTGTCTTTGCCCACCGGATAATGCCTTTGGTTTTCTATCAAGCAAATGCTCTATATCAAGTATTTTAGCTACATCCGTAACCTTTTGTTTTATTTCATCTTTTGGCATTTTTCTTAATTTTAGACCAAATGCCATGTTATCATATACTGTCATATGAGGATATAATGCGTAGTTTTGAAAAACCATAGCAATATCTCTATCCTTAGGCGCCATATCATTTACCAGTTTATCTCCAATATATATTTCACCTTGTGAAATTTCTTCAAGCCCTGCTATCATTCTTAAAGTTGTAGATTTACCACAACCTGATGGTCCTACAAAAACTATAAATTCTTTATCCTCTATTTCAAGATTAAAATCCTTAACTGCTGTAACATTTCCTGTATAAACCTTGTATATGTGCCTTAATGATAAATTTGACATGATACATTCCTCCTACATTTACATTTTGTTATGTATATCTATATATACATTGTAAACCTTTAAACCACAATTATCTATTTGCAAAACCCCCAAAAGTGTTAAAGTTAATTTGTAGAAAGACACAAATTCATGGATACTAGATTTATTGCTTGAAATTACATCCTTGATATAACTCCAATTCCTTTAATTTATCATCTATTGTATTTAAAACTTCCCATTTCTTCAAACTCCACATAGGACCTATTAGCTGTTCCCGCGGTGCATCTCCTGTCAATCTGTGTATAACCATATTAGGTGGAAGCATAGCTATGGATTTAGTAATAATATCTATGTAATCCTCTTTCTCCAAAAATGTAAGCTTTTTTAGATTGTATAATTCAACCATTGGCGTATTTTCAACGAGATAGAGCAAATGCATCTTTATACCCATTATATCTTTGTGTGCCACATATTCTATTGTTTTTAACATGTCTGCTGCACTTTCTCCTGGCAGACCAAAAATAGTGTGTACTACCACATCAATATTTCTTTTATTAAGTTCTTTAAGTGCATCTTCAAATTTCAATAACTTATACCCTCTATTAATAATTCTTGCACTTTCATCGCTTTGAGTTTGAAGTCCCAGTTCTACCCAAGTGTATATTCTATTAGAATATTCCTCTATAAGATCTAGCACATCTTTATCCAAGCAATCAGGTCTAGTTGCAATAGCAAGGGCCACTACTCCCTCTTGTGATATTGCCTCTTCATATTTTTGTCTTAATACTTCTATAGTAGCATAAGTATTAGTATAAGCCTGAAAATAAGCAATATACTTTCCTGTCTTCCATTTCTTACTCATCATATTAACTATATCTTCAAATTGCCTTGTAATAGAAAACTCTCTATTACCTCCAAAATCTCCTGAACCTCGGTCACTACAAAACAAGCATCCTCCGGAGCTAATAGTTCCATCTCTATTAGGGCAAGAAAATCCCCCATCCAGCGCAATCTTAAAAACCTTATCCCCAAACTTGCTTCGTAAAAAATAATTTAGACTGTGATATCTTTTGTCTCCCCATGTTTTCTGCACTAAGTTCACCCCTTCTGTATTTAAACACCCTAGGAATAACTAATTTTTAGACTAGTTATTCCTAGGTTATTATACTAATTATACCTCAAAGTATACAGACAATGTGTTAATTATAATTTGTCGACGGTGAAGTTTTTTAAATCCAATTTCCATTTACCGATAACATCCAATTCAGCACTTGTGATATTCGATTTAGATATTACTTCATAATTCATGCTATCTTCACCAAAGGAAGAAAATACTATCTCCACCTTTTCTATAGGATAATCTTTTTCAAAATTAACAGGAATCATATCCCCATTGTCTACTCTATAAACCCTTATACACTTTCCCAGGTTTTCCTTAATATATTGCACAACCAGATACTTTTCATCTAATGAAAAGGTCATAAAATCTACTTTGCAATTAAGCAGCAGATCCAACGGAATCAGCTCTTTTCCAATTGGTTTCTCTTTAGCTATTACTTCTGACCCTCCGCCCCCCGAATCCTGTCCAGCTGATTTATTACCACCACCACCTTGAACTGCTAGTGACTCATCAATACTTACAATACCTATAAATGAATTTCTATTATAAGTACTAACTGCAAGTTTTTCCCCTTCATAACTAAAATTTATTGAACTGAATTCTTTTAAAGGTACCGATATTTTATATAGTTTTGCTACATCATCTCGCGCATATACGTACTTAGGAAATCCTGCTTCATCGATTATTAAATTTGTTTTCACATTTTTTTTATCTCGAAACCTAATACCTATACCATCAACAAAAGCTTCCTTTTGAGGTACACTATTAACTTCACTTATTTTATATTCTGCGCCATCCTTAACAACTCTAATAGAATATTCATCTAGGCAACTCAATGAAGTAACCATGGAGGTTCTTGCAACTCTAACCTTAAAAACTCCACTTCTGCCAATTTCGTTGCTTTCAGTAACTTTGTAACCCTTTATCTTCATATCACTAAGGGGCATGCTAGAATTTTTTTTAAATAACTCCTTAGTATATAATTTTTTACCATTTTCATAATCTTCCTTCATTAAAAAGCTCATATAATTATCCACTACGTTGGCTGCAGCTTTAATTTCAAACCCATTAACTTTAGGCTTTTCTTCTTCCTCTTTTTTTAAACATCCCGTGAAAGACAAAACATATAATGCTATTAATAAGCAACTTAAAAATTTTTTCAATAAATTCACTCTCCTTCATTCAATTTTGATTTAATGATAAAGCTTATAATTGCTTTTATTCCTACCTAATACAAATCCTAGCCCATGGAAATTAAAATTCATTAAGCTAGATATAGTTTCCCACTAAATATAATTTTAATTTATAAAATCATTATTTATTATTGAACAATATGCATATATTTATAAAGGCAAGCATTTTATGTGCATATATTTTACAATTAAATAATTTCATGGAGGAGATATTTTGAAAAAAAACGTGGGTTCAATACTTCAAACCGCAGCTGTGTTTATCGGCACCATAGTTGGGGCAGGACTTGCTTCCGGTCAGGAGATAACTCAATTTTTTAGTACTTACGGATATAGGAGCTTCTTTGGCATTCTTATATGTGGTTTAATCTATATTGTAATAAGTTCTATTATAATTTCTATTAGTCTAAAACATAAATTAAGTTCCTATACCGAACTTATAACCCTTGTAAGCCCAGGTTTTTTTGGTGTTATTACAGATATATTTACCAGTTTTTTCTTAGTCAGTGGTGCTGCCATAATTCTAGCCGGAAGCGGAGCCCTGCTTCATCAATATTTTGGTGTGTCAAAATGGGTGGGAATTTCACTTATGTCTGTAATCTCTTTATATACGCTTCTTAAGGATACCAGGGGACTAATAACTATAAACTCCTTTATAGTTCCTGCTCTTACTACAATTATTATAACTATATTCGTTTTATATTTAATATTCTACAAAGATATGGTTAGTATTTCCTTTATAAAGCAAATTCCTTCTCACAAAGTCAGTATAATTCCTACTCAATGGTTTTTTTCAGCCTTACTATATGCTGGCTTTAATATGCTGTGTTGTAGTGGTGTTCTAGTTCCGATAAGTCAAGAAATTAAGCATAAACGAATTCTTATTCCTGGAGTTATAATAGGAGCCGTAGTTTTAACCATATTATGCTATTTAATAAATATAATGCTTTTATTAAATATACCCCAAATTTTCAAATACGAGATCCCACTACTATATATAACAAACCGCTTTGGTATATTAATGCAAATTCTTCTACTTTGCGTAATTTGGTTTGAAATGTTTTCAACTGAAGTTTCTGATATATATAGTGTGGGCAAAACTTTTGAGAAAAAGTTTAAAATCCCTTATAAAAAAGCAGTATTCTTAATGCTACTTATAGCTTTGCCTATTTCTCAAATTGGATTTAGAAATTTAATTAAAGTTCTTTATCCTGGTTTTGGCGCAATAAGTCTTATTTTTCTAATTCAGTGCATTGTATTTTATAGAAAAACCACTAAAAATCAGAATTGACATTATAAATATACAATTGTACAATTCTTATATGTTCTAAGATGTATGAAAATCAACTAGCTAAATAAATAGCAACTAATAAACAACTGCCAGCAACGTGGTCTCCAACTAAAAATTTATAAACCAAGGAGTTAAAAATGATTAATATATATACAGATAATTTAAATGATTTATGTGTTTTAGATTTGCTAAAAAAATGCACTTTATGCCCTAGAAAATGCTTAGTTAATAGATTAGCTGGAGAATTAGGCTTCTGTAACTCATCTATGGAGGTAAAAATATCTAAAGTCAGTTTACATTTATGGGAGGAGCCTTGCATATCGGGAACCCTAGGCTCTGGCACTGTGTTTTTTTCCAATTGCAATTTGAAATGTGTGTTTTGTCAGAATCATAGCATAAGTGATGATGGCATCGGGAAGATAGTATCTATAGATCGCCTTAGTGAAATTTTTTTAGAGCAGCAAATGCGGGGGGCACACAATATAAATTTAGTTACCCCCACTCATTATGTACCTCAGATAATAGAAGCCTTAAAAATTGCTAAAAGAAGGGGCCTTAACATTCCTATTCTCTATAATTCAAATGCATATGAGAGTATAGACACCATTAAAGCCTTAAGTGGTCTTATTGATGTTTATTTACCAGACTTAAAGTATTATAAAGATAAATATGCCCTTAAATATTCAAGCGCTCCTAATTATTTTAACGTAGCTAGTGAAGTTATTACTGAAATGTTATCCCAAGTAGGAGATGCTAAATTTGATGATGCGGGTCTAATCCAAAGTGGAGTAATAATTAGGCACCTGATGCTTCCGGGCTTATTATTTGATTCAAAAAAAATAATAGATTTTATACATTCTTCCTTTAATGAATCCGTGTATATTAGCGTAATGAATCAATATACTCCTATGCATAAAGCGGATAAATATACAGAAATTAACAAGATTCTAAATCCTAATCATTATGATGCTCTAATTGACTACTGCATAAACTTAGGTATAACCAAATGCTTTGTTCAAGAAAGTGGAACTGCCTCTGAAGATTTTGTGCCTGATTTTGATTTAAGCTTGGTATAACTCCTCTTGAATTTCATATGAATTAAAAAATCTCCATGATTTTAATCATGGAGATTTTTTAACACATACTCATTCTTCTATAATTTGAAAACTTTGATTATTAATGAAACTAACCTTAACGTTCTTAAAAGAAAAGTACAACATAAAAGCAAATACTATTGCTGAAAGCACATCCGCAAAATAATGTTGCTTTATAAACATAGTAGATAAAACTATTGAAGCAGCTATAAAAACACAAATTATTTTGGTTAGCTTAGAAATCTTATCTGATTCATAAGTATACAATGCTATTAGAACAGAATTTAAAACATGAATGCTTGGAAAACAGTTATAGGGATTATCCGCTGCATACAAATTAAGGACCATATTACTGAAAAAATCAGTCCCTTTTATAATAGGTCTTGGGACATATGTTGGATAAAAATAATATATTATATAGCATGTTATCATTCCAACATTTAAAGTTATAAGTAATTTAAAATATCTTCCTTTATCTACTATACATAAGATACCCGCAAAAACAGCCACAAATATATACCAAGATACATAAGGTAATATAAAATATTTATTAAAAGGTATCAATTTATCCACAGCTGTGAATACTGAGTTAGCTTCACCCCTGTATTGATTTAATATTGGATATGACATACTTATAAGTAGTATGCTTAATCCCCACAATGCTCTTTTACTAATATCTTTCCATTCGTATGCACTAGTCCTCTTTTGTAGTTGCTCCATTTGGGTCCCTCCTAACCGCATTAATAAAATCTAAATCTTATATTTTTTCAATTCATCTTTAAAGGAGCTTGTTATCTTTTTGAATTCAAATATACTGAAAATAAGCTTCTTTATTTCATTTGTATAAGTTTCAACATTTGCACTTACCTCTTGTGAAGCTGCAGAATTTTCCTCTGCAATTGCAGCCAGGGACTCTATTGTTTCATATATATTTGCAATAGATTTTGCCTCTGAATCTAAATCATTTATAGTATTTATCATGGCTGTTGAAACTGTTCTAACAGACATTGTGGCCTCGTAACTTATATCCCTTACTTCCTCTAAACCCTTAGTTTCATTTTGTAGAATATCATACTGATCACCAATTTTGTCAACTAGTATATTTATATCCTTAACAAATTCTATTAAATTGCTATTAATTTCTTCTACGGCACTCTTAGACTGTTCTGCTAGCTTTCTAACCTCATCTGCAACTACAGCAAAACCTCTTCCTTGTTCCCCTGCGCGGGCAGCCTCTATAGATGCATTTAAAGCAAGTAGATTTGTTTGCTCCGCTATCTGAGAAACAATTGAAACTATATTTGTTATATCATGAGCTTTGGCCTCTAGCCTAATACCATTATCTTTTACTTCTTGAAACTTCTCTAGTGTTCCAAGTATATTTTTGCTTGTACTATCAACACTTTCATAACTATTATTAATTTTTACAATTGCCTTTTCTAATTCATCCTTATTGTCATTCTCATTTTTAACAATGCCCTTAAGTGATCTAATATTATCATTTAAGATTAAAACAGCATTTTCAGTATTCTCTGCTTGATTACAAGAAGTATCAGCCATTTGCCCTACCACTCCTGATATGTCTTCAGATGTACTGTTCATAGTATGAGAAATTTTATTTATATTTTCAGCGAAATTATCCATCTCATCGGTTACACCCTTAAACTCAACAAAATCTGTTCTAAATCCCTTTTTATAATTCTTAAGTTTTCTGTACAACTCTTCGTATTCGTCTCCAGTAATTATATCTCCATCTTCAACATAATTATTACTATTAATCTGATCTATAGTTTGTGAAATTAGCTTTGCAGGTCTTTCCATTATATAAGATGCAAGACTTGAAATAGCTCCGGAAATTACAGCAAGTGCTAATACCTTTACCATGTTATCTAATCCCATTATTGGAATAGCTCCCAGAAAAGATAAAATAAAAGTAAATGCTCCAACCTTTCCAGGTATATTCTTAATAAAGCCCAAAGATAGCATTTTATTAATTTTATATGTTTTCTTATAATAAATATCATTTTCAAAGGTAAGTTTTAAACTTAGGCTCTCTGAAGTTTTTTCTAATTGTTCAATTTGAATTTTCTCATTAAAGTACTCAAAGGTTCCATCTAATAGACCTAAAAAATAATCAAACATTGCTCTCTTAGAATTATAAGTAAAGATAGCCTCCCGACTTGAAATAGGTGTTATACCTACTAGTGGTGGTTTAGCTCCAGCAAACTTTTTAGTCATTACAACGTGTATATCAAATAGCGACTTCAAAAACGAATATACATTTTCAGTATCAAAAAACGCTGGAAAGTCTCTATGAAAAGCTATTAAATTATCTTTCCCTATGATTCCCCACAATTTATCAATGGGTATATTTTGTTTTTTTGATATACTACCAATTACATTTTTAACTTGTCCATCATCTACATTCTCCACAGGTGAAAATATTTTACTAGAATTCCACCCTACAGATTCCATTGCACTATCAACTACACTCTCACCATAAAGTTTTCTACAGGTTTTCATCCAAGTAGCTACTACCGTTCCTTTCATATTGTTGATTCCCCCCTTTATCTATTGTTTATTTTATTTTAAATCAATTATTAAATAACTCACTAAGTCCCTTTATTAAACCATCTTATAATTTAAACTCCACTCTATCTAGTCTTGCAATTACTTTAATATCCGTATGCTTTACTGTATCAGTTCTTACAGATGTTCTATTACTTATTAACAATATTTTATTGGCTTCCAGTTTTTTAATTTGCCTTAAAACTCTTTCTCCATTGTAATCTACAAGCGAAATGGAGTTGTTTTCTATTTCATGTGTCAAATGAGCAAAAGCAATGTCTCCCACACAAATTCTAAACCCAAGCATATCATCATTTTCTATTTCTAAAAATAATACCTTGTCTTGAGCATATCCTTCTACTTTATTTGATATTATGGGCATTTGTCTTACGCCTATAGATTTTGCTAAATCATACTTATAAATAGCAACATCTTTTAAAACAGAGCCAAAGGCATCATTCCAGACCTCTTGTACTTTTTCCGTGTTGGGTCTTTCAAATTTAGGTTTTCTTTCCTCTACATACTCATCCGCTTGGAAGGATACAGAAGTATCTTCGATCTCTTCCCCTAATATCTTAGAAATTTTCTCTAAAAACTTTTCATTTATAACTTTTTTACCCATTTCCACTTCATTGATAAAACTTTCAGAAACTCCGATTTTCTTACCTAATTGTTTTTGACTTATCGCTTTTGACTCTCTTACCGATTTAATCTTATCTCCTACTCTGCTCATAATTCTCCACCTTCCCAATCAAACAATTGTTTTAGATTTTTTTGAAATAGATACCTTTTTTCCTGTACATAAAACCCTTTATTACATTTTATCATAAAATATAAACCTTCTACATATGTAGAAGATTTATATTTTAATGTATTTTTTATCTTTTTTTATAAGCTTCTCTTTCTTCCATTAAATGTTCCATAAGATAGCTAACAGTCCAGTTTATAGATGTAGGGGTTACAGCGGCTAGTATAGTCCCCACACTTTTAATTTCCCTTATACTATCAATTTGATCATATAACTGCTTTTCCTTATAATTGTTAAATAAAAGTAATTTTTCATTAGGCAATTCTGTATTACCTTCCTTAACTACTTCATTGCATAATATCTGTTTAATTGTTAGTTCACCCATATTTTTCTCAATTACTTTGCAAGGTAATATATTTTGTTTTGATAGCAAACTATTAAGTTTTTCTTTTTCCATGTCAGTTAGTCCATATGCAAGGATAAGTCTTTCATTAATAGGTTTCATACTATCTTCCCCCCTGTATGCATTTTTTGAGTTAAACTTATATACTTTTGTTACATTTTTTTTGGTTCATCGTACGTAGTATCAAATGTTTCAACTGTCATGCTTTTTATTTTTTGATCTTGCTTTGGCTTATCTCTAAAATCTCTATCTACCTTAGCTATTTCTAAAGCATTTTCCATTCCCTCAATCACTTTACCAAACCCTGCATAACTTCCATCTAAATGAGGAGAATTAGCTACCATAAGAAAAAACTGGCTTCCTGCTGAATCTGAATCATTAGATCTAGCCATGGATAAAACACCTGTTGAATGTTTTAAATCATTTTTAAATTTATTAGAAGAAAATTCGCCCTTTATTGAATATCCTGGTCCACCAACGCCTGTTCCTTCAGGGCAGCCACCCTGAATCATAAATCCTGGAATTACTCTGTGAAAAGTTATTCCATTATAAAATCCATTGTTTATAAGACTAATAAAATTATTCACTGTGTTAGGTGCTACCTCTGGGTACAACTCTGCCTTTATTACTTTACCATCTTCCATGTTAATTGTTACTATTGGATTCATATATTTATCTCTCCTTTTGTATGTATTCATTATAAATTATATCACATTTTATATTATTTACTATTTTTTATATATTAAGCACCTAAAAAAAATAACTATTATTTTATCTAATGATTTTTCTTAGGTGCCTTACCTCCTAATAAATTAAATATCCTGTTGATCCAGATTTATTTGCAATAGAATTTTTTCCTGCGGTTCCTCTAGTTTTATATGAATATTTCCCCCTGGAAGTATTATCAAAAAATGTCCCTCTATAACATCTATTTCTTGATTTTTATGGATACTAACTATATCGATTTCTAAGTTATCGTAAGTTTCAACTTTGTTAAATTCATAGCAAATATTTAAACTACCCACTCTAATACTAGGTTCTAATTGTCTATTCTCACTTGCAATTATTACATGTGCAACATTTGTATTTTCTTGTAATTTACACATTAGATTATTTATAATACATAAACAATTACTTTGCAGTGGATTATTTATTATTATGCGGTTGATTTTTTTACTATCTTCAAGTTTCATGTTAAACATATCATTCCCTATGTGATGTTCATTGTTTTTTTCCAATTTAAATACTTTCATTAATTCATCACCTTATTTTGTTGTTTTTTTATATAAGCAAAAACAAACAAATAACAAGTCGATATGGTAATATAGGATGACTTGGTATTTGTTTTTCTGTGCCTAATTTAGTGTATTCACTTATCGGTGATATTGCTATAATTAATTTATCTATTTATAATAAGCTTTACTATAATTCACATTAAATCATCATCATGGTCTGTTCCACACCAAAATGCATTTATGATTTTAATAGTTTGTAACTTAAATCCACCATACTATTATCTATATGGGTAGCAGAGCTGTATATAATTACAGTGCCCTTTGTTTTCTTTTCATTTAGAATATTATTTAGAATAAGCCGCCTTTTCAATTGGTTTACCGTACCCACACTTCCATCAATTATAACTGTTTTTTCTCCAAGGATTTTAGCTAATTCATTTTTTATAAATGGATAATGAGTGCATCCGAGTACTACAGATGCAATATCTATTGTTTCAAACTGTTCTAACTTATCCCTTAAATAACTTTGGATTTGCTCCCCTTGGGTAATCCCATTTTCTATGAGCTCAACAAGTCCCGCACATGGAAGAGAAATTATATTAACTTGTCTTTTGTATCTCTCCATTAAATCACTAAACTTCTTTTCAGCCAGAGTCATAGGCGTAGCCATAATAATTATACTTTTACCCCTACTTATTTCTACAGCAGGCTTTAGTGCTGGCTCTATACCAATTATAGGTATGTCCTTATATTTGCGTCGAAGAGCATCTATAGCTGCACTAGTGGCAGTATTACAAGCGATTACTATTGCTTTTACCCCTTTATTTAAAAGAAAATCTACTGCATGAAATGTTAATTTTTTAACTTGATTTACATCTTTAGTTCCGTAGGGAGCGTTTATTGAGTCCCCGAAATATATAAAATCTTCGTTAGGCAATACTTTTATAGATTCCTTTAACACACTTATTCCGCCCACTCCTGAGTCGAAAAATCCTATTGGTTTTTCTTTATTATTCACATTATCACCACCATACTAAAGTTAACAACTATGTTTATACCTTTCAAAAAAATAAATATATATATATTATTTTTTAGTCACATACGCATATTGCATTAAATAATATATTATTAAGTCTACCCAGTTAATTTAAATTATACCATAAAAATAAAAGTATATGCCATTACAGCAGAATTTCGTTTTTATAAAAATTTTCTTTGGTAAAGATGCTCCTCACTAAGTAATTCTAAATAAAAAGGAGGAATTATTATGCCTTCCACACCTAATTTAAACAAAGTTAAGGATTCACTGAGCAATAGTTTAGAAATTATAACAAACAAGTCTGAATATTTTATTGAAATATCTAAACTAAAATATAAACTTCATTCTGAAGAAAATAGTATGAAAGATATCTACACTGATATGGGAAAGGAATTGTACACAATATTTAAAACTAATAATCATATTGATGAATCCCTAATAAGTTATTGTAATGCATTAAAGAAAATAGAAAGTCGTATAAAAAACCTTGAAAAAAAACTCCATAAATTTAATTATGGAGAATAAGTGGCTTAGATATTTCAAATTGCTACTGTCACTATTTTAAAGCTTTTTTATGAACCTTATATAATTGCACCCTTATCTTCACCATGTAAGGTATTCAGATGCTTAATTTCCACAAATAAGAATATAGCTGTTACGATGGAAGCTAATGCATCTGAACTAGGTCCTGATGCCCATACACCATCTAAACCCAAGAATTGCGGTAAAATAAAAATTAAGGGTATTAGAATAATTACCTGTCTACTTAAGCTTAAAAATATAGCTATCCTTGCTTTACCGATAGCCTGGAAATAATTTGAACTAACTATTTGAAAACCTATTATAGGCAGCATGAATAAATATATTCTAATACCATGAACACCTATAGATACTAATTGTGGATCATTATTAAATATACCTATCAACTTTTCAGGAAATAACTGTATAACTATAAATCCAGTTGTAGTGATGACTGTAGCTGATAGTATTGCCAGTTTTAAAGCCTGCTTTACACGATCATATTTTTGGGCACCATAGTTATATCCAATGATCGGTTGGCAGCCTTGGTTTATTCCAAATATAGGCATCAATACCAGCATCGCTATGCTCATAACAACTCCCATGGACCCAAGGGCCAAGTCACCACCATATTTAAGTAAACTTTTATTGGAAATTATAGTTACCACACTTGCCGCTAATTGCATTGCAAATGGAGACATACCTATGGCAAAAATACTCTTTACAACCTTTGTATCTAACTTTAAATTTTTATAACGTATTTTTAATACACTCTTTGTACCAAGGAAATAGTACATTATCCATATAGTGTTTACAGCTTGAGAAATAATTGTTGCTATGGCTGCTCCTCTAACTCCCATATGAAAAACAAAAATAAAAATCGGATCCAAAATTGTATTTAATATTCCACCAATTAACATGGTAAACATAGCTATTTTAGGATTTCCTTCAGAACGTATAGTATTATTTAGTCCAAAGCCTATGTTTTGAAATAATACACCGACAAGTATTATTGTTATATATTGTTTAGCATAAGGAAGGGTTTCCTTACTAGCTCCAATTTTTAGTAATATAGGATTTAAAAATATAAGACCTATAGCCGTTACCGCCAATGAAATTATGATAATTAAGGTAAATGCATTCCCTAAAATATGTTCTGACTCTTCTTTTTTTTGTTGACCAAGCTTAATAGATATAATCGCTGCTGTACCTATTCCAACTAACATTCCGAAAGCCATAATTATATTGGAAATAGGAAAAGTAACTGCCACTCCGGATATGGCAATTTTTCCTATTCCTCCCCCTATATGTCCTATAAACATTCTATCTATAACATTATATAAAGCATTAACTAACATGCCTACAATGGCTGGAATGGAAAACCGCATAAGTAACTTCCCTATTTTTTCTTCTCCCAATTGTTTTGATCTATCCAAAAAATCATCTCCTACATTATTATTTTTTGTTTACATATAAATATTGAATTTTTTCATATTTAATTCTTAACAAACAAATAAAACCGACGTAATATTCTAGTACACGTCAGCTTTAGATTTATTAATTAATTAGTTATTAATTCTTTTAGCTTTTCTTCTATGTATTCATTAATTTCTTTGTCAGCAATATATGTTTTATTATCCACAAAGTCAGGCTTTACTCTAAAAAAATTAACAACTAATTTATTTTCTGTAATTATATACTCATCCGAATGAAGGGGTGAGAATATAACCTCTAATTCATCATATTTATTTGCACCTTGAAGCTTTGAAAGTTTACCTACTAGGCTCGCCAAGTTAAGTTTCTTTATAGGTGACGCCATTGCATTTGTATATTCAGCGTCCTCCATCATCCACATATTATTATTCCAAAATTTTCTTTCTTTTTTGTTTCCAACAAAGGGCTCCCTATTTTTAATTGCACTTAGGGCTCTTCTTACTGATTCCCCATTAAATTCCCCATCATATGCACAAGTCAATCCTTGCATATCAGCTACATCATAGAAAAATTTTTCTGATACATTCTCTTTCTCACTTGCCGCTTGCCAAAAATAAAGCATAGCCTCTACCGCTTCTAAATTCACTTTAATCCTTTGTAACATTTTATTTCTCCTCTCAATATGGACTGTTTATCATTATTTTTTATTTCGTTAAAGCTAATCGTACATAATATTTCTACACTTATGACTGAAACCCTTTGGTTAAAATAAATTTTATTCCTTTCAATTTATTGTATCACTAATTTTGCGCTATGCTTCAATTATATCCTAAAAGCGTTAAATTTAATATTTCGGGCTCCTAGTTTATGGTAAGTACATACTTATCACTCATTTTTATTCCCCTATAATTTGATTATAAATTTGCAGCCTTTATCTATATCCTCTACTAAATATATAGTTCCTCCATGCTTCTCGATTATAGCCTTTGATATGGAAAGCCCCAATCCAGTGCCACCATTTTGTGAATTTCGTATATCATCTACCCTAACAAAGGGTTCAAAAATATCCCCTTCAAATTCATCAGGTATTCCTACTCCGTCATCCTCAATTATAATTATAGCCTTTCCATAACATACTAGTAGCTTAATACTGATAGTAATCCCCGGGCTATTATACTTGATACTATTTAGTATAATATTACTTAAGGCCCTATCTAAATTTTTTCTATCGAATAAAATTTCTACTTCATCTTCAGTAATATCAAATTCGTATTTTACTCCCATTTGGTCCATCATTGGAACATATCCTGCAATAAGTTCTCTTAAAAACTCACCTATATCATGCCTTGCTATATCTAATTTATATTCAGTACTTTCAACCCTAGAAAATTCAAAAAGATCCTGAATTAAATCATTCGCCCTTCTACTATTGTTATTAATGACTTTTAGTAACCTATTTTTATCTTCTGTTGAAATGTCATCATTTTCTAATAAAAATTCTGAATATCCTAATATACTTGTTAAAGGATTTTTTAAATCATGGGATATATCAAGAATCATTCTTTTCCTGTTGTTCTCTGCTTTTTTCTTAAGTAATTTTTCTTCCTGTATTTTTTCTGCCATAGAATTAAAAGCATCTTTAAGTTGCCCTATTTCATTTAAAGAATTAATTTCAACTCTAGCTGAATATTCACCATTTTTTATAGTATTAACTCCCTTTAAAAGTTTTTTTAAGGGTTTAACAAAAATCCTTGATGTAAGTTTAGAATAAAGTATCATTGTAGATACTAAAAATATAAATATTACAAAAGGAAAAACTTTCAAAAATGTAATTTTCACCTTTTTAGGATTACTAACCGCTTCTAACTGTTCCTTATGCTCAAGTCCCCAGGTATATGCGTCAAAAATGCTAGTAGGCATAGCAGTAATTAAAATGAATTCTTTCTTATCCCCATATTTACTAGTATAAAAATAACCATCCTTTAAATTATTGGTAATCATATCTTGATAGTACTGCTTTGGGTATTTATATCCTATTTTATTATTGCTTCCATTTTCCATAATAATAACTAAATTTTTATCCAGCACCTCCACATATCCCTTATGTTTTATAAAATTTGAAACATTTATATCCTTATAATTTTGAGTTATAATAGATAAAGCTTTACTATTTTCTGTTGTTGGATCAGTGTAATTCATAGAAAAGTAAAATAACAAAGTTCCCATAGTTAACATGAATATTCCAATTAAAATAACCAAAAAGAAAATGTAATTTATAAATAATTGTGTTTCCATTTTTTTGCTTTTAAAATTTGTAGCTATTTTCTTTAATTTATTTTTACTAATCATGGTTTTTCTCCATTTTATATCCTATCCCTCTTATGGTTTTTAAATAATTAGGGTTCTTAGGATCATCTTCAATTTTTTCTCTAATATGACTTATGTGCACCATAATTGTATTTGAATCTCCATAATATGGATTTTCCCAAACTATTTCATATAGCTGCTTTTTAGTATATACTTTTCCAGGATTTTCTAAAATAAACTGGAGTAGCCTGTATTCCTTTGGATTTAAAGCCACTTCTATACTGTTTTTATAAATAGTGCAGCTTTCCTTGTCTAGCATTAATTCTCCAATTATTATTTCAGTTTTATGAGTTTTATTAGAATATTTATAATACCGTCGTAATTGTGCATTAACTCGTGCAATTATTTCAATGGGACTAAAGGGTTTTATAACGTAGTCATCTGCACCAAGTCCAAGACCCAGGATTTTATCTGACTCTTCTTCTCTTGCAGTTATAAAAATTACAGGTATTTCACTAGTTTCTCTGATTCTTTTTAGAACCTTAAACCCATCAATTTTTGGAATCATAACATCAAGTAGTGCAATATCTATATCTCTATTTTGAAATATATCTAAAGCTTGCACTCCATCTTCTGCTGTGAAAATGGTATAGCCTTCTTTTGCCAAATGAATTTCTAGCAATTCTCGTATATCCTGCTCATCCTCTACAATTAAAATATTCATCATGTATATGCCCCCTATCCTATATACATTGTAACCCCAAACGGCGCATTAGAAAAGTATATATTACTACAACTGTACTTTTAAAGATTAGGAAATGCGTTAAATTTTAACGTAAAAATAGAGGGTATGTATCCCTCTATTCCTTGTTCTCTAAGATATTTAGTTAATATCTTGTTATCCCATCTTTTGTAACAATACCTCTAATTAATGGCTTAGCTTTTATTTCTTCTTGCACTATTTCATATGCTTCTACTATCATTTTTGTAGATAATTTTTCTTTCTGAGCATCATTAGCATAAATAGTTGCAATAGCCTCGCCCTTTTTAACAAAATCGCCAATTTTTTTATGAAGGACAATTCCCACTGCCAAATCTATTATACTTTCCTTATTCTCACGCCCAGCACCTAAAACTAAGGCCGCCCTTCCTATATCATCAGCCTTTATTGCTTTTACATATCCCTCACCACTTGATATAATAGGCTCTACAATAGCTGGCAATGGGAATTTTGATGGATCATCTACATAAGCTGGATTTCCACCTTGTGCTACTACAAGTTCTCTTAATTTTTGGAGACCTTTTCCTGATTTTATAATTTCCTCAAGTATTTTTCTTGCAACCTGCTCATCCTTTGCCTTTTCTCCTAGTACAAGCATATGTGCTCCCAGGGTTAAACAAAGTTCTGTAAGATCTTCAGGCCCCTGACCTTTTAATGTATCTATTGCTTCTTTTACTTCTAATGCGTTACCGATTGCATAGCCTAGGGGTTGGTCCATATCAGTTATTACACCAATAGTATTCCTACCTACATTATTCCCTATATCAACCATTTCTGTAGCAAGCTCAAACGAATCATTTTCATTTTTCATAAATGCACCACTACCAGTTTTCACATCAAGCACTATGGCATCTGCCCCCGAAGCTATTTTTTTACTCATTATGCTTCCGGCGATTAAAGACATATTATCAACCGTTGCAGTAACATCACGAAGTGCATATAATTTTTTGTCTGCTGGTGCTAAATCAGCAGTTTGACCACCTATAGCAATTTTAATTTCATTTACATTTTGCATAAACTCTTCAATTGACATAGCCGTTGAAAATCCCTCAAAGGATTCTAGCTTATCAATAGTTCCACCAGTATGACCAAGCCCTCTTCCTGACATTTTAGCAACTGGTACCCCTGCTGCTGCAACGATAGGTCCAAGTATTAATGTTGTTGTATCGCCTACACCCCCAGTACTATGTTTATCAACCTTCACACCTTCAATTGCAGACAAATCAATAGTTTCACCACTATTAACCATAGCCATTGTTAAATCTGCTGTTTCTCTCTTGTTCATCTTTTGAAAATATATAGCCATAAGTAGCGCTGAAACCTGATAATCTGGTATAGTTCCATCTGTATATCCATCTACAAAAAAATTAATTTCTTCTGTAGCAAGTTCGTTACCGTTTCTTTTTTTCATTATTAAATCGTACATTCTCATGATACTCAACCCCTAGTTATTTATTTTATTTTTTTCCTTGTCTTAAAATTTAATAATTAGAATTTGAAATATTAGTCCCTTCAACTATATCAATAGAACTACTAGCACCAATTCTACTGGCTCCAGCTTCAATAACAGCTTTTGCATCTTCGGCAGTTCTCACTGCACCTGAAGCTTTAACTCCCATTTCACTTCCAACAGTTTCTCTCATTAATTTTATATCGTGAACTGTTGCTCCCCCTGTGGAGAACCCTGTGGAAGTTTTTACGAAATTTGCTCCCACTTCTTTGGCTATCTGGCAAACCTTAACTTTTTCAGCATCAGTTAAAAGGCAAGTTTCTAGTATTACCTTTACTATTGCACGTCCACCGGCAGCTTCAACTACCGCTTTAATATCTTCACTTACTACATCGTATTTATTTGATTTTATGGCACCGATATTAACTACCATATCAATTTCCTCTGCACCATTTTCAATTGCTTGTTTAGCTTCAAAAGCTTTAGATTCTTTAGTCATAGCTCCTAGTGGGAATCCAACAACGATACAAGTTTTCACCTTACTTCCTTGTAACTGCTTGCTTACTAATGAGGCATAATATGCATTTACGCATACTGAAGCAAATTCATATTTTTTAGCCTCATGGCAAATCTTTATAATATCTTCCTCGCTTGCTTGTGGTTTTAATAATGTATGGTCTATATATTGCTGTATTTTCATATTAATCTTCTCCTTTATATTTTATTCTCATTTTTTTCTATATATTTTTCTGATCCCTTTAATAGAATCTCTGGTAAAATAGTTTGCCTTTTAATTGTGCTAGGCTCTTTACTATTCAGATTTTCCAGTAACATTTTCATACCAATCCTACCTAGTTCAATGGATGGACCGTTAATAAAGCTAATATGCATGCCTATTATGTTTAATACATCAATCTTGTCAAATCCAATAATCGCCATATCCTTTGGTATATTTATCTTTTCTTCATTAAAAGCTTTTATACATCCTAAAATGGTGGTATTACTACTTACAAATATAGCAGTAGGTCTATTATCCATATTAAGTATTCTTTTTGTAATTTCATAAGCAGTCTGGTAAGTATAATCACCATAACAGATATATTCTTTGTCTATAGGAATGTTATTAGCTTGTAATGCTTTTTCATATCCTAACAACCTTTCTTTTGCAGGTCTTGACTTCATGTCTCCAGTAATTATAGCTATTTTTCTATGGCCTGCTTCTATTAAAGCAACTGTTCCATCATATGCACCCTTTATATGATCAATAAAAACCCCACTAAAATCAAGATATTCAACATGACCATCAATCAATATTATTGGAATTCCTAGGTTTTTAAGAGCATCTAAGTTTTCACTATTACATGAATTCTTATAAAATGTTGGAGTTATAATAAGCCCTTGAATTCTTTGCTGCTTTAGCACATTAATAGCTTTTAGTTCTTTATCTTTATCCTCATCAGTTACACAAAGAATCATATTTAAGCTATGTTCATCAGCAATTTCAGTAACACCTTTTACTATTTCCCCAAAAAACAGATTGTTTATATCGGGAATTATAACTCCAATAGTGCTAGTTTTACTTGTAGATAAACTTCTTGCTATGGCACTAGGTGTATAATTTAGATCTTTTATTGCTTTTACAACTTTTTCTCGTGTTTCATCCTTTACATACCCTGAATTGTTTAGAACTCTTGATACCGTGGCATGTGATACTCCTACCTTTACAGCAATATCATTTATTGTCACTGTCATTTTAATCCTCCTCATATTTCAGAAAACGCTTACAGAATTCTTAATAACTGTTTGAGAAGCCTCGTTTGTAATATAATATTTAAATATTAAGTCATCCTAAATATGTTAGCTCACAACTTAATTTTCTGATATATGTTACCGCTTTCATATCTAGTATACTTCAAGGTTATGTAAATTTCAATAGGATTTTTCTATGAATTTTATAATTAGATACTTAAAAACATATGCCAAGTCAAATATACTATTTTTTTTGTGATATACTTGACCTAATAAACTAATAATGATATAATGAACATAGTTCATAAAAGAGGTGACAATATGCCCAAAATTATCGAAAACTTAAGAGAAACTATACTTTTAGAGGCTAAAAACATTCTATTAACTCAAGGCTTTAAAGATTTAAACATACGAGAAATGGCAAAAATCTGTAATATTGGCACTGGTACTTTTTATAACTATTTTTCTACTAAGGAAGATCTTGTGGCTGAAATTTTTAGGGAAGATTGGAAAAAAGTATCTACAGTAGTAGATGCGCTTAAGCTTACAGAGGAGCCTTGCAAAGAAAAAATCAGAAAAATATATGTGTCAATTGGAATGTTTGTAAATAGCTACATACCAATTTTTTATGAAATGGCTACACTTAGTGGAAATGACTACAGATGCAGAGAATCTAATAGATATGATGTTCTATATATTAAAATAGGTGAACTGTTAGATATTGAAAAATCCAAGGGCAATTTAATCTCCACGCTTTCCTCTTATAAACTTGCAGAACTTATTGTTTCTAACTTAATGTATATTAACAAAAACAAATATATTAGCTTTGATGAACTGTACGACAATTTAAAAATTTAGTGATTTTTATCTTATATTACAATTAATATAAGATATTCTTTTGAAACTATATGAACATAGTTCATATAGTGCAGTTCAACTAAAAAATGCTACTTTTTAAATTTAAAAAATATAAAGAAATGGAGGATGTAAATATGTTAATTTATGCAATTACCTTTATAACCTTAGCTCTAGTATTTTATACAATTGGTGTTTGGAGTGAAAAACTTCAAGGAACACTTAAACCATGGCATTTAGGTTTATTCCTACTGGGCCTTATATGTGATACAACTGGCACACTCCTTATGGAAAGTATAGCAAGCAGTTCAACCGTTGTAGCCTCAGGCTTTAACTTACACGGGATTACTGGTGTTATTGCTATAGTTCTAATGCTCATTCACGCTATATGGGCCGCAGTGGTTCTTGCTAAAAAGGATGCGAATATGATAGCAAAATTCCATAAATTCAGTATAATAGTTTGGCTTATTTGGCTGGTTCCTTTTATCTCTGGGGCTGCAGCTCACATGAAATAATAAAAAATATATAGTTAATGAAATAAAACCGCACTGGAAAATTCAGTGTGGTTTTTACTATTAGCCCCTATTATAATATTAGTCCTAATTTTCTCATAACAATAATGAATTTATCTGTTTCAATAGGCTTCCAAGCATAGGCTTCACATCCAGAATCATAGGCATTTTGTACTGTTTCCTTATCGTTCAATGCTGTGGTCATAATTATCTTTACT
Source organism: uncultured Clostridium sp. (assembly GCA_964467165.1). Taxonomy (GTDB): domain Bacteria; phylum Bacillota; class Clostridia; order Clostridiales; family Clostridiaceae; genus Clostridium_AD. The sequence goes on from CAYXOL010000004.1 coordinate 50,287, forward strand.
CTTTGATTTGTTTCAATGCCCTTCTGTTTTTCAATTTCTCTAATAGATTTAAGTGCCTTAATTCCATCAAGCCTTGGCATCATAATATCAAGGCATATTAAATCATAAATGTGTCCTTCATTTATTGAATTTAAATATGCATCAATGGCCTCTATACCATCTACAGCAACGTCACACTCTCCATACTTAGCTAGAAATTTCTTCATGAATAACCTACTTGTAAAGTCATCTTCTGCTATTAATATTCTCATTTACAACACCTCTTTGTTAAAATTTGCCTTGTGGGATATTAATGTAAAAACAAGTGCCTTCAGCTTCATTTGAAGTGAATCCAACATGGCCTTTTAGGTATTTTTCACCTAAAAGCTTCATACTGTATGTGCCTATTCCCCTATCACTTCCTTTAGTAGAAAATGCCCTCTTAAAAATGCTATTTTGTGTTGCCTGACTTATGTAGCTAGGATTCTTAACCGAATATTTTATATAACCATCTAATGCCTTGTAGCAAACTATAGTAACCACTTCATTTTCATTTATAGCTTCAAGTGCATTCTTAAGCATATTTCCTACTACTCTCTTTAATATGTTAATATCATTTTTCAAATCTATACTGTAGGAATCTTCAGCTATTATTCATTAAAATTTTGAGCCTGCTTTTCTATACTATCCATATCCAGTCTTTCAGCCGGTGCATAAAACGTCTTAAAACCTTGTGTAACCATTTTCACCTTCCTTTTTGTCATATTATTTTATTATCTAGAGTGTAATAAATTAACTGAGGAATATCTCTTAAAGATGCTTGTTTCATAACGCCGCCAATATCATAGGCCACTTTTGGCATGCCATAAACAACACTGGATTTCTCATCCTGACCAATGGTGAAGGCACCTCTTTGTTTCATTTTCATAAGACCTTTTGCTCCATCATAGCCCATTCCAGTTAAAATAATTCCAATAGCTGCACTTCCTGCGCTCTCTGCCACTGAATTAAATAATACGTCCACTGAAGGACAATGTCCGTTTACTTTATCACCAGTAAAGCATTCTACGTAATAATTATTTCCTTTTCTAATCAATTCCATATGTCGATCTCCTGGTGCAATAAGAATTCTTCCTGGAAGGACTATATCACCAGTTTCCGCTTCCTTAACCTCCATAAGGCAAAGATTATTTAACCTATCAGCATACATTTTTGTAAATACAGGTGGCATATGCTGAGTTATTACTATTCCAGGCATATCCAGCGGAAAGTGTTTAACTACTTCAAGAATAGCTTGAGTTCCACCTGTAGATGCACCAATAGCAATTATAATACTATTGCTTCTTGAATTAATTTTACCTACATGCCTCTCACTTGAAATATCCTTCTTACGATGTGAAACCTTGGCCATAGATGCAATTTTCACTTTTATAATCAGTTCATTTATAAATACTTCCTTATTATTGCCATTTACTGAGTTCATCTTTGTAACAAAGTCAACTGCTCCAGCATTTAACGCATCAAAAACATTGTCTTTTACCGCACTTACTACTACAACCGGTATAGGATATTGAGGCATCAGTCTTTTCAAAAATTCTATACCATTCATCTTTGGCATTTCCACGTCTAAAGTCATAACATCTGGCTCAAACTCTATTATTTTATCTCTTGCCTCAAAGGCGTCTCCTGCAGTTGCCACTACCTCTATGCCACGGTCAAGAGCTAGGCCTCTTGCAATTGTTTCTCTGAAAAGCAAAGAATCATCTACAACTAATACTCTTACTTTTTTTCCTATATTCATGTTCCCCTATCCCTTCCTGTAAACTGCTGGCATGATATACTTATACTTAGTCTCATCCTTATTTACTGACTCAGAATGACCTATGAAAAGATATCCCCCGGACTCCGTCATATCATAAAATTTATTAATTAGTTCCATTTTTGTCTTTGGCTCAAAATATATCATCACATTTCTACAGAATATAACATGAAATTTTTTTTTAAAAGGAAATATTTCAGTCATCAAATTAAAATTTCTATATATTATTTCCTTTCTTATTTCCTCAGATATTTGGTAGTTTTTATCTTCAATTTTATTAAAATATCTTAGTCCCCAATATTTTGGTACAGTATTCACGGCTTCGGCGGAATAAACTCCCCTTTCAGCTGCTTCTAATACTTTCTGGGATATATCCGTTGCAAGTATTCTTGTATTCCACATAAACTTGTGCTCTCCAAAGTAATCTGCAATTATCATGGCTAGGGTATATGGCTCCTCACCGCTAGAACAGCCTGCACTCCAAATTCTTAAATCTTTAGTTTTAGAGCTTACCTCTAAGTATGGAAGTACTGTATCCCTAAAGTATTCAAAATGGTCTGCCTCTCTCATGAAAAAAGTATGATTAGTAGTAAGCTTATTTATAAGATCACTAATTTCATTTTCTGAAGTACCTTTAAAAACAAATTCTAGGTAATCAGAAAAATTGCTAAAACCTTTATCCGTAATCATATTACTAAGACGCCCTTCAATAAGCAATCTTTTTTCTGTAAGATTTATTCCATAGTTTGCTTTCATATATGATGTAAGTTTCCTAAATTCGCTGTCTTTTAAATTTATCATATCTTCACCTTTATTTTTTTATTAGACCAAGGTACCTAGTTTAACTACGTACCCTGGTCTTAAAAGAAATTTTCTTAATATTTGCCGAAATCCGTATTACTTAAGGATATTCTTGGTTTACTTTTAGTTGCAGCTGCCTCAGCATGAGCTGAAAATTTATGATTAACCTGGTTTGAATTTCTCTCAGCTCCTAGAGATACTTCAGTGTAAGATGAAGCGCTACCTGCTTTTAACCTAAACTTTCCTACCATATTCTTAAGCATTGATGCTTGACTAGAAAGTTCTTCGCTGGCTGCTGCACTTTGCTCTGCAGTTGCTGAATTAGTCTGCACAACATCAGAAACTTGCTCTATGCCCTTGTTTATTTGATATATTGCAGTTGCCTGTTCATTTGAAGCCGCTGCTATCTCGCCCACTAAGGTGGCAGCTTTCGACACCCCTACAACTATTTGGTCAAGGGACTCTGCAGTATTATTGGCAATTTTTGTTCCAATCTCTACTTTCTTTATGGATCCTTCAACTAGGTCTGTAGTTTCCTTAGCTGCTTTTGCACTTCTTGCAGCAAGATTTCTTACTTCCTCTGCTACAACTGCAAAGCCTTTACCATGTTGTCCTGCTCTTGCTGCTTCAACTGCAGCATTTAAAGCCAACATATTAGTTTGGAAAGCTATATCGTCAATAACCTTAATTATTTTTGAAATACTAGAGGAAGACTCATTTATTTCCTCCATGGACTTAAGCATCTCTTTCATATGAGAATTTCCAAGAGTTGCTCCTTCTTTAGCATTAAGTGCAAGCTCATTTGCTTGGCTTGCATTAACTGCATTTTGTTTGGTCTGGGATGCAACTTCTGTAATCGATGCTGTTAATTGTTCTATAGAGCTTGCTTGCTCTGTAGTTCCTTGAGACAGTGCCTGGCTTCCATCAGAAACCTGATTGGATCCTGCTGAAACTTGATCTGCCGCATTATTTATTTCTGTAAATACTTCGTTATAAGATTGAATTATAAGGTTTAATGCATCCTTAATCTGAGCAAAGTCACCTTTATATTCATTGTTAATGGATAGCTGAAGATTAGAGCTTGACATTTCTCCTAAAACCTCAGAAATTTCAGTTACATAGGAAGATAACGAATCTATAGTGTCATTTAATGCATTTTTAATATCTGCATGATCTCCTTTATAATCTCCCTTAACCTTTAGCTTCAAGTTTCCATTAGCCATTTCCGTAAGTACTGCAGATGCTTCTTTAACGGGTTCAATAACAGCATCTAAAGTATCATTTACCCCCTGCACTATTTTTTTGTAATCTCCACTATGCTTTGAAGCATCTGCTCTAGTGGATAGCTTTCCTGCAACTGCTGCTTCAACTAAATTACCAGCATCAGATACAAGCAAGTTAATGCTATCAATACATAAATTTAAATTATTCTTAATCTCATTGAAATCTCCATTATAGTTATCCGTTATCCTTGGCGGCATATCCCCCTTACCAATTCTATCCACATATTCTGCTGTTACATTTATTGGTCCTACAAATGCATCTATCATTTCATTAATACCAACTACAAGTTCACCCCAACCTCCATTAAATTGAGTTGCATTACCCCTTGTATCCAATTTACCTTCTTGTGTTGCTTTTATTAGTTTGTTTGTTTCTAATAAAAGTCCACTCATTACATCTATACAGCTATTTAAATTATTTTTAATCTCATTGAAATCTCCATTATAGGTATCTGTTATTCTTGGTGGTATATCTCCCTTACTAATTCTATCCACATATTCTGCTGTTACATTTATTGGTCCTACAAATGCATCTATAAGTTTGTTTACCCCACCCACAATTTCTTTGTATCCGCCTTTAAACGCATCTCCATTTCCTCTAGTATCGAGTTTTCCTTCAACTGTAGCTTTTGTTAGCCTGCTTGTTTCTACCCCAAGATTTTGAAGCGTTTCTACTACAAGTTTCAGACTGTTTGACAATACATCTTTATCAGACTTCGGTATAATCTCAATACTTAATTCTCCGGCTGCAATCCTCTGGGCCACTTCTGATTGTCCCTTAATATTGTCTATCATTTTTGCAAAAGATCCCGTCAATTTACCAATTTCATCCTTTGTTTTTGATTCTATATTCACATCAACATCACCTAACGCTAGCTTATCTGCTGCTTGTGCTAGGATTTTCATAGGTATACTAATAATTTTACTAAGGAAAAGGCCTAAAGCCATTGCAATAATTACTCCAACAATAATAACAATAAGCATGATATTTACGGCTCTATTTGCAGCAGTTGTATTGCTATCAGATTTAGCTTTAGCATCTGCAATTTTCATAGTAATTAATTGATCTATGGATTCCTGCAATGCCATAGATGCTTTTCCAGAATCTCCTGTAGCACTTATCAACGCAACTGCTTCAGCGTTCTTATTAGCTTTTGCCAAGACTAATACATTACCCAGTTGCACCTCAAAGTTATTATTCTTACTATTAAAGTCTTTAAATGCAGTTTTCATTTCACTTGAAATTGAAGCCTTCTCAGCTTCTGCTGCAACTTTTTTCATATCAGCCATTCTTTCATTTATAGACTCTTCTAGCACTTTAATTTTTTCAGCGTTTTGCTCAATAATTATATCTCTTGCACTTACACGCACCATTTGAAAGTCTTTGTTAATATCAGCAACTTGGGATATAGGCACTGTCATATTTTTATAAAGCTCGGTATCTGAGTTATCTGCTGTTTTTAAACTTACAATACCTACCGCCCCTACAACTGCCGCAATAATAGCAACAACTATAAATGAAGATAAAAGCTTAGCTGCAATTTTCATATTCATAAACCATTTCATAAGTATAGCCTCCTAATACTAATTTTTTGTTGTTGTTTTATAATGTTTAATATTTTCTAATACTCTGATAAATGATTGTTTATAATTACTATCCCTTGTCATATATCATTAACCTGGTAAAGATTATTTATCTTCATAATTCTCCCTTCACTTGATTACCTTCCTATACAGTTGTGCATTAGATACTACCGGTTCAAAATAATTCTCAAGTTCCTTTGGAAGTTTTTGTGTCTGCTCCATTGCCAAAAATCCACCTTCTGATAATGCCTCATAGAACATTTTAATGACGTTTATTCTTTGCTCCTGAGTAAAATGAAGAAGTACATTTTTACATACTATTAATCCCATACCTTTCCCCACAGGTACTAATGTTAATAAATCATGCTTTATAAAATTTATAGAATTTCTAATTTCAGGCAAAATAGTATAACTGGTATTGTCCCTATTTGGGACAAAATATGTACTTAGTATTCCCGCGGGTATTCTTTCAACATCACCTCTAGGATAAGTACCCTCCACTATTATTTTTTCAAACAAATTACTGCCATCAATATCACTTGCAATTATTTTTACATTCCTAAAATACATATTGCCCATGTTTTCTCGTAAAATTATTGCTAATGAATATGGTTCTGGCCCCATGGCACATCCCGCATCCCATATTTTAATATGTTGACGAGATTTTAAGTAAGGCAGCGCATATTCCTTAATAGTATCTAGCGTTTGCATATCCCTAAAAAAGTACGTAAAAGCCATTTCATCCTCCTTTAAATCTATATTATTGTAGTTAAGCTTTCAAATTCGTCATCATTCAGCAATTTATCACAATCCAGTAGTAGCTTAACCTGATTTCCTACTTTTCCTATTCCTCTAACATAACGATTATGAAATCCTGTTTTTATATCCGGTGGTGAAACAATATTACTATCGTCTATACTAATTACTTCAGCCACATTATCTACAATAAGTCCCACAGAAACTTCCTTTATGTCAATTACCACAATGCATGTCCTATCATTGTATTCCTTTGGATCTTTCTTAAACCTAAGTCTTACATCAATAACCGGAATAATTTTTCCACGAAGATTTATTATTCCTTTTACATAAGATGGTAGTTCAGGCACTTCAGTTATCTCCTGTATACCAATTATCTCTGTGACAAATTTAATTTCAATTCCATAAGCCTCCCTGCCAACAGAAAATGTGAGAAATTTACCCTTTTGAGTATCTTCCGAAGTTTCCACAACTTCATCTAAAACCTCTGCCATTTTTTTTACCACCTTTCCCTAGTTTTATCTGTCTAAAACACTATTTACATCTATTATAAGACTAATATTTCCATCCCCGAGTATTGTGCATCCAGCAATACCTTTTGCTTTCTTAATATAGGCAGGTAATGCCTTGACCACCACCTGTTGTTCTCCAATTAAGGAATCTACAAACAAACATGCAGCTTTTGTATTATCTTCTACCATCACCATTATTCCTTCAGTTGAATCGGTTACCTTAGTATTTATATTAAATATTCGATGAAGTCTGTATATTGGATAAGCTTCACCTCGGATCATTATCATTTCATTCCCCTCTGAATCCTCAATTACCTCATTCTCTTTTGGTTTAAAAGACTCACGAATAGCTGTGATTGGTATTGTATATTTAGTTTTTCCAACCGCTACTTCTAACCCATCAATTATTGCTAAAGTTAAGGGAATCTTAATTGATATGGTACTTCCTTTTCCCTTTATACTTTCAATAGAAATGGCTCCCCCGATGCTATCAATATTTCTCTTCACTACATCCATTCCAACGCCTCGACCAGAGTACTCTGTAACACTTTCATTTGTAGAGAAGCCGGGCAATAATATATTTGAAAATATTTCTTTGTCTGTTAATTCCTCCTCAGGTTTAGTAAGTAATCCTTGAAGTTTAGCCTTTTCATATATCATTTTTCTGTCTAGGCCACGTCCGTCATCTCTAACTATTATAAATACATCACCACCAGCATTTTTTGCCTCTAAGGTTATTTTTCCCATCTTAGTTTTACCAAAAGCCATTCTTTCCTCTTTTTCTTCCAGTCCATGATCTAGTGAATTTCTCACGAGATGCATCAATGGGTCAGAAATATGATCAATAATGTTTTTATCTACCTCAGTATCCTCACCGATAATCTCAAGTTCAACATCTTTATTTAGATTTTTGCTCATATCTCTCACAATTCTATTCATCTTGTGAAATGTCATAGATACTGGTATCATGCGTATGGACATTACAATATCTTGTAATTCATTAGTAAGTTTCCGCAATTGCCTTGCCGATTTATTAAAATTATCTAATTGTAAGTCCTGTAAATCAGGATTTTTTGTAACCATGGCTTCTGTTATTACAATCTCTCCTACTAAGTCCAAAAGCATGTCCAGTTTTGAAATATTTACACTTATAATACTTTGTCCTTTTCCACTTATAGCTATAGGTGGAATATCTTCTTTGTTTGTGTCTATTGCCTCTATTTGTTCTTCAAGAATAATTTCTTTTTTCACCATTAACGCTTTAATCTCTGGTGGATATTCATCCACTTGTACGAGTTCTAGTTGTCTTAAAAAAATAATTTCATTTAGTTGTTCTTCAATTTTTTCCTTTTGAAGGTCTGTAGAAAAACCTATTAAAAATCCATTTTTTCTAATACACTCAACGCTATCATTACTTTCTATAATATCTTTAGGCAGGTGATACAGCTCACTAACTATATCTTTAAGATTGTGAACTACAGTGTATGCACGTACATTTTCCATTTCACAACCATCTTCATAAAAAATTCTTGCAATATACTTTTGTTTAAGCTCTTTATCACCACTTTTATAAGAACTAATATAATATTTGATAACTTCTTCTTTATCAGAAGAATCACTTTTAAGAATTTCCCCATTAACTTGCTTCATATTTTGCAGAAGGCTTGAACTTTTCAATACCAAATTTTCACTAGATCCATCTGCATTGCAATCATTTTGGATTTTGGCTACTTCACCTTTTATAAAGTCTATTCCCAAAAGTACCAGATCAAATAAGTTTTCAAAGTCAATAGTTACATCTTTATTTTCTCTAATATAGAAAAACAAATCTTCCAGTGAATGTGCTAAAATAGATATCTCGTTAAACATCATCATAGCTGATGAGCTTTTTATAGTATGCATTATTCTAAAGATTTCATTTATTGCTTCAGCATCAATTTTTTTATTTTTTTCACATCCTATACTGATCCCTTCTAATTGCTCCATTAATTGCGTGGCTTCAAAAATATATACTTCTAGCATTGGTTCTTTACTTATTCCACCCTCTGACATGATCGTCCCCCTTTCATTCTAAAAAACTATTTCAATTTACTAAAAGCTTTTACTATCGTTTCTTCATTGAACGGTTTTATTACAAAACCAATAGCACCTGCCATCACCGCATCCCTTACAATTTTCTCTTGTCCCATTGCAGAAATCATAATAATTTTTGCATTTTTATCAAAAGCCTTTATATGTTTTAATGTTTCCACACCATCCATTATTGGCATGGTAATATCAAGGGTTACAATATCCGGTTTAAGAAGCTTATACTTTTCAATAGCTACCTCACCATTTTCAGCCTCTCCAACCACTTCAAATCCATTCTTTTCTAGGATACTTTTTAGTGATAATCTCATAAACATTGCATCATCTGTAATCAAAACCCTTTTCATTATTCTCATCCCCTCTAAAAATTTATTATATTATCCACCGCTAAAAGAATTCGCTCTTTAACATCAAAACTACAATTTTCCATTCTCCATAAAAAAGTAGTAGTCCATAAAATACTAAAAATTGAATCAGTAAGCACTTGTATACTTTTATTTATTGAAGCCTCTTTTTTATCAATAGCTTTTGATATAAGCGCAAATAGTAAATTATATCTATTTTTAATAATATTTTTCATTTCCTCATTAGCCTCTTCATCATACTTAAAGATATCCAATGAAAACATTATAGTTGTAATTTGCGGATAATTCTGATAATATTCTGCATACGCAGTGCAAAAGTACATAATCGCCTCTTTACCTGTCATATCGTTATCAAGTATTGTATTTTTTATTACTCCGTCATAGATAGAATATCTTCTTAAAATTTCTTTTATAATCTCTTTTTTTCCATCAAAATGCCTATAAATAGCCGGCTCTGATATATTCTGTCTTTTAGCTATTTCCTTTATTGTCATTCCATTAATTCCAACTTCATATAACACCTCAATGGCAGTTATAATTATACTTTCTTTCCTCTTTAATATATCTATTTTCACCTTTTATACCTCCAAGTTAGTTATGACTAACTAACTTTAAATTATTATACTGCATACTTTTTCATATTACAACATATAATGTTAAAATTTTTGGAATATTTATAATTTTGTCAAAATATAAAATAATTAGTTTGATTTTTAAACTATTCAATATTATAATATTATAATATATGTAATAATAAGTATTTTTCATAGAAAAATTTGCCTATTTTCGAAATTTAAATAAGGGAGAATTAGAATGAAATTTAAAAATAGCACTCTTATTATTTTTTATATTATTAATATAATATACATATCAGGCTGTAGCAAGAACCCTGCCCCCATAAAAATCGGGGTATTAGGTACCATGTCAGGGATTAATTCCGATTTGTCTGTATCAGGACGAAGAGGTGTAGAGCTTGCTATTTATGAGTTTAATGAAGTTGGTGGACTTGGAGGTAGAAAAATCGAATTGGTGGTTAAGGATGACAAAAATGATCCAGCAGTGGCTCTTAATGTTCAAAAGGAATTTATTGCTGAAAATATACCAGTAGTTATTGGCCCTTATACCAGTGGAATGATTGTAAATTCCATGAATTATCTAAAAGATAAAAACATATTGTTTTTGGGACCAACATTAAGTTCGGATTCCTTATCTGGTGTAGATGATAATCTCATTAGATTTATCTCAACTACAAATGAACAAGCCTCCATTTTAGCTAATACGGCAAATAAAAACCATGATAAAAAATTCGCAGTATTATACGATTTAGACAACAAAGGTTTTAATGATTCTCTTTATAATAATTTTAAAAAGCTTTTGGAGTTAAATAAGGGAGAAATTATCTTGACAAAAAGCTTTAGCTCCAGTTTAAATATAAACTATTCAAGTTTATCTAAAGATGTTTTAAACTCAGGAGCTACTGCTCTTTTCATTATTGGAAATTCTAAAGATAATGCTGAAATAACTCAACATATAAGAAAACTAAATTCCAAGGTTCATATTTACTCACCTTTATGGTCAAATACATCTGATTTAATTAGAACAGGGGGAACTGCTGTTGAAGGCATGTTTATTGTAGGTGGCATTGATGTTAATGATAAATCTTCAGAATTTGTTAAATTTAAAAATGCTTATCTAGATAGGTATGGTAAAATCCCAACATTTTCCTCTATGTATTCTTATGAGGCTGCTTACGCGTTATTCCATGCAATGAAAATGGGGGCTAATTTAATGCCTTCTACCCTAAAAAATAATATAATAAAAATCGGTGGTTTTCAAGGCTTACAAAATAAATATTCCATTGATAAATTTGGAGATACTACTCGAAAGTATATGATTTTTAAAATAGAAGGTGGGCAATTGAAGAAAGGAGATTAATATATGAAAAAATCCTTTAGTTTAAAGGGGCAAATGTTATTAAACAACATATTAATATTTATCCTTCCCACTATAATTATTGGATGTATTTCTATTTCAATTTTTAATGCTCAAGCTGAGGAAAATATTAAAAACCAAAATATTGTCATAGCCGCAAATATTAATAACCAAGTGGAGACTTTTATTCAAAATCCAATAACTATGATGAATGGTTTAAAAAAAGACTTACTCCTTAATAACTCTCTTTCTGATAATGAAATAGATAAATATCTAAATACAATGCTTAACATCTATCCTTATTTTGATAATATACAAATTATTAACAAATATGGTGTAGTTAAAAATACTGTGTCCTCTAATAGTGATAATCTTGGAAAAAGTTCCTTAAACGAAGATTTTTTTAAAAATATTGACAAGACAGGTAATCCAGTATGGTCTGGTGTGTTTATATCAACACAGACACAAAAACCCACAGTTACTATTTCTATTTATATTAATGGAGATTTGCTAGTTGCAGATTTAAGCTTATCTAAAATAATAAAAATCACTGAAGGTGCTACTTTAAATTCCGTAGAAAGTGTATGTGTTTTAGATGAGAATGGCATCTATCTTATTGATAATAAAAATGATGAAAATGTAAATCAACGAAGACAATTTCCATATTTCAAGAAAATTCCAAGTGAAAATGGACCTAAAAGAACTACTATAAATATTAAAGACAATAAAAAATTAATTTTATATTCAACAAAGATTCAGTTAACAGGCTGGTACTCTGTTATAGTAATGGACTCCGATAAGGTCTTTAATCCAGTTGTCAAAATTAAAACCATTATCGGTATTTCTTTTAGCATAATAGTTTTATTATACTTCATTCTTTCCACAATGAGTGCAGCAAGTATAACAAGAGCTTTTCGTAGTCTCATTATAAAAACTAAGCTTATTTCTCATGGTGATTATAGTTTACCACTAGAAACTAAAGGCTATAAAGAATTTGTGGAATTGTCCAATTATTTTTACATAATGAAGGAAAATGTGCAGCTTCGGGAAAATCAGATACAAGCATTAAATGTAGAATTAGAAGATAGGGTTATTGTCAGGACTAAGCAGTTAGATGAAACAAACTGTGAACTCAAAAAATTAAATCATGACTTAGAAGATAGGGTAATAAACCGAACAATAGAATTACAGGCCATTAATGCCAAACTAACACAAGCTAACTTGCTGCTGGAAGAAGAGGTTTTTGAAAGAATTGAAATTGAGAAACAATTAACCAAGGCAAAACTTGAGGCAGAACAATCTAATATTGAAAAAAGTCAATTTCTTGCAAACATGAGTCATGAAATTAGGACCCCCATGAATGGAATAATGGGGATGACAGAACTTGCTTTAATGTATGATTTAGATGAACAGCCACGAGAATATTTAAGTTTAGTCATGAAATCATCTAAGGTACTACTTACAATAATTAATGATGTTTTAGACTTTTCTAGAATTGAAGCTGGCAAAATTGTAATAGAGTCTACACCTTTTAAGATCAGAGAGGTAATTAGTGAAATTACTACCTTATTTGATATTAGTGCAAAGCAAAAAAATATACTATTAAAGGTTGAAATCCATAAGAGCATCCCCGATATTTTAAGTGGTGATGCGGTGAGGTTACGGCAGGTATTATCAAATATAATTGGCAATTCCGTAAAATTCACTCAAAGAGGAAGCATAACAATTAGTGTTACAAAAGAACCTATGGATGAAAACACTATAAAGTTGAAATTTTCAATTAAAGATACTGGAATTGGAATACCTAAGGATAAACAAGGATTATTATTTGAAAGGTTTAAACAATTAGATAGCACCTATACTAAACAGTATCAAGGAGCAGGTTTAGGTCTTTCTATATCTAAAAATCTAGTAAATTTAATGGGCGGCGATATTTGGCTTGAAAGTGAAGAAAGGGTTGGAACCATATTTTATTTTACTATTAACCTCCAGAGCATTGAAGGTATGCTAAATGATAACTCCCTAACGTGGAGTAGTTCTATAATTAATTATAATTTTAATAAAACAGTGCTTTTAGTTGAAGATGATAAAATAAATCAAAAAATAGCTGAAATAATCCTTCAAAAAAAGCAATTAAAGATTTTAATAGCTGATAATGGTAAATCTGCAATTGAACTGTACCATAAATTTGAATTTGATCTAATAATTATGGATATTAATATGCCTATAATGGATGGTTATACCGCAACCTTATTAATAAGAGACAACGAATTGTTGTCAGGAATTCATACGCCTATTATTGCTATGACCGCTTACGCCTTGTTAAAAGATAAAGATAAATTTATTTATGCTGGTATGGATGATTATATATCAAAACCAATAAATTTTAGTGATTTTAGTTCAAAAATAGATAAATGGCTTAAAGATTAAAGTAACCTGATAACAAGTAAGCTATAATAGGCGGGCCTACGAATAAAAAAACCTTATACAATTTACAAGTCTTTCCTATCAAATTTCTATTTATTTTGTTAATATTTTAGCTCTTGGAATTCATAGAACCTGTAAGTTTTTATATTTATAAAAACTTGCAGGTTCTAGTTATGTGACCAGAAAATACTCACTAGTGGCTAAACTTTCTCAGGATATTTCAACTACAAAATTAAATTCATAACTTTATTTTCATGCCCCACCTCATAGAAATTTATTTTTTAGAGATTAAATCATCTCCTGCGGAGCTGTATATTAACAACTTAATCTCTAACTTATTTATACTATAAACCTTCACCTTAGGGGAATGTCAAGTGGTAGAACTTTGAATATTACCAATTTTAATGTTACCTTGCATATACCTTTATGCCCCTGTAATAATTACTAAAGAAAGTAAATCGTTTATCAAAGTTATCCACAGGATTTTCTAAAGCAGCTGGCTAGAAATCATAAAACTCAGCAGGGTTTTTGCTAACGATTCTTTCTAGGATATTCGATGAAATACCGCAGGCAATACAATATGGTATAAAATCAGTAAAGAATGATGCACAGGAATGGTTCACACCGTAAACAATGCTTTCATCATAAAGGTCATAATCTTGAGAAAGTAAAATTCGATTTTCAAAGCTACCCATTATTGCCTCTTTGATGAAATTCATATTATATTCATAGTCATCTTTCTTAATCATGTCTATCCCTAGCCATATACCAAGTTTTCGTGCACGGTCTATTACAGCATCATTTTTATCTGCCAGCGTATGAGACCAAAGAAACTTTCCAAAGTCCGCCTCTTCTCTTTCAAGTAAATCCATTACCTCTTCAGTCATAGCTGCTTCAAGAATATGACAATGAATAGGAATACCAGTCTTTTTATTTGTCATTACCGCAGCTCGAAGCATTTCTTTGTCCACATCGGACAATTTCCCTCTATCAAGAAGTAATTTTATATGTCCAGGCTTTACTGTAACACCATCAATGTTATCAAGCCCTAACTCAAAGTCCTTAATCCATTGCTTCGCCAGTTGTTCTACGTATTTTTCATTGTAAATCCTATGAACATACTTAGGTAGATTATATCCAGTACAGGGAATGATATTTATTTTCGAAGCTAAAGAGAGTTTTCTTAATAGTTTAATATCTTGCCCTCCAATTGGAGGCGAAGCTTCTACAATAGTTCTACATCCATTAGCAAATAGTTTCTGTAAAACTGGCAGTAATATGCCAAAGGCTTCTTCAATTTTTGCTTCATCATATTTTCTGTCAAAATAAAGCTGATTCCCATAGTTTTCATCATTCTCCCATTTAAAATGTTCATGACATAAAGTAGCTTGCATTTCTTCTTTGGTAATTGATCCATTCACTGTATAAATCATCTTTACACTTCCTTCATTTTGATTACCTAAATTCTACGTCAAAGTTTTAAAGTTCTATTCTTCTATTATAAAGCACAATAACTGACACCTATATGTCAGTCATTACTAAAGAAAGTAATCTTTTATCAAAGTTATCCACACCTACAGTATCAAAACCCCGTTTTATCAACATTTCGTTCATATAGTACACAGTGAGCAGTATATTAACAAGTTAGGATAAGCAATTATATTTATAAATGTTATTATATAATTACCGTACGGGATTTAATGATTTTAAATGAGGTGACTTAATGGAGTATATTAATTTGATTCAAAAAACTATTGATTATATTGATGAGCATATCCAGGATGATATATCTGTAGATACGCTCGCTTCAATTGCAGGGTTTTCAACCTACCATTTTTATAAAATATTCAGTAGTTTTGTTCATTTGTCAGTAATGGATTATGTAACAAAACGAAAACTACAATTCGCATTACATGATCTGACCAATGGGGCAAAGATAATCGATATTGCAATGGATTATGGCTTTGAAACTCATGCTGGTTTTAACAAAGCCTTCAAACGTGCTTTTGGTTATCCACCAAGTCTATACAGACTTCATGCTCCAAAGGGATTACCACCAAAAATCAGTTTAGAATATTTAAAAGGAAATTTAACTGGAGGGATTATTATGGAACCTAAAATAATTGAAATGCCTGGCTTTAAGGTGGCTGGGTATGAATTTAAGAATAACCTTAAAAACGTATTACGTTCAAGTGATATTCCAGCATTCTGGGCTCAACGTGGTTTTGATGATAACAATTGTGAGGAAAGATTATATAAGCAGCTAAATCCGTTAAAACATGGAGAGTACTGTATCTCTATTAATACTAATATGGCTACTGATGACTTTTCATATCTAATGGCCGTCGGTGTTGATAACTTTGATAAAGCCACTGATGATATGTACAAATTAGAGATTCCTGCTGCTGCTTATGCTATATTTACATCGCCACAGGTACATGAAGATGACTTTGTAGATTCCATTAATGGAACCTGGGCCTATATACTTCAGCAATGGTTCCCAAATTCACAATATGAAATTGATGAAAGTAAATTTGACTTTGAGCACTATGATGAGCATTGTCACCCATGGGAATACGATAAGGTTTCAATGAAAATTTATATCCCAATAAAAAGCATATAAAAGCTATAGGGACTATCTCAAAAAAATACTTTGAGATAGTCCCTTAAGGCTTAATTAATAATATCACCGTTCTTTATAAAAATATGCTTAAATCTTAATCATAAACACATTCATGCCATTCACGGTCTAAGAATTCGCAGTCACAATCTTTTATAGCTTCTTCAATATGCAAAAGTGCACTTCTATTTTTTATCTTGACTCTGTTTAAGAATAATATTGAAATTGAAAGGCAACCTCTCAAGGCTGCCTTTATTGTGTCATATTAGAATATTGTGCAAGAAACTTACTGTAGATTATGTTTATACTGTACGCAACCATGAACTTGTCTGTTGCAGAAGCTTTGCATAAAGAAATTAACTCAGTTAAACCATAACCACTCATAGAACTAAAGCGTCTCATCCAACTTCTGAATCTTTGAGTGGGAAATTAAATATACATTGCCTAAAATGTCAATTTTGTCTCCCTTTACACGTACAGCACAATCTTTGTTCGACGCATAAACATTCATTTCTTCTAATAAGGGACATAGATCACCTTGAATATGCGCAATGTTATTTTCAAGATCATAATGAGACAGGACAGAAAAATCGTCAAGGCCAATACCGTCGTAAATAGAGCTTTTTTCACCTTCAGAGCATAACCATTTAGCGGACATGTTTATCGCACCAGCACTTGTTCCCATCACAACGGCTCTGCTTTTTTTAATGAAATCCGACAATTCATATTTTATCAAAAGACCGTTCTGTTCAATGTCTTCTCCACCAAGCAAGAAAATGACCGAAGCATTTTGAATTAATTTTTGGGCCTCTTCCTTCTGTACGCCATAATCAATTAAGTGATATTCATCAAACATAATGTTGGCCTAGTCAAGCCACGAGCGTTCAGTAACACCAACTTCCTCATCTTCATGAAGAAATGGATTCCCGCTAATCATAACAAGCGATTTTCTATCAGTTATATCCTCATGCAAAAACCTGACCAGCTTCTCAAAAAAACCATCGTTAAACCAACCCAAATAATAGTGTGTTTTCATAAGCACCTCCGTAGTAAAGTTTATATAATATAAATAATTAGTAGTTCGCCTTAGAATACAATTCCGAATTAACTACATTAAACAACAAAAGGGTAATATTGGCTATAATTGGTGTATATGATTTTCAACACTACTCTTTAACATAGCCTTTATCTTTAATATTTTTTAACCAATTATAATCATTCTTGATTTCCTCATCATTTTTATAAATATTCATTGCTTTGCCAAGTTCAAGAGAGAATTCAATGAATGCTTGTCCAATTGAGGTTATACAGTTTCCATCTCAAGCGACATCCTTATCTACTATATTTATTTTTTCATATATGTGCTGATTGCTTTCATCTACTCTAAATCCCTCACCATCACCGTTAGCTTCTTTATTATCAAGCAATCCGTAATATGCCATAAGTTCAGCTCCACCACAAATACCTGCAATAAATTTATTTTTCTCATTTAATTTTAACATAAACTCTTTTAATTCTGTATTTTCATAAAGTTCCATGGGATTTCCACCTGGGATAATAAAAAGATCAATATCATATGGATTTAATTCTTGTATTGTTTTATCCAGCAAATATTTTTGTTTTTCTTCACTTATATACACACGATTTTCTAAAGCTACTGAAATAATATTATCCCTAAACTGATTAACGGCAAACACATCTTCAACAACAATTCACTTAAAATGTTCTCCCAAGTTTAGCACTTATGCAATGGGTCAAGGTTTCAAAGTTCTATTCTTATATTATAAAACACAATGACTGACACCTATATGTCAGTCATTGTATTTACTATATATATTTCTTATGTATTCCACCATTTCTTTTCTTAATTTATCTGGGCCCATGACTTCACAGTCATTACCAAATCCTAAAATGAATCTTTTCAATCCTTCATCCGCAGGAAAGAAGTCTTCAACTATATATGCTCCATTATCCAAAAGTTTAATTTTATCTTTTGAAAAATACTCACTTAATCGTCCACCTATTTCACTAGAAAACTTTAATGTAACTAGAATGCTATTTTTTTCATAACTTTCACTAAATATCTTTTCTATATCTTCTTTTGAAATTGTGCTTTTAACAAAACTTCCCCCCAGTTCCATATTTCTTACTCTAACAAGTTTAAACCTTCTATAGTCTTTTCTTATTGTGCAAAAGGCAATAATATACCACTGTCCGTTGGTGAATTCTATCTGAATTGGTTCAACTACTCTCTTTAAATATTCCATATTTCTATTTATATATTGAAATTCCAATATCCTATTGTCTTCAATAGCTTTATTCATAAGGAATAAGTACTGCCTGAGTTCCTGGGCCATACTGAAGTGAGACATATCTATACTAAGATTATCACATTCCTTTTTTTCACTGTTGCGTAAAGTTTCAAACTTAAGTACTATATCATTAAATTGTGGATTGTTTCCAAATAAAAACTTTAAATTGTCCATTACAGCAATCAAGGGCTGAATTTCTTTTTTATTAAAAAATAGGTTATTTAGAGTATAGTTTTCCATAATATAATAGCCTCCGCACTTACCACCAGTAGCTGCTATTGGGACCCCTGCTTCACTTATTTTTTCAATATCGCGATATATTGTTCTTAATGATACCTCAAAATGCTCAGCAAGCTCTTTTCCTGTTACTAAACCTTTTTGAGAAATAATTATTAGAATAGATAAAAATCTTTCTGCTCTCATAATCTACACGTTACCTACCTTTCTCTCAAAGTTTATGTGCTTATTAACTTGACTCCTTTTGATTGAATCCATATTGATTTATGCCCTCTGTACCTTTATTTTTATCTAAATTATACCATATATTATAATTGCATCTCTATTTAAAAAAACTTAAGATTAACTTAGGATGAGCTAAAAGTTGAAAACCCTTATTCTATTATTCGCTGCAAATTGCTTTGTTTTTTAATTTCTTTCCTGCTAAATTAACTATGACTTTTAATGTACTACCAAATCCTCTTTTAAATAAATTTATATGCACTTCATAAAAGTAATTGGAATTAAGCCACCCTCTTTCCTTCCAAAAATCATAGTCTGCTTTAGACGTAAAAGTTTTACTTCTTAAACAGTTGAATATAAAAATATCATAAAAAGTAGGAGTATGTGGTGTATTGTCAGTTATAATTTTTATAAAACTTTCTGCTAACCTTTCAATCTTTTCAATGTTTGTTTTATGATAGCTTTTATCATATCCCCATGCTGAATTTTCGTTTTTATTTTCAAAGAACATAGGTGAGATAATATTAATGGTCCCTGCTAGATTGCACCCCCATCCACATAGGGTCATTTTAAGATATTTGGTCACTTGCTTATGTCCACCACCATCTGAAGTTACTACTGTTAATGCAGGTTTTCCTATTAATTCTTGACGATGAAACAGATAGGATAATCTATCAATCACTCGCTTTAGTGGTGCAGGTACTTGATATGCATATACCGGTGATGCAAAAACAATACCATCAGCATTCAAAATCTTTTCTTTTATTTTATGCAAATCGTCTTCGCAAGGACAAAGGTTTTCACTTTTTTTAAAACACATATCACACCCAATGCAATCTTCAATTACATAATCCTTTAAAAAGATATATTCGAATTCTATAGTGCAGCTTTTCATGGATTTACCCTGGATTAACTTACACACATTATAACTATCTTTTTTCCGTGGACTTCCCATTAGCACAATAATTTTCATTTTTTCAATCCTCTCTTTTTATATCCAATGTTGGATATAGTGATTATTTTTTTATCCTATCCAGTCCTGGATAGGATAATGATTATTTTTTCAACACTTTAATCAGTTGTTCTAATTTTTCAGGCGCAGTATCAGGATTATTTAATATTTGATACTTTAGGTTTTCTATATCATCTGCGGTATTTAGTTCTATATCTTGTGTATTTGAAAAATCAAACTTTGAAATTAATTTGGCTATTTCTTTACTTGCTGTAATGCACTCCTGCATGTTATCAATTAAAGCATTATGCCACTTAATTTGATATTCAAGATTAGATAACATCATTTCGAAAGTAATTTTTTCTACTGCCAGGGTTTGCTCATTAACTTTAATCTTTTGCCATTTTTCAAAATACATTTTTTCAGCCTCTAACTTTTGGATATGTTCTTTTAGTTCAGTAACCATTTCATCTTTATCAAGGATATTTAATAGCGGATAAACAATAAATTTATCAGATCCAACCTGGCAAATTTGATGATTTAATTCTTCTTTCACCAATTCTTTTAATTCAACTTTTCCTGCCTCTGTTATAGCATAAACTTTACGGGCCTTAGCCCCAGTGCCTACTTCCTGTGACAATACTATAAGACCTTTTTTTTCCAGTTTACTTAACGCATAATAAATGGATCCCGATTGAATTTTTGTCCAACTATCCATATGATTTATTTGTATAAATTTCTGAATTTCATACCCATGTGTAGGTTTAATACTTAAATAGTATAATATCAGTACTTTAATAATATAAATCACCTCTCATCCAACATTGTATATAAGTATATTATACCCAACGTTGGTTAACGTCAAGAAGTAATTATGATTTACATCTATTCTATGCTTATCACCAAGTCATTTTAATATTTCTTAAATTTTATCATACTCATAATACTCCTGTTTTTGGTATCGGTTTACCAATGTCCTGTCTAGTATTAAATGATGAAGACTATAACTTGCTTAGAGCTACTTCTCACATATATGAGTTTAATGGAATAAAAATAAATAAAACAGACACTATGAAATTGCTAAAACAGGAATTATACAAAATTGACTCCCCTAAAGAGCCTTTGCGTTCAAAGGTGAGTGAGAATATATCTTC
The DNA here is from genome assembly GCA_964467165.1 of uncultured Clostridium sp. Lineage (GTDB taxonomy): Bacteria > Bacillota > Clostridia > Clostridiales > Clostridiaceae > Clostridium_AD. The sequence goes on from CAYXOL010000004.1 coordinate 71,330, forward strand.
TTTCCATGAATTATTCACAACTAATTTAATTAAAGGTTCTTTACGTGTAAATGTGAGTAAAGATACATCTTCTTACAGTATTTTCGGGATAATTTATTTTCTTGGAGCTTTTCTTACACTGGTTTTCATAATTGCAACAGGAAATATAATATATTTCAAACTTGTATCCGAAGCCTATTTAGATAAGGATAAATATGTTTTGCTAAAAAGGCTTGGAATAACAGAGAAGGAGATTTTCAAAGCTACTGCTAGGCAAATAGGAATATCATACATGCTAACTTTAATTGTGGGCATAATTCATAGCTGCGTGGCAATGTCCATTTTAAGCGAACTTATGAATTACAATATAATAATACCTGCTATCAGAAGCATACTTATTTTTATAGCAGTATATCTTGTTTATTTTATTGCTACTACAACGAAGGTCCTTTTATACGTATTCATAAACTTATCCACAACTATTCTTTAAAAATCTCACTTTATCAACAATTTGTTCATATAAGTATACAGTGATTTATCATATTTAATCTTCTAACCTGAATATATATTATAAATTACAAGAACGCATCAAAAATTATTTTATATTGGGAAGAAAGTTGGTACGAAAAGTATTGCTCCTATAATGATACAAATCCCTGTAATACTGGTACCACCAAGTATACACTTAATACCTTTTTTGTTGTATTTATTCGTTTTAAACCATCTGATTCCACTAATCCAGAAGAATAATGCTGTAGTTATTACTAAAATATTCATTGCAAACAGTAATTTAAACATTTTAACCTCCAAAATTTTATATTTTTTTTACATCTAATTTTAAATAGCCCGTAAAATGTCTATAACAAGAAACCTTTGAATCTAGTTACACTATTATTTCTAATTTAAGTTAATTATTAAATTCACATTAACTACCTACAAATAATTATACAAGACATTATTTACAAAATGCTTACATAATTATTACAAATCTCTTAAGAAAAGTTATTCTCTATTTATGTTTTAATTATCCGATAAACTAATTGTAAAATACAACCATATATTTTTCATAAACTAAGTATAAACAAAATATAAACTTTCATAAAAATTCTCTTATTCTCAACATTGTTTTTAAACAAAAAAACAACCAAAGCTTAGATAATAAATCTTAGCTTTGGTTGTTGTATTAAGCTTTTCTATATTTTTATAATCTTCTCCAGTAAAGATTGGTACCCTTTTTTAAATTACTTATTTTTAGCAGCAAATTCTCTTATATAATCAATAAGCTTGTCTCCAGGAATCGGTTTAGAATAATAATAGCCCTGAACTTCATCACACCCGTTTTTTATAAGAAATTCAAGTTGCTCCTTTTCTTCTATACCTTCAGCAATTACTTTTATCCCTAAACCCTTGGAAAGATTTATTATTGTTTTTGCAATTGTGCCATCATCAGTATATGGTATATCTTTTATAAAGGATCTGTCTATTTTAAGTTTGTCTACAACATAATTTTTTAAATATGCAAGTGATGAATATCCTGTACCAAAATCATCAATGGATAATCCTATACCCATATCTTTAAGTTCCCTTAGTATTTTTGCTGTTATAATACTATTATCCATTAGTATACTTTCCGTGATTTCAACATCAAGAAAACTTGGCGGTAGTCCAGTTTCCACGAATATCTTTTTTATTAATTCAACAAGATATGTTTCTTTAAATTGCATGGCAGAAATGTTAACTCCAACTTTAACTTTGAAGCCCAAATCAATTAATTTAACCCCCATTTTGCAGGCTTCATTTAAAACCCACTCTCCAATAGGTATTATAATATTACTTTCCTCCGCAAGAGGAATAAATTTAATTGGAGGTATTTTTCCATTGTGGCTATTCCATCTTAATAGTGCTTCCACCCCAATAAGAATATTTCTTTGAATATCTATCTGTGGCTGGTAATATAATTCAAATTCATCCCTACTGAGTGCATACCTTAAATTATTAATAATCTCGTAATTTTCTGTAGTTATTTTATTTATGCTGCTTCGGTAGAACTCGTACCTATTCTTTTTATTTAATTTTACATGATTCACTGCAGAGCTTGCATTTTTAAAGAGTTCATCATGGTAGCCACCATCATCTGGGTAAAGACTTATTCCAGCACTTATTGATACAAAAATTTCTTCACTATATATATTAAAGGGAGTATTAAATAATGAAAAAATCATATCGATCTTATGTGTTATATCATTGGGATCCTGAATTTTATTAAAAAATATGGTAAACTCATCTCCATCTGTCCTCGATAGAAAATCTGATTTACTAATATTTGAAAATAATCTCCTAGAAATTTCGCGAAGAAGCATATTCCCTGTATCATAACTCATATTTTCATTTATTACCCTGAAGTTATCAACATTAATTATAATCATTGCTGCATTTTGTATGTTTTGCGCCCTATCCATAATATATTTATTTACCAGTTGTTTAAAATAATCCTTATTTGTAGCATTTGTCAATGTATCATATTTAAGTATATGATTCTGATGGTTTATTTCTTCAATATCATCAGTGATCTTATTACTCATTGTCTTTATTGATACTGAAAGTGTTCCTATTTCATCCTTTCGCTGCAAGTATTCCTCAGGTAACTTAACTCTATAATTTGAATCTCCAACATTTCTAACTATGTCTGAAATCGCAATTATAGGTTTGGATATCTTATTACCCAAATGAAGGGATAACAATACTGAAAGCATTGTTAGACTGCCTATTAAAAGATATAGAAATTTCCTTAAAGAAATCATCCTACTGAGTATTTCCTTCTCATTGGCAGTCATCCCGATAATCCAACCATTACTCATTTTTGCAATAGAGGTTACCTTTTTACTACCACTAGAGGATTTATACTTTATAATAGATGCATCATCTTTTTTTAAATTATCAATACTTTGTTTAAATTGATTTTTATTAATGTCTCCAATATTTTCATACCCTTTATATAATGGTTGAGAAATTATATCATAATTACTGTTAAGAAGGAATGCAAAACCTGATTTATATATTTTTATACTATCTATTTTTTCTCTTATATTTTCATATGTAAAATCACTTCCAACTACACAAAGAAGTTCATTTCCTACATATATAGCCCTTGTATAGGACATAAATTCTACCACTTTCCCATTATCCAGCTTCCAATTATAAGGCTTACTCCAATAATCCCTATGGGTAGAAACAGGTGTGAACCACCAGGATTTGTCCTCAGTGCTATTTAAATTGTCAGTATAATATTTCATAGGCACTACGCTCTGCCTTTCAACATTACCGTCTCCATTCTGATCTGCATAATATATATCATGAACATTGCCCGTAAGTTTAGGATTAAAATATACATATGCAGTTTTTCCCTGAGAAGAGTTCTGAGCTTCCATTTTGACTGTGGGCTCTATACGCTTTATTAACTCCTCTATGTATTTATCATCATGGATTTTAGATTTATCTATATTTTTTCCCAAATCATATTCCAATATATTTACTATTTTAGAAACTTCACTAAAATATCCATCCAAAAAATTGGCATAGGATTTTGCCATATAGCTTAGCTTCTGATTCGCTTCATCCTCTATTGTTGCGGTGCTAAATTTTATACTTAAAAATCCAACTAATAGGGAGACTATAACAGATGTTAGTGCTATAGAAAGTATTACCCGACTTCTTAGGCTTTTAAAAAAAGAAAGTGTTCTGAAAATATATGCCTTCATTTTATGAACATCACCTCTCATTCCATAAATCTAATAAAATCTAATAATGAGTTTAGAATCTAAATCACACCTATATATTCGACAATTCACTAGAATTTCCTTCGTGATTTTGTAAGAAGTGCAAATAAAAGAGCGTCTGCGTTATTTGTGATAAGGTTCCCCACTTATTATTCTAAACCCTCTATAAACCTGCTCTAGTAGCATCACTCTAAACAATTGATGTGGAAAAGTCATCTTTGAAAAACATAATTTATAATTAGATCTTTCTAGAACAGCCTTAGATAGCCCTAGCGAACCCCCGATGACAAACGCTATATTACTATCTCCTCTTATTCCTAAATCCATTATGTACCCTGACAATTCCTCTGAGGATAACATATTCCCCTTTAGCTCTAATGCTATTACAAACATATTATCCTTTATGCTCTTAAGTATTGCCTCCCCTTCTTTTTCTTTTATTATAGTATCCTCTTTTTCCGAGGCATTATCTGGAGTTTTCTCATCGCTTAATTCAACAATGCTTAGTTTACAATACCTGGATAGTCTTTTTGTATATTCATCTATAGCACTTTTTAAATATTTCTCTTTTATTTTCCCTACACAAATTATAGTTATGTTCATAGTCAGTCTCCTTAATTTCAATTTTATCGTAGTTATCATACCTATAATATATCATTTAAAAACTAAAAAATAAATAACATGGAGAAACGCCCCATGTTATCACTAAATTTTTTAGCACCATTATATACTCAACCCTTTTCTCATAACCACTATGGATTTATTATATGTCTAATTATATAATTAGTTTTTAAGACTCTCTGTTTTTTGTCTTCCCTTAATATTATTAATTAGCTTAAATATAATAATAATAGTAGCAACCCCACCTACAGCAGATAGTATATAGCCAAGAATCTCTGAACTTCCACTAACTGAATAATCCGGTATTAGTGTCTTAAAACTAAATCCTTCTTGCATTCCTTTTGGAATAAATCCCAGTGCCTTACCATTAGTTAATACTGAATTAATTTCCTCTGCTGACCACTCTCCCCATGCTGTACCCGTTGCTAGTAGTCCAAGTGGAGAAAGACAAATCATCCCTATTAGCAATCCATAAATAGGCTTTGTCTTTATTTTTAAACCTTCATAGATAATTCCTGGGGAAACTTTTTTAACAAACCCATATACACCAGCTGTAACAATCCCTTCTAGCACCCCTACAACCAATAAATGTGGGATAATCATTGCCGGAATTGATATGCTTAATGGATATGGTGAATAAAGTGGCATTCCTAGTGCATCCTTAAACAATAGAGGCTGAATACCAAATTCAAAGGCTGCAAATAGTGCCGCAACATTAAGTGCTAAATATGATGAAATAAAAATTGCTATATACGTACCTTTCTCGCTTTTGATTCTCTCTTTTATTAAGGTATACGTATAATACCCTATAAAAGGTGCTATAACTGCCATATTAAAGCAATTTGCTCCAAATGCTAAAATACCACCATCTCCAAAAATTACTGCCTGTACAAGCAGTGCAATGGTTACTGATATGCAAGCTGCCCAGGGTCCTAAAAGAAGTGCTATTAAAGTTGCTCCCAATGCATGCCCAGTAGTTCCTCCTGGAAGTGGAATATTAAACATCATAACCATAAAGGTAAAGGCTGCTCCTATGCCCATGAGAGGTATTTTCTTTTTAGTTAATTGATTTTCAACCTTTTTTACAGCGGTTCTCCATATTGGTACCATAACTGCACCCATAACAGCACAAGTTGTTGGACTTAAATAATTATCTGGAATATGCATTTTAACTACCTCCTCTAAAATTGTTAAGATCGAATAGTGCCACCCACGTGGCAAGTGGCAAAAGTGACAAGTTCTAACGTATAAATGTTATACACAATCATTTGCGCAAGCTATTTCCTATCCAACAAAAAAATAAAACCACAAAAATTGATAACTGCTCTGCAGAAATCAACCTTCGTGGTTGTTAATCAAATTTATGCCTCTATACATTGAAAAAATAATCGTATACTCTCGTAGCATACAAATTGATAATACCATATAATTTCTCATTTGTAAATAATAACTTTATTTTTAAATTTGTTTTATCTCCTCCCGGAAGATGATTTAGTTGTAATTTATTTTAGCTAAAAATAGAATATACATAATTATTATAGTATAATAATTATTATGTATAAAATCATTTTGGGGGTATTGCCATGAAAATAGCTGTAATAGATGCACAAGGTGCTGGTTTTGGTCAAACAATCATACAAAAAATCCGTAAAGAAGTTGGCCTTGATATCTATATTACTGCACTTGGTACAAATACATTTGCTACTTCACGTATGATAAGAGCAGGTGCAAATGTTGGTATAACCGGCGAAAATGCAATCTGCTCATTTTGCATGACAAACAAGATTGATAGTATAATCGGACCAATTGGAATGATATGTAGTGGTGGTATAAATGGTGAAATTACTGCTCTCATTGCCAAATCAATATTTAATATGGATTGTACTAAATATATAATTCCACTACAAAAACATGGCATTTATATACCAGGCACAAGAAATCTGCAAATTAAAGATATAATTAAAGACATTGTTCTTGATATAAAAAGTAATATATTCTAAAAAATGTTTATTGCATGGAGCGAGCGCCATGTTATAAACATTTTTTTATTACTACTATATATTCAAATCCCTTTTTCCATAAAATACATATGTGATGCATACCATTGCTAAAATAATTATAATGGATAATATTACAAAACTCCATTGAAATCCACCACCATACATCAAATTTTTAGCATCAAAATATTTAAATGGTGTAAGGTACTTAAGACTTTCAAGTTTGCTATTCATATCTACTGCTATAGATACTATAAATGTAATTAATAGCACTGCTGTGGATATTGATGTGGCCGACTTTGGTTTTTTACATATTGCAGCTATTGCTGTGCCAATAAACATAAACATAAGTTGCGAAATAAACATTCCAACCATCAGAATTAATATATCACCACTTACGGCTTCGCCATTGCTGTATTTTCCCACTATAATGATTGAAAAAGCTAATGTGATAATATTAAATATTAAAATATTTAATATAGCTGCCAATATTTTTAATGTTACTACTTTATTTCTTGAAATAGGTTTTACCAGTAGAAACTCTGCGGTTTTATCTCGTTCTTCCTTTGAAATTATATCAGCTCCAAGCATAGTAGCATGTACTGTTGCCATAAGAACTAAGTACAAAAATAGTACTCCATAAAAACCACTGGCCTTTGACAAATCAAAAGTACCCATACCCATGATGGCTTGCATAGATTTTGGCATTTGTGACATTAGATCATTTATAGATTGACTATCAGACGAAAACACAGCATATTTTCCCATACCACCAGCTATCATAAGTAATATACCAAAAGCCCATATAATAAGACCTTTTCTATGGGCTTTCATCTCTACAATAAATATATTCATAAATTGACCTCCTTATATTCCTTATTATCCCTTAATCATTACTTGTTACGTAGCGTGAATATCCTTTTTAGAATACACAAAATAACTGGCAGTAATTGCTACAATAATAAATGCTATTTCTATTATAATAAAGGTCGTGTCATAACTAGAATTTTTTATAATGTAGTTCGCGTCAAAATACTTAAAGGGAGTAATATACTGCAAAGCACCATCTGCAGTAGTAGATGCAATCATGCCAATAAAAAAAAATGCAAATACAGTGCCTAGAGAAATAGGTATCACAGATTTAATCTTTGAAGCCACTACAGAAATTATAACCCCTAAAGATAAAAACATAAGCTGAACGAAAAACAATGTAATAGAAATCATAAAGAATGTTTTATAACTATAGTCTACAGTCTTTACAATGGATGCCATAACGCTAGCAACCACTAAATAGGCAGCATTAGTAATTATTAAGCATGCTATTGCAGCTATTAGCTTTGATGTGATAATCTTGCTACGGGTAACTGGTTTCGATAAAAGGAAATCTACTGTTTTCCCACTTGATTCCTTTGATATAATTGAAGTGCCTAAATTCATAGCTTGAATTGCTCCACAAAGTGTTATATATAAAAATATATAGGCGTAAAATCCTAATATAGAAGACATACTATCTACAGAAAGTCCCAATGCTTTTCTTACCGGCTCTGGAAATCCTTCCATTAATTTTTTAAATGTTTCAACTTCCTTTGAGAAAGCAGGAAACATTGAGAAGAAAAGTACAACAAAAGAAATTAAAGAACACGTCCATATGATAGTTGATTTTCTATAAGCCTTAAGTTCATGTAGAAACATATTCATAGCTCTTAGTCCTCCTTTTCATAGTAATGCATAAATATCTCTTCAAGGTCTGGCTCTTCAATCCAAAGATTTGTTATATCTATTTCTGAAATCTTTTTCATAATAAAATTAATATTCCCTCTAAATAAAAAGCTTATTATATTACCCTTCACAGCTAAATCTGTCACACCATTTAAATTAAAGTATTTATAATCTATCTTTGATTTTACTTCAATTTTGAATTTCTTATGGTTATTTTCTTGAAGCGTACTAATTTTTTCAACCTTTATAATTTTCCCCTCTTTAATAATCGCAACACGATTACATAACTTCTGAACTTCACTTAAAATATGAGAAGAAAGCAAAATTGTTGCACCATTTTTATTCTCCGCCTCTAGAAGATCAAAGAATTTCTGTTGCATAAGTGGGTCAAGGCCACTGGTAGGTTCATCCAGTATAATAAGTTTAGGTGAGTGAAGCAGTCCTTGCACAATTCCAACTTTCTTTTTATTACCAAAGGATAAATCATCAATTTTCTTATTTAGGTCAAGGTCCATTATCTGGGATAGTTCAACAATTCTCTTGCTACAATCTTTCTTATAAAAACTAGCTGAGTACTTTAATAGGTCTATAACCCTCATATTGTCATAATAAAAAACCTCTGATGGTAGGTATCCTATTTCTTTTTTTATCTCTGGTCCAAATTCCACACAGTCCTTGCCAAAAATAGTAGCACTACCAGACGTGGGATAAATAAGAGATAATAGTGTTCTTATTGTTGTTGATTTGCCGGCACCATTAGGTCCAATAAATCCAAAAATTTCTCCCTCTTCAACATTAAAACTCACGTCTGTAATTCCTCTTGCTCTGCCGTAATTTTTAGTCAAATTTTTAATTTCAATAACATTCATTTTTAAACCCCCATGTAATTTTTATATTCCCTTGGAAATGTTCTGGGATGACCTAATAGCAACCTCTAAGATTTTCTCCTGTTTCTCTGGCTTTAAATTTAAGAACTTTGAAACCATGTTTTTCATCCTCTTTCCTTATTTATAATTTACTATGGGTTATTATAATATGTATTAATAATATCCTAACATCATATATATCATTGTCGTATTACTATCCACTAATATATTATGTATGAATTTTCAAAAAAATAAAACCTCACACAAAAGTGTAAGGTTTTTTGTAATCAAAATAAATTTTATTTGCCACAACATTTCTTGTATTTTTTTCCGCTTCCGCAAGGGCATGAATCATTTCTTCCAATTTTTTCAGTATTAACTACTGTTTTGGAATCTTTATAATCCTTTTGAATTTCTTTTCTCTTTTCTTTAGAGAAAATCCCTTCCCACTGTGGAAGTTCATATAAATAATCTGCTTTTGCGTCTAGCATATTAAAATAAAGTTTTTCAAAATCTATTTTAAAATCCACTTCTGTATCCGCTTCAGTTTTTTCTAAGTCTATTGATTGTAATAGACTATCGTTTATTCCATCAGTAAAGCCCATAAAATATATATTGGATACATCAAAATGTTTTGCAAGCTCTTCTATTGTACCCTTTACTTCATCTTTATGGTTTGATAATAATTTAGTATAAATACGTTTTTCAACTTCTCCATATTCCTGCCAAAAAGCAGGTTCTCCTCTACGTTTAACATAGTCAACCACCATATCTGTCCACTCTTTATATAAACTCATGTTTTATTCTCCTTCGAATCATAATGTATTTTGTTATATTCCATTATTATAATAAAGATTTCATTAATTTTCAACATTTATGTTTAAATATCTTAAATCAAATAAATTTTCAGCATTTCTCGCATTTGATTTTTTACTTCTTAAGTGGTATTATCTCACCTTTACTAAAAGGTTTTGATATATCAAAGTTTCCACCTAAGCTATCTATATCTTTATTTTCCATTGTGATTTTTACCTTTTCTACAGATGGTAATTGAGATAATGACGCAACTATACCCTCAAGGCAACTTTTTTCTTTTGCAACTGTCATTTTAATTTTAGCTTCTTTGCTCAAGTTAACATAAGCAATAGAGTCTTTAATAGAGAAGCTTAATAATCTAGTTTCTTTTGGAAGTATCGGTTTTAACTCACTTTTCACAGTAGGTCCTTTTATAATCTCTTGCATAATAGTTTCCCCAATGAGTTCTTCTTTATTAATAATCCTTGCATCTTTAACTACTTGTACATTAGAATCATCTTTTGTACCATCAAAGTAAATACCAAATTGTATAGAATCATCTTTTTCTAGGGGAAGTTTTAAATTTTCAAGTTTTTCCTTATTTGTCACACTTTTTTTATCTTTTTTTTCACACCCAAAAAATGCTACAGTTGAAATAACTAGTAGTGAACATAATAATACTTTTACTACCTTTTTCATATTTGACCTCTCCTTTAAAAATCAATTACATCACTTGGCATATCTCTTCTAGCTAACTCTAAAAAAATGTCCCTGCCTATTTCAATGTGATTATCTTTAAGTATATTAATCACAGTCTGGTAGGCTAAATCAGGAAAATTATTTGTTTTACTCAAGTGGCCTAGAATAATGCGCTTTTGCTTATCATTCATAATATCTACTATAGCTTGTCCACACGCATCATTAGATAGATGACCCACATCGCTTAATATTCTTCTTTTTAACGGATATGGATAAGGCCCAAATTTAACCATTTCTACATCGTGATTACTCTCTAGTAAAATTACATCTGCATCTTTTATTATAGTCTTTACCTCGCTTGAAAAATAACCTAAATCTGTTGCTATACATGCCTTCTTTTTTCCACTATAAAAGGCGTATCCTATAGGGTCTACTGCATCATGTGATATCTTAAAATTCACTATATGCATATCATTTATATCCTGAAAATTATTATTAATAATTTTTATATTATGTTGTTTTATATTACCTATTTTAGTTTCCATAGCTTTCCATGTATTCTCATTTGCATATATGGGTATATCATATCTTCTAGAAATAATTCCAGCACCTTTTATATGGTCTGAATGTTCATGCGTAATAAAAATCCCATCAATGTGGCTGGGGTTTTGATTTATCTGTTTAAGCGCACTTTCGATGCTTTTTCCTGGCATCCCAACATCGACTAAAATTTTTGTATTTTCTGACGCTACAAATACGCTATTTCCGCTACTTCCACTATATAATGGGCAAAAAATCATAATTTTCTCCTTTAATTCTATATTGTTATACCTTGACCCTACTTATATCTGCCCCTATACTCCTGAATTTTTCTTCAATATTTGGATACCCTCTATCAATATGTTCTATGCCTAAAATTTCCGTAGTACCTTCTGCTATAAGACCTGCTATAACTAGGGCCGCTCCTGCTCTTAAATCTGATGCAGTAACCACTGCCCCCGTAAGTTTATCTACACCATCAACTGTAGCAACTGTTCCTTCTACACTTATATTAGCACCCATTTTTTTCAATTCTTCCACTTGTTTAAATCTAGATTCATAGATACTTTCATTTATTATGCTTCTGCCCTCAGAAATGCATAACAATGTATTCATTGGTTGTTGTACATCTGTTGGAAATCCTGGGTAAGGTAGTGTCTTAATATTTACAGCTTTGAGTCTTCCTTTGGCCTTAACCGTAACACTATCTCCACCCTCAATTACCTCTGCCCCCATTTCCATGAGTTTTGCAGAAATTGATTCAAGATGTTTTGGGATAACATTATTTACGGTTACTTCACCACCACAAGCGGCGGCGGCTATCATAAATGTACCTGCCTCTATTTGATCTGGAATTACACTGTATGCACATCCTGTTAATTCTTTTACACCTATAATTCTTATAACATCTGTACCTGCGCCTTTAATATTCGCCCCCATTGAGTTTAAAAAATTAGCTACATCAACTACATGAGGTTCTTTTGCAGAATTTTCTAAAATAGTGGTACCTTCTGCAAGAGTTGCAGCCGTCATTACATTTATTGTTGCACCTACGCTTACAACATCAAAATAAATACTAGTTCCAATTAGCTTATCAGCTTGAACTTTTGCAGCACCATTTTCAATAATTACAGTTGCTCCTAGGGCCTCAAACCCTTTTATATGTTGATCTATAGGTCTCTCGCCTATAGGGCATCCCCCTGGAAGATCTACGTTAGCCTTTTTAAACCTAGCTAAAAGTGCACCAATCAAATAATATGACGCTCTCATGGCCCTTACATCTGTTGAGTTAGCATCTCTGCTAACTATATTTGTACTATCTATAGTAACTGAATCTTTTTCTCTTTTAATTTTACAACCTAAGCCCTCTAATATTCTTTCAATACAATTTACATCTTCTATATCCGGAATATTCTCAATGATACACGTGCCCTTACTTGCTATTATTGCTACTGGTAAAATTGCCACTGCTGCATTTTTCGCACCGCTTATTTCTACCTTACCAAGCAAAGCTTTCCCTCCATTAATTACCAATTTATCCATATTTGTATCATCCTCGCTATATCTTATATATTAAATTATTTTTATTTATATATACATAAGATTATAACATATTTATTTTACTTTTAACATTTATTTTAAGAATGTTAAATCATATTATTTTAATAATATATTAAATCCTCTCCTGCGGAGCTTAATATTAACTACTTCATAAGGATATTTAGACTCCCACTGCACTTTTATCCTTATTACAGTGTGTAACTCCTACTTATAGAAGTAGCAGACTTTCCTTCTGACATGTCGTTAAATTAATTAAACCCACCTTGCTTTTTTCATAAGAATAAAAAAATCACCCAGGTCACCCGAGGCCACTGAAAAAATAGTTATTTTTTCAGTGGCCTCGAGATTTGAACATAAAAAGCATGATATATCCCTATTTTTCGATATATCATGTTTTGTATTTTTATAATTAAGTAAAAATAGGCCTATATCAATCCTTTTAACTTGATTATTATCTTTAGGTTCACTATTTTTAGCTTCTATCATATAACGTTCTTTTGCACATTTTCTAAAATATTCACTTTTTTCAAATTCTATTTGGTCTTTATGAATATCTGATTTAATGCTAAGAGAATAAGTTTTAGATTTTGCATCTTCTTTATAACACCCATTCTTTTTAGCACAGTTCTTACATTTATCTACATTAAAATAATAAGTTATAACTTGATTTTTACTAGCATTTTTCTTGCCTTGTTTTGCTTTTTTAAGAGCCACGTGTCCTGCCGGACATACAAATACATCTTCATCAGTGATTTTTAAAATTGCTCAAAAGAAACGTCATCTTTAAAATGATGACGTTTCTTATAGTTTTTCAGTGGCCTCGGTCACCCGAGTGATTTTTTTATTCTTATGTGGTTTTAAAACTTGCACAGTCTGTGCATTCTTGTGTTCTAGCAACGCTTTCATGTTTTACAACTTCGATTTTGTTTAAAGTACAATAGTTATCATCACTACAATGATGTTTACACTCATTTACCGTACATCCTATACTGCTATTATGCTCCATGTGAAAAGCACCTCCCTTAATTATTTACAAAATTATTATTAGCATAATTCATATAAATTATGCTAATAATAAGTGTATACATAAATTTACATAGAAAATACAAAACTAAAAAAATATGTTATAATATAGTTATAATTTAATCAAAATAATGTTAACCAGTCTTGGTTATTAATTTTATTCGGAGGAAAAATATGAAATACTTTTTAGTTGCTTTATTTGATGATGGATCTAATACTATAATTCAAAATATTCAAAGAGATATTTGTAGAAAATATAAACTTTACAAAAGCTCCCCTAATCTTTATATATCCATATGTTCTATAACAAATCCGGATTTAGAAAAATTAGATGTGGTGGTTTCCAAAATCATGGTTCCTTATAAAAAATTCAAAGTAACCATAAACAATAATGTTAATTTAACTGAGAATTTAACTCAAGTTAATCTTAAAGTTGAGGACAAAGGATATATTTATCGCTTAGCTAGAAGTATCACGGATACTTTAGATTTACATGGCTTTAACGTTAAGAGCGAAAATAATGCTATTGATTTAGGCATTCTCCTAGCTAACGCCAATCATATTATTAAAAAGTCATATAACGGTGGGTCCCTTGCTATTGATTCTAATTTAGAGAAGGATGATTTTTATAAGTATGCAAAGGTTTGTCGCCTTGAATTATGGAAACAGATTAGTAATAAAAAAGAAACTATAGTTAAAACTTATGATTTAAGAGAATATTAAAAACATATGTTTATATTTTAAGTTTAAGGGGGATAAAATGATTTACTACTTAGTTGGCTTGTTTGACAGTACTTCTTATAAATATGTAGAATCATTGCAAAAAATGCTTTGCGAAAAGTATAACATATACAGTTCTGAAACAGATTTACCTATGCTTCATATAACTCTCGAAACAATAACAGATCCTAATCTTTATGACTTAGATATTGCTTTAAAAAACATTCTCATGGATTATAATGAATTCCAAGTTGAATTAAATGGTGTCATATGTTTTGACCCTCCATTTAAATCCGTAAACTTAAATATTAATAACAAAGGCACTATATATGAATTATCTAAAAAAATAAATTCTCTTCTAAATACTCAAGGCTTTGAGGTTCGCGCGAATATTGAAAACTGGAATTTACATATTTCACTTGCTAATACAACTTTTGCTGATAGAGAGTGGTCTAATACAGAATATATAGCTGCCTGTAATCTAGCTAAGGATTTGCCTATATTAAAAACTATTACGGTTAAGTGCGTAGAACTATGGAAACCTGTAAATGATAATGATGAAATGGTGGTTAAACAATACACTCTAAATAGCATATAACTTAAGAAAAAGGCGGTTTTAACATGAACTTACAGAGATTATTCCAAATGCAAAACGATTTAGATAAACGAATTGAGTCAGAACATAACCTTTTAGGAGTACCCCTGCTAAGAAAAAAAATACTATCCCTCCAAGTAGAACTAGGTGAGCTAGCAAATGAGACACGTTGTTTTAAATTTTGGAGTACTAAAGGCCCTTCAGACCATGATGTAATTCTTGAAGAGTATGTTGACTGTCTGCACTTTATTTTAAGTATTGGAATAGAAAATGGCTTTGAAGATATTACTTTGAATATTAAAAATATTACTTATGAATTATCCGATCAATTTTTAAACTTATATATAAATATATCAGATTTCATACTTAGTACTACATTGGATAATTATTTAAAGGTTTTTCAGAATTTTTTAAGTTTAGGTCAAAATTTAGGATTCTCTGTGGAGGATATTGAAAATGCCTATTTACATAAAAACAACATTAATCATAAAAGACAAGATAATGGATATTAAGTCCTTATACCTATCAAGTTGATAATTGTTTTTTAATATTACAATGCATTCTGGGTAAACTAATCTAGAGGAGTGTGATTGTAATTGGGGTTAATATTTTCTATAGTTGCGGGAATCTGTATGAGTATTCAGGGAGTTTTTAATACACGAGTAAGTGAAAAAATTGGACTTTGGGAAACTAATGTTTTAGTTCAAGGCACAGCGTTAATTTTCACATTAGTAATACTCCTTATTGCTGGTAATGGTAATTTCAGAAATATAAAAGAGGTAAACAAATTCTACTTACTAGGAGGCATACTAAGTGCTATAATTATATTCGCTGTTATGAAAGGTATAACAAGCCTTGGACCAACCTACTCCATTGCAACTATATTAGTTGCCCAGCTAATAGCAGCTGGTATAATAGATGCCTTTGGAATATTTGACGCAGAGCAAATTAAATTTGCCTTCTCTAAGTTTATAGGACTTGGAGTAATGATTGTAGGTATACTAATATTTAAATGGAAAGGGTAATAAACTCTTTCTATTTTTTTAATAAATAAGTGTTATTATTTTATCTTACCTATTGAAATTACAAATAATTACCCCCATAATTATAAATGAATGCATACATATTTAACTTTTAATATAATCATTATTTATACATATATAAAATTTACAAGAAAAGGAGGTATCTTATGGATTTCAAACAGATCGAAGCCTTCATTAGCGTAGCTAAATTCAAAAGTTTTTCTAAAGCTGCTAATACAATATTTTTATCTCAGCCTACAATAAGCTCTCATATAGCTAGCTTAGAAAGAGAATTAAATGTTCAACTTTTTGACAGAACATCTAAAGAAGTATACCTGACACCTGCTGGGCATTCCTTTTTAGAATATGCAATTAATATAATAAGCACTCGTAACAATGCGATTTCTAATATTTCTAATTTTAATACTACAATATCCGGAAAATTAAATTTATCAGCTAGCACCACTCCCTGTAATTCATTAGTACCTAAGCTTATTAAGAAATTCAGTAACCTACACCCCGATGTTCGTTTTAACATTACTGAAGAAAGTTCTGGAAATATAATAAAGGATATTTTAGATCTTCAATGTGAAATTGCTATAGTGGGAACCACAATTAAAAACGAGAAAATTAAAAGTTATAAACTTATGGAGGATGACCTCGTTCTAATCTCTAGTCCGGGCCTTAATATTCCTGATGAAATAACACTAAAGGATTTACTAAGGTATAAGTTTATAATTAGAGGCAAAAATTCAGCAACTAGAACCACCCTTGATACAGCTCTTGACTCAAAGGGGATAAATCCCAATTTATTAAACGTATTTTGTGAAGTAAATACGTTGGACAACCTTCTTCAATTTGTTAAACTAGGAACAGGCGTATCTATTATTTCCGAGAAAATATCTGTAGATTATATAGATAGTAGTAAAATAAAAATAACTAAAATTAAAGATCTTCTTTTAAAAAGAAATCTATATTTGATTGTTAATTCAAAGCGCACCTTAACTCCTATTGCTAATGCATTTTTCAGCATGTGTAGCGAGATGTTTTCACTTGTAGAAAGTGAAGACTAGAAAGTATATATTACTAAATTTATTTAGTAATATATACTTTTTTCATTAACATAATCACATAATTTACATATACTATAATAATGTAACAATAACTTAGGAGGCATATATGTTTTCCTTGAAACATAAATTAGACCCTACATTGTGTCAATCACTGCTGTCTAACCTATATGAAAACTATAGGGTAATAATATACTGCAAGTCTCTTGAAGTAAAAACCATAGATAAAATAAAGTCCTTAAAATGCGAAATTCTACGTCATATTTCCGGTGTAAACTGTATTTGTGCTATATTAACCCCAAGTGCTATAGACAGATTGCTAGAATATCCACAAGTATCCTATATAACTTTTGATTCTTATGCCCATTTGTGTGGTAGTAGCATACTCTCATCTAATGGCATATCCTTTCAAAGTAAATATGACCTTACTGGCAAGGGTATTGGCGTAGGTCTTGTTGATAGTGGTGTTTATCCACATAGTGACTTGTTAAATCCTAGCAATAGAATTAAAAAATTCGTAGACCTTGTTAATGGTTTAAATTATCCTTATGATGATAATGGTCATGGCACTTTTATCAGCGGATTAATTTGTGGTAGCGGTTATGGCTCAAAGGGCATGTACAAAGGTGTTGCGAAAAATAGCCACCTGTATATGATTAAGGCCTTTGATAAACTAGGAAAAGGCTTTATATCTGATATTTTATTTTCACTTCAAACTCTAATTAACGAAAGTAGTGATTTCAATATTAAGGTCATTTGCCTTCCTTTTGAAACACTTGAACCTAATGAATTTATTCTTTCACTTTTTTCTACGCTCTTCGACCTTGCAATATCAAAGGGTATTGTAGTAATCGTTCCTAGTGGAAGTAATAAGAATGGTAAAAGTTCAATACGAGGCATCGCAACCCTTAACAATTGTATAACTGTAGGCGGATATGATAACACTTCTAGTCCAAAAATATACGAATATTCCTCCTGTGGTCCTATTCAAAAACGAGATAAGCCCAATTTAATTTCTGCATGTGTGGATATTTGTTCCCTTATTTCAGATACAAAATTTATCTCTGAGAAAAACGGTGTAAAGCTCTATCCCCCTCATATTACTAATTTATATACTACCTACACAGGAACTTCCTGCTCCGCGGCTTTTATAAGTGGTATATGCGCTCTTCTATATGAGAACAACATTGATTTATATTTCAAAGATACATTAGCCTTACTAAAGGTATCTTCAAGTTTAATAAATTCCCCCAAATACATGCAAGGGTCTGGAATTATAGATTTAGAAAAATTATTACCTTAGGCACATGACAAAAAATAATAAGCCAATATGCAAGCATAGGGCTTATTATTTATTTTTATGTGCCTTTATATTAATAAATTCTGAACAATAGTTAATATTATATACAGTATATTTTATTAGGTGTATAATAAATATATTCTTTAATATTAATAATTAATTAAAAGCAATTATTAGTATTTACACACGGTATATACTATTATGAATTTATGATGAAAAGGGCATATTTTTTTTATGACCCATAGAAACACTAGGAGGATTATTATGATAAGCGAAAAATTATTCAATGAACTAAACAAACAAATAAACTTTGAGTTTTATTCTGCACACATTTACTTAGCTATGGCAGCTTATTGCGCCGCAGAAGATTTTGACGGTTTTGCTAATTGGTTTAAAGTTCAAGCCGAAGAAGAGAAATTCCATGCTATGAAATTTTACAACTATGTAAATGAAATGAACGGAAGAGTGCTTTTAGAAGGAATGCCTGATCCTCAAAATGATTTCAAGTCACTTCTTAATATTTTTGAAATAGCACTTAATCATGAGAAAATTGTAACTAGTAAAATTTACAATCTTACTGATATTGCTACAGAAGAAAGAGAACATGCTACTATAAGCTTACTTAAGTGGTTTATTGATGAGCAAGTTGAGGAAGAATCTAATTTTAGTGGTCTAATAAAACGACTTAGCAGAATAAAAGATGACCCTACAAGTCTATATCTATTAGATACTGAACTTGCGGCAAGAGTCTTTGTTCCACCTGTTACTACTAGATAAAACACATTTTTTAACCACATTTCAGCTCAGTAATAAATGCTCTAATAAGGTTTTTAAGCTGACTGTAAAGTCCCATATCAATATTGGTATGGGACTTTGTAGTTGTTTTTTAAAGTGATTAATTTATTATATTATGAAATACTACAAATTCTTTATAAATGTAAGCAAATCACTATAAATTCCGTAAGCCGTTTGTTGAATTTCAGGATTCTTTTCTATTACTTGTATTTCTCCCATTAAATCTGTTGTTATAGCCACTATTGAAGATGTGGCATCTATGCTACTAAATGTATCCTTATAATTTATATAAACTGGATGTACCCTTCCTTTTACTACATTATCTTCAATATATCCTTCACATAAAAGCTTAATTTTGCATTGTTTTTCTTTAGCCCTTTCTATGTCTTGCAGCGTAATATCTGATATTCCTTTTCTTTCTATTTGTGTAGGATTTATATCTGTGTTCATTAATACATTTAGTAGAGCTGCCGTTTTTGCTGCTGCATCCCATCCATCAATATCTGCTTTTGGGTCTTCTTCTGCAAACCCTCTTCTTTTAGCTTCTTTAATGGCCTCTTCATAGCTATTTCCACTTTCCATTTGTTCTAAAACAAAGTTAGTAGTAGAATTTAGTATCCCTTTAAAGGATAATACCCTGCATCCTGGAAGGGTGTATTTAACTAAATTAAAAACTGGAGTACCATCCATTACAGTAGTTTCATATAAAAATTTCAAACCTTTTTCCTTTGCATGATCACGAAGTTTTTGATACTTAAAGGCTATAGGACCTTTGTTGCCAGTTATAACATGCATACCTATATTAAAAGCAGTCTCTATATGAGTTATTGCCGGCTCTCCATCGTATATAGATAAAGTGCTTAGCTCAACCAACAAGTTGGCATTGCAGTGCTGAATAACCTGTAGCGTTTCCATAGTAACCCTATCTTTTGCACTAGAATCAAATCTTCCACTATTTTCAACGTCGCTCAAGGCTTTCGCAAGGTTTATCCCCTTAGCGTTAATAATAGCCCCCTTAGATCTACCTGCAATAGCTGTGACTTTAACATCATATCCCGTGCTTTCCTTAAGTTCCATTTTCCTTTCTATTAACAGCCTGCAAAATTCCTGCGCCGCATTTCCAAATCCAACTAAACATATATTTATTTCTTTGCTCGGCATTTATACCCCACCTTCTATTTTCATATTTATACTAGCTACTGAGCCTTAAAAATGCAAATTATAACAGTTCTCTTCTAACCCAGTCCAAAAGTTGCATAGTTGCTCTTTCCCTTATTTTCTGCCTATCTCCAGATAATCTAAGCATCTTAGTTTTAACCTGCCCATTCATATATAAACCTAAATACACAAGTCCCACTGGTTTTTCGGCACTACCGCCATCCGGGCCTGCAATACCTGTGGTTGAAATTCCAATCTTAGCGCCCGAAGTTTTTGCTATACCTCGCGCCATCTCAGCTGCCACTTCACTACTTACTGCGCCATACTTATCTAAGGTTTCTATTGAAACTCCTAGTCTATTAATTTTAGCCTCATTACTATAAGTCACCGCGCCATCCATAAACACAGAAGATATCCCTGGGTAATTTATAAGCTTTGCAGCTACCATTCCTCCCGTACAGGACTCAGCCGTAGCTATCGTTAACTTTTTACTTACTAGCATTTCCCCAAGTACATTCTCAAGAGTTGTATTTCCTTCTCCATAAATATTATTACCTAGTCTGCTTCGTATTTGTTTTTCCATAGGCTCTATAAGCAATATCGCTTGCTCCTTGGTATTTGCCTTTGCTGTAATTCTAAAAACCATTTCTCCATCTTTAGCATAAGGTGCTACCGTTGGATTTACTTGCTTATTTAATATATCTTCTATCATTTCTTCAGCTGAGCTCTCTCCCACTCCAATAACTCTAAGCACCTTAGAAACTAATACCCCCTGCTGAAACTTTTCAAGATAAGGTACAACTGCCTCCTCAAACATAGGTTTCATTTCCCTAGGCGGTCCAGGTAAAAGTGCAACTATCTTTCCATTTTCCTCAATTATACATCCTGGTGCTGTTCCATTATTATTAGGAAGTATTACTGCATCCACTGGAAAATAAGCCTGTTTTTCATTACTTTTCACCATTGGCCTATTCATATCCTTAAAATAACCCTGTATAATTTTCATAGAAGGTTCATGAACCACACTCGGCTTCCCAAAATACTCAAACGCTATTTCCTTAGTTATATCATCCTTTGTAGGTCCAAGCCCTCCCGTAGTTATAACTAAATCCGCCCTACTAAAAGCTAATCTATACGCTTCCAGTAGCCTTCCTGGATTGTCCCCAACTACCGTCTGATGATAAACTGCTATGCCTAAATCTGCCAGCCTTTTAGCAATATACTGTGCATTTGTATTCACTATATCCCCTAGTAAAATTTCCGTTCCAACTGCTAATATTTCTGCGTTCATAATTTCCTCCTCTGTTGGTGCCACCCACGTGGCAAGTGGCATCCATAATTATATTTTAGTTCATCTTGGCACTTTGAGATTCTTTCGTTGGTTCTATTAGTAATTTCTTTTGGATATCCCATAAATTGAAGTACCTTTATTGCATTTCTAGTAGAAGATACTCGCTTTCTTATTTGATAATCAAACTCTAACCCATATTTCTCCACATTTTCAGTAAAATAATAGCATTCATATAAATCCCCTAGCATATTAGTTATATCAAGATCATGTGTGGCTACTGCAACTAAAGAATTATGTCTAGACATATAAGCTAAAATCTCGGCAGAAGCATTTACCCTCTCCTACAGCTCTTAAAAAAGTAGATTTGCCTGACATGTTTGAACCAGTTAGAATAACCCCTTTTTCTATAGTTAATGAATTACCTACAGCAGCTTCAACATAACTGATATATAAGTTATGATTGCAGCCATAACCATGCTTATTATAAATAAATTTCTTATCCCTGTTCATTTAGTTTGTCCCCCTAGAATACCGCTAATATCCTCTCTTTAAATCCACTACATTCACTAATTTTTCCCCTTGTGCATACCTTTTCATATTATCATAGATAAGATCAAACCTTCTCACGTTTCTCATCTCTGAAACCCAAGAATTATGTGAAGTTAATATCACATTATTTAAATCCCATAAGGGATTATTCTCTTTTAAAGGCTCTTCTTCATACACATCTAAAGCCGCACCTGCTAATTTTCCATTTTTTAAATTTTCTATTAGGGCAACTTCATCTACAATATTCCCCCTAGAAACATTTATGAAATAAGCTCCTTTTTTCATTGTCACAAATCTCTCTTCATTAATTAAATGGTGAGTAGCTTTTGTGTATGGTATAGTGCCTACAACTACATCACATAATTTAAGCACTTCATTTATCTCTGGCATTGCATAACATTTATCAAAATATTGAATATCTCTGCCATTTGTATTTACACCTAATATATTTGCCCCAAAGCCCTGAAATCTTTTAGCAGCTTCCACTGCTATAGTACCTGTCCCAATAAAGCCTATAGTCTTACCATATAACTCCGTAATACTTGTATCCATTTTCCATTTCCTGCTTACTTGATTTTCATATAGACCCTTACTATTTTTAAATAGCTCTAGAGTTTTTAGTACAATCCATTCCCCCATAGGTATACTGTAGCCACCTTTATTATTTGTAATTATAATAGAAGTGTCTTTAACATAATCTACGGGTAATTGGTCAATGCCTATACTTGATAATTGAATCCATTTTAACTTTTTCATTTTCTCTATCTCTAGGGTTTTAAAGGGATCATAACAAATTAATGCTTCTATCTCCTCTAAATCTTCACTATAAATTAAATCTTGTTCTTTCACTACTTTTATATCATAACCAAAAGTTTCAATATCCTTTATTTTTTCTCCACCGTAGTTGTAGGTAAAAAGTGCTTTAATAGCCATGCAAATCGCCCCTTACATTAAATTATTACTTTATAATATACTACAAATAGCAACAGTTACCTTCTATATTCCATGAAAATTCATACAAAATTATCTATTTTAAAAAAAGATGCCACTTGCCACGTGGGTGGCACCAGGCATCTTTACATTATTTAAATACGTTTACTAAATTTGTGAATATATCTTTGTTATCTTTAAGTTTATTTTCATTTCCGAGAATACAAAAACAGTTTTCTTTTATGATATCATCTAAGAGTGATTTAAAGGCTTTAATGTCTGCAGCCTTTGTATCTAAGACTTCGTCTCTTTCAGTTTGTCTTTGTGCTTCAGTAATTCCTCTTATATAATATGCTGTAGCTCTTTCACCCTTCATAGAAGGTGTTAGCGGTGAGTCAAGTTCACTTATTGTTCCTATTATATATTTAGTCATTTCTCTTTCGGAAGCTTCAAAAGTTCCTATATAGTCACATATTCCATCGTAAGCCTTTAAGGTCTCCACTACGTTAGGATCTCTATAAGATACAAATACTATGTTACCACTTCTAGCTAAGTTTGCGAACCCCCCATAAGCACCACCCTGAACACGAACTCTATTCCATAAATAGTCCAGACTTGCTATAGTTTTAAGTACTAGCATCTTACCTGAATAGGAATATCCTTGCTTAATGAAGTTATAACCTTTAGCTACATATTGAACATCTGATGAAGATAATAAACCTTCGTTATTTTTATTAAGTTCAAAGACGTAGTTCGAATCTGGCAATTCTTCTTCACCTAACACCTTTATAATTTTAGGAAGTTCACTAGCAAAAGCATTGTAGACATCCTCTTCTCCAGTAACACTTACTATAAGATTATTCTTGTTAAATATCAGTTTTGATACCTTTTTTAAGTTTTCAACGATTTCTTCTGCTTTATTATCAAAATTTCTTTCAATATCATTTATAAATTCATAAAAAGATATTCCAGTAGTTTTTTCTATATAAGCTGAAGCTGGTGAGAAGTAAGAAGTAAGTCTTCCAGCTGCTGCCATATGTCCTCTATCAAGGATTTTCATTTCCTGCCTTGATTTTAATTGTTGAATTAACTCCTTTAAACGCTTCTTTTCATCAAATTTAGTAGTATGGATTATCTCTGCCATAATATCAAATAGTTTAGGAAGCTTTGGAACTAAGCCCTTACTCTTTACTACGAGTTTTGGACTATATTTTTCAAAATTTTCATTATCACCATATATCTCAGTTGTAAAATGGATTCCACCTGTATGAATATTAATTTCATTAGATAAATCCGAATAATTAGTACTCTCTGTGCTTACCCTTCCTAAAAGAGTTGAAATTAAAGTCACATAAGGTAGTAACTCCATATCTACTTTTTTAGCATCAAATAATATATTTATATATGCAATTTTATTAGTAAATATATTATGAGATAATACCTTTACTCCCTTTTCATCTTTTACCTCTAATGGTAAATGCTCTACGGTAGTTTCAATGTCTGAGCGTTCAAGCAGTGGAATAGTTTCAAGTACTTCCACACTATCCGGTGCCATTTGTCTTTCTTTAAGCGCTTTTGTACCTTTCACTATTTTCTCTATTTCTTCCTGTGAAATACTGGCTTTATATGCCGCTAACTTCTCTTCTGTGGCCTTAGATTTTTGTTCTGCTAAGTCCTTTTTACCATTCAAAATAACCATAGAACTGTGAGTATTATTTATTAAGTATTTTTCTATAAGGTCTTCAAAATAATTAGTAGTTAATGCAGCTTTTATTTTGCCTAAATAACTTTCATATTCTAAATGCATAGTTGGGTCTTTATCATAAAGCCAGCTGTCCATACTAGTTATATAGTAGAATAATCCTTTTGGGAAACCTCCTAAGTCGGCTTCTCTTAGCTTAAATTCCGTAATATTTATGCAAGCCTCTATTAGCTTTTTGTCTATTCCCTCTTTAACTAAGTTCTTTAAGGTTGCATACACAATTTCTTTAAATTCTTCTTTTTTATCCTCATTAGAATTTTTTACTACTATACTGAACACTGGTTGCAGGATACTATTATCAAAACTTCCGAACACATCTTTGCCAAGGTCCGCTTCAACAAGCGCTCTCTTTAGTGGTGCTGCAGCACTTTCCAATAATAGATACTCTAAAATTTCAAAAGCTAAATGAAGTTCTGGATTACTAATATTATCTCCAGATACAAAATTCATGCTTAAGAAGCTTTTATCCTTTTCATCGTCATCTGAGGATATAGGATAATCTATCTTCATTTCCTTCATACTTCCAAAGGGTTTTTGCATTTGTATAACTGAGTCTACAAAAATTCTATCAAAATCATTTAGATATTTTTCACTAATAAATTGTAATTCTTTATCAATATCTCCATCTCCATATAGGAATATATAACTATTTGATGGATGATAATATTTTTTATGAAACTCTACAAATTCCTCTTGCGTTAAATCTGGTATAAATTCTGGATCTCCACCAGATTCTACGCCATAAGCAGTGTCTGGAAATAAGGATTCTTGAATCTTACGCATAAGGCATCCTTCGGGAGATGAGAATGCACCCTTCATTTCATTATAAACTACACCTTTGTACGTTAATTTATCTTCCTTGTTTTCTAATTCATAATGCCAACCCTCTTGCATTAATATCTCTGGCTGAGAATATAGATTAGGATAAAAAACTGCATCTAAATATACGTCCATAAGATTAAAGAAATCTTTTTCATTTTTACTAGCTAAAGGGTATATTGTTTTATCAGAAAAGGTCATAGCATTTAAAAATGTATTTAAAGACCCCTTTATGAGTTCCACAAAAGGCTCCTTTGTTGGAAACTTTCTAGAGCCACAAAGTACTGAATGCTCTAGTATATGTGGCAGTCCATTACTACTTTTTGGCGGGGTTCTAAATCCTATAGAAAACACCTTGTTATCATCGTCATTTTCTATATGCATTAATCTAGCTCCACTTTTTTCATGTTCAAATATTCTTGTAACCGAATTTAACTCTTCAATGTTTTTCTCTTGGATTAACTTAAAACCATGATATATAGTACCAGTTATAAAATTCATTTTTATCCTCCTCAGATTTTCTTAGAAAATTTGAAATATTATTTTATCTTAGTTTTTGCATACTTGCCACTTGGATGACACCAAGCAATAAATCATTTAATATATTTATTATACACCATTTTATTCCATACAGCGAGCAACATAAGTAGTTTTATAAATCTATCTTCCCTCATTTTTATTTCATCTATACTATAGTTAAAAAACAAAATCATTTATTTTTTTAATTGAATATTTTATTATTTTTTTTAAAATTCTAAAACCCTCAGCAACTTGGTTACTGAGGGTTTTACTGAAACACCACTTAGAATATACTGAGAATTAATACTATAGTATTGGAACTATTATCTTACCTAGGGTATTTACAAAGTTAAAATCTTCAAACCCAAATTCTTTTGTCATCGTTGATTCTGTTAGGTATAATACCCCTTTTACAATGTCACCAGAAATCAATGGAATTACCATAACCGATTGCCAGTTTGGAACACCCGTAACGGTATCATACTCCGTTATTATATCCCAGTCTATCTTACATACCCCCTGTTTACTCTGAATTACAGATTTTATTATCTTCTCATTATAGGTATATATGTTAATCCATCCATTCTCGAAAATTTTCCTTGAAAATTGGTCCATAATATTGCCATTTTCCAAAATAAACAAAATTCCCTTTTGTGCTTCTGTAATTTCAATAATTCTACCCAGCAAACTATATATTTTATCTCTTCTTCTTGAGTCTATGCTTGTAAGTTCAATTAATTCTATCATAGCAAGTACATTTCTATGGTCTTGTATTGCATTGCCAGATATTATTCCAGTAAGTCTATCTGTCCTTTTTGCCTTTTTAGAAAATTCACTATTCCAAATATCATATCTGTTTCGGCCCTGCTGCTTTGCCACATATAATGCCTGATCTACTCTTTCTACTAACTCTTCTTGCCACTCCCCATGAAGTGGATAGGAAGCCACACCCAAACTCACAGTAACCTCTCGCCTATTGTCTAATATTTTTTCCCCTTCTATTTTAGTCCTAAGCTTTTCGGCTATAAGCTCTGCATCGCAAACACCAGTACCCGGAAGAATAACAACAAATTCCTCACCACCATATCTACCTACCATATCTGTATTTCTTAAATTGCTCATGACAACATCGCAAACTCTTTTTAACACAAAATCCCCAGTTCTATGCCCAAACCTATCGTTTATTCCTTTAAAATGATCTAGGTCATACATAATAAGTGAAAATTCACTTCCAGTTTGACTTGCTATTTCAATTTGTTCACCTAAGGCCTCTTCTAGATATTTCCTAGTAAGAGTTCCTGTCAATTTATCAATAGAGGCAGTTAATTTGAATTTGTACTTTTCAATTATTATACCGATAACTTTACAAAGCTCCATACATTTTTTCATGCTCTCGCTATTAAGGTTATTTAATACTCTTTGTGATTCAATATATACATATCCAATCACATCTTTACTGCCCTGTATGTTTTTTCTTCTTTCACTTTCAATAAATCCTTTTTTATTAGAATTTTCCATAATAATAGGAATGCAAATAAACGATTTCAAGGTATTATGAATGCTATTCATATCTCCATTTATATTTTGTTCTAATGCTACATCTGTCACTAAAACGGGTCTTTCCCCAGTTAAAATTTTAGCTAATACCTCTTGATTTTGTGGCAATTCATATCTTCTGTCACTAGAAGCTATAACTTTATAGGCCTTTTGATTATCATTTATAATAATAGTTCCCCTTGTGGCTAGCGTTATATATGATAAATAATCAATTATAAGCTCTAAGTTTTTTCCATTGTCTCCTTGTAAATTTTCTAATACATCACTTATGTCATGAATATCTTCATGAAGTGAAGATGAATATATCTTTTTTATAGACTTTATAAAGTTCTTGTTTTTCAAAATATCTTTATGATTTACCTGCTCTATTAAATATAATAATCCTTTATCATCCTTTACACTAATAGGTCTTTCGTCTAGCATCGCATTATCCTTGTTAGACTTATAATAACTATTGATAGCTAAAAATTTATCGATAGGCCTCAGCGCATTATTTTGTTTAACATAAGATAATCTGGAATCCAGCGGTAACTTGTGAATTATATCCTTTAATATGCCACAAGCTTCAAAGTAGTATATTACTGCATATAAATAATCCTTTTTCTCAAAATAATGATCTCCCATTGCAGTATATACTCTCCAATATATATCTACTTCGTTATATTTATTTGAATATTCTAATGCTTCATTAAAAAATTTAATGCTCTTCTTCTTTTCAATTAACCCATCAACATATAATTTTTTAATATGCACTCTATTCTCTTTTGTATTATTTTCAATCTTATTAATCTCACTAAAAATAGTGTGGATATATTGTTGCTTTCCATTTTCATATAAAAAAATTATCACCTCGTAAAATATGTTAAGTCTAATAGTTACTGATGATATTTTGCTTGATATGGCAATAACATTCCGAATATTTTCTTTTATTTTTTCATCATTTTCACTAAAATTAAATCTTATATATTCATTTAAAATCTGAGCCTGCCATTTAAAAATACATTCATCATGCTTATATATACCTAATGCCTTGTTTGTATAAAACTGAGCTTTTTTCAAATCCCCAAATTTATAGTTAATCTCTGACGCAAAACAGTAAAATTCTCCTATTTCTTTGCCTTGATTCGGATAGTTTTCCAGTTCTTTATTACAATGTTCATAATACTTATAAGCGTTATCATAATCACCTAATTTTAAATAAGAACTTCCAATAGCACTATAGCAATAAAAAACATGAAATTCATCCTCGTATTTTTTACATATTTCTAATGTTTCCATAAAATATTGTAATGACACTTCGTACTCCTCCTTTAATAAATATGTAGCGCCAATATTTATTAAAGCTAGCACTTCCTCCGAACTCATATTGTTTTTTTCACATATATCCTTCATCTTAAGGAAATACTTTACGGCCTTCTCATCCTCTTGGTAGTAATCTCCATAAATAACGCCTATTCTATTTAAGGATTTTATTAAACCTTTAATGTTATTATATTTGTTACAAACTTCTATGTTTTTTTCAAAAACTACTAATGCTTCTTGTGTTCTACCACTTCTCAAATAAGCTAGTCCTTTATGGTTATAAAATATGGTCTTTAACTCTTCATGCTCACCAATGCACTGTTCTATAGAACTGTTACATATAGTTTGTACACTTTCATAATCTTGCTTTATATCATATACGCAGGCAAGAATTCCTCTGCATTTAAGCATTCCAGAAACATAATCTACTTTATCAAGCATACCCTGAATTTTTTCAATATAATAAACAGTACTATCTATATTGTTTTTACTTAAATATACTTCTGCTACTTTTATTAAGCTATCTATTATATATTTGTGGAGTTCTCTATTTTCCTTATACTTCTGTACTGATAGATAGTATTTTAGAGCTAAATCAATATGTCCTTCTTGTTCATGTAAATTTGCAAGATCCATAATAAGCTTTATATTTTTAATTGGTTCCCAGACATAGTTTATTATAGCTGTAGCTTTAGTTAAGTTTTTTATTGCATCATTTCTATTTTTTAGAAGCTTCATCTTTTCAGCATTTTCAATGCAATAATCAATAACCTTTCCCTCTTGATTAGATTTTTCAAGATGGTAAATTAGTTCATCAATATATTCCCTTCCACCTTGTTTGTACTGATTTTCAAGCACTATTGAAGCTAGCTTGTGCATGGCTTTTCTGTGTTCCTCAGTAATTTTTTCATACATAAGACTCTTAAGGAATTTATTGTAGAAATCAAATACGAAACCCCTATCCTCAATTTTTTTGCATAGTATTCCCGAGGAAATAAGCCCTTCAATAGCTTGCTCTAAATCTTTATTATTTATTTCAATAAAGCTAACAATTATTTCTAGGGAAACAGCACTATTAAAAATAGATATTATTTGCAAAATTTTATAATTTAGCTCTCCCATCTCTTTAACTTGATTTAATAGTACCCCATGCATATCCGCAGGCACTATAAATTCAGAATACTCACAATCCTTGGCCCAATAACCCTCTATAGAATCTACATAAATATATTTTTTACTAAAGAAACTCTTTATAATTTCTTGAACAAATAATGGATTACCCTTTGTCTTAGAATATATACTAGTTGCAAATTTATAGGGTATCCGAGGCATATTAAGAATATTTTGAATCATCCTGCCTACGTCTTTTTCATCTAACTCTTTCAAGAAAATATTAGTTGTGCCAGCCATCTGAGATATGCTTTTATTAAATTCTGTAAATTTCTTATTTAACACACATTCTCCATCACAATAGGACATTATCACCATAATATTTTTATTGGGTAGTTTTTTCCTCATAAGATATTCTATTAACTCTATGGTAAAATCATCAGTTAAGTGAAAATTGTCAATAATAATAACTACTGGTTTGTTGTTTATACATTCTTCTATAAAACCCGTTGCAGAATGTATAAGCCTAAACTTTTCTTTATCCCCACTTAATGGTTCTGATGGTATTATTGTCTTTTTGCCACCTAGTTCGGGGATGAATTTTACTAGTTCCGACTCATATCTTTCTAGAACTTCTGGTTCACATTCAGAAATAAATTGTTTTAATATATCTACAAACGCCTTATTGTTATTTTTATTAGCAGCATCCAACATAAAACTGCTATAAACATTTACCTTATTTAAAGAAAAAAGGTGCTTTATTGAATTAAGAAACCTAGTTTTACCAATACCTGATTCTCCATGAATTAGCACAGAAGAATTGTAATTGCTTTTGCTTTTGATAGATTCATATATATTTAAAATTTTATGCACTTCATCATCTCTGCCTATCATTTTTAAATTGAAGTTTAATTTTTCTATTTCTTCTTTTCTGTATGAATCATATTTCTTATTAAAAGCATCATTTATATCCATAACTAGTTCTAAAACACTTTTGTATCTTATTTCAACATCAGTGTGTATCATTTTATTTATTATTTTTTCAAATTTTATATTGAAATTTTCATTTTCATTCATAATTTGGCTAATTCTGAACCCACTTAGAGATACATTTTCTTCATCAATGGTGAAATTATGATCTATATTTTTCATGTACATAATAAAAAATAATACCCCTAAAGAATATATGTCACTAAGTATACTTTTTTTTTCACCTGCTAATATTTCTGGTGCCTTAAAATAATCTTCATTATTCTCTTTCTGCCAGAACCCCTGATTTTCAAGTTCAATTGTGGCAAAATCTTTAAATTTAATGCAATATTTTTCACTGCTTACTATATTTGAAACTATAATATTAGATAAATTAATGTCTCCATAAATAAATCCTTTTAAATGAAGATAGTTTATACTTCTGGAAATTTCTATAAACAACTCTAACATTTCTTCATCTTTTATTTCACTTTTATTTTCTAAAATATTACAGTTGCTTTGCACATACTCATTTGTATAAAAATACACTTTATCATTTAATTTTTTATTATCTAACAGATTAACTAAGTCAAAATCATATATAGATATTATATTTTTACAGTTTAAATTAGTTAAACTAGTAAACTCTTTTGTATAGAATTCTATCAATTCTTTTTCCAAATATTCTGAATTAATAATATTTAATTGTACAGTATCATGATTTTTTATTATGTCATTTACTACATAACTGGAAACTACCCTGTTTTGTTTTATACATTTAACTATTCTATACCTATTGTTGATAATTTCCATTTAAATCACTTCCTAAAATATTAATTAATCCATAAAACAAAGTTTTAAAATACTAATTTTCCCATTACCCCTGTGTACAATACAAATATAACACATTTTTTGTATATTATCATTACTTTTCAGAATAATTTTTCTATTATTTTCTATTTTTTATAATGTATTTAAAATTTGTACTTATCTATCATTATAACAAATTCTTATAACCCTTAGCTATTTTTTTATATATAATGCCAAATATCACTACTAAAGCGACATTTATAATACTGTTGTTACATCAATAAAAAACACCTCCAGAATGAAGGTGTTTTTTATATGCTCCTGTATTAAGTTAGTATCTCGTATCCAGTTTCAGTAACACGTATTGTATGCTCCCATTGAGATGACAATGACCCATCTATTGTAACAGCTGTCCAATCATCCTCAAGCACATCAGCTTCTGGCCTACCAACATTTATCATAGGTTCAATAGTAAAGGTCATATTAGGTAGTAATATCATGCCCTCACCACTTTTGCCAATATGGGGTACAAAAGGTTCCTCATGAAACTCAAGCCCAACGCCATGTCCACCATAATCATATACTACAGAATATCCAAGGCTTTCCGCATGCTGCTGAATTGCATTTCCTATATCTCCAAGTGTATTGTAAGGTTTGACCTGCTCTATTCCAAGGTCAAGGCACTCTTTTGATACGCGTACCAAATCTATTGCTTCTTTTGACGCCTCCCCAATTATAAACATCCTATTGGCGTCGCCGTAATAGCCCTCTAATAT
The DNA here is from genome assembly GCA_964467165.1 of uncultured Clostridium sp. Taxonomy (GTDB): domain Bacteria; phylum Bacillota; class Clostridia; order Clostridiales; family Clostridiaceae; genus Clostridium_AD. The sequence continues at coordinate 103,959 of CAYXOL010000004.1, forward strand.
GCAAGTCACGTCTACATTGACTATATCGCCATCTTTTAGAACTGTATCATCCGGTATGCCATGGCATATTACATCATTTATTGAAGTACATACACTCTTAGGAAAACCACTATAGCCTAGTGGCGCTGGATATGCATTATGCTCAACAGTATATTCATGTACCCATGTATTTATGTCATTTGTAGTTATTCCAACTTTTATTCTCTCACCCACCATATCAAGTATCTCATGAGTTAGCTGGCAGCTCTTTCTTATACCATCTATTTGCTCTTCTGTTTTCATAATATCCCTAGGTATTTTATACCCTACTTTTTGCTCTATATTACTTATAAATAGATCCTGCTCCATGTGACACTTTTTATACTTTTTCCCACTGCCACACCAGCAAATATCATTTCGTGATAGTATGCTCATTACATTTCCTCCTAATTAAAATTATTCAAACCATCAATTTCAACTACAGTTTAGTTTGAAGTCATATAACTCATTTCTACGTGATCCTATGTTTTTAAGATTATATGCTCTATCGATAGTTCCACCTTTAATTATAGTTTATAATTGCAAGTATTCAACCTTATTCGAAAATCTTTTTAATTTAATTCATAACTTCTTTCGCGCTGACCTCCATTATCTCCGCACTCTCACCCATTAGAATTCTAGTACTCTTCTCAAAATTTTCAGCTCTCCACACTTTTATATCCCCATTAAGATTATATTTTTCCTTATGCTTAGATAATATATATGTTTATATACCAAATTTTACATTTTATGTTGTGTTATTCACTTTAAATGGTGTAAAATATACTATATCTATATATCTTAATTTACTATATTTGGGGTGTGATGTATTTATGAGGCTTATACCAATAGAGCTTTCAAAACCAGGGGATTATTTGGCTAAAACTATATTTGATAATGATGGGAGAGTTCTATTAAGAGAAGGTGTTATGTTAACTGAAATTTTTTTAATAAGAATTAAGCGTTTAAAAATTTATTCTATTTATATTAATGATAAATACAGCGATATTATGATAGAAGATGTAATAAAACCTGAATTACGCCAAAATGCTATAAAAGCCATAAAAGAAACTTTTTATAGCTTTGAAAAATACAGTTTACATTCTAATAATATAAATTTCAACGAAAAAAAATTTTCCAAAGAAAAGCAATCATATTTCGAATCTATAGGAAATATTGCAAAAGATATAATTGATGAAATTATAAGTAAGAAAAATGTAATGATTAATCTTGTAGACATTAAGAGTATGGATAATTATACCTACCAACATTCTGTAAATGTAGCTGTAATTTCTCTAGTACTTGGAGTTCAATTGCAACTCAATCAAAATGAACTTTACACTTTATGTATGGGTGCATTGATACATGACATAGGCAAAGTACTTATTCCAAAAGACTTACTTTTAAAACCTGGTCCCTTAACTGATGAAGAGTTTAAAATTATGAAGCTACATACTACAAAAGGTTATGATTATTTAAAGGGTTCTTTGGATATATCTGCTCCCGCTAGGATTGTTGCTCTTCAACACCATGAAAAAATGAATGGATTCGGATATCCTGATAACATAAAGGATAAGTCTATAAATAAGTTTGCTAGAATTGTTGCTATTGCCGACGTATATGATGCACTTACTTCGGACAGACCTTATAGAAAAGCTATGAGTCCTAATGATGCTGTTGAATATATACTGGCCCATGGGGATACTCAATTTGATTATGATATGGTTAAGGCATTTTCTAAGGCAGTTGTTCCATACCCACCTGGAACACTAGTAAAACTAAGCACTGGTGATACAGCTGTTGTAACAGCTGTATTTCCTAACTTTGCTTTAAGACCAGAAGTTAAAATTATAAAAAGTAGCTCTGATGCTAATGCTCATGAAGTTGATTCAATTGTTTCATTAGTAGATCAATTGGATATCGTAATTAATAATATTGAATTTACCATTTAATATTATATATAACTTATATTATCCGTTAAACGTCATAAAAGGATACTCTGAAATCTCAGAATATCCTTTTATATTAAAAATGATTAATTGCTTACTATATAATTCCTTTAAACTTCTCATATTTGTTAGAACCAGCATTGCCTACTAGATTATTGTTAGCTATCTCTTTAGCTTCCTCAATGTCCTTTGCCTTAAACATTATAGTTCCACCATTTCTATTATACATTCCACCACAAATTAAATACTTAGATGCATGATTAACGTTGTTTGTACTATCAGTATAAGTTATTGCTAAACTATCATTACCTTGGTTTGAATAATTTATCTTAACCCATAAATCCTTTGTTTCCATATTGTTTTACCTCCAGTTAAATAATCCACTATAGTGGTCCATTAAAAGTGCAGCTTCGCTGTAACTTCAAGCTGCTATAAAATACAGTAACTATATATTGAAAAATACTTTACAGGTATTTTTATTCTTTATACTATATTTATAGTATATCGAACATCTGTTCTCGTGTCAATAGATTTTATAAAATTTTCACGGTCTTCTCTAATTATATATTCTTCTCATATAACAAATATTACTCCTAATAAACTGAAAAAGTACAGATTTAGAGTATGTTTTATACCCTAAGCCTGTACCCAGTACCCCAAACGGTTTCAATATATTGTGGATCAGATGTAGATGCTTCAATTTTCTCTCGAACCCTGCCAATATGCACTGTAACAGTTGCAGTATCTCCTATAGCATCAAATCCCCAAATCTTTTCAAATAGTTCATCTTTACTAAATACTCTATTGGGATTTTCAGCAAGATAAAGTAACAGATCAAATTCCTTTTGTGCCAGATTTACTGATTCTCCGTTCATAAATACCTGCCTACAATCTTTTTTTATTTCAAGTCCTCTTATTATAAGAGTGCTACTTTTGATATTACCATTAAATTTATTTTTTATTCGCTCATAATTTCTAATATGAGACTTAACCCTGGCAACTAGTTCACTTGGGTTAAAGGGCTTTGTAATATAGTCATCTGCACCAAGACTGAGACCCTTTATTTTATCAATGTCTTCCTTTTTTGCAGAAACCATTAAAACTGGAATATCCTTATCCTCTTGCAAACTACGAAGAATAGTATACCCATCGATTTTAGGAAGCATAACATCAAGAATTAGCAAATCAAATTTATTTGTTTTTAAGGCATTTAATCCCTCTACACCATTATTACATATTTTAACTTCAAAGCCTTCTAGCTCTAAATAATCTTTTTCAAGTTCAGCAATGCACACATCGTCTTCGACTATTAAAATTCTTTTCATAATAATCCTCTACCCTTCTAATATTTTTCCAAGTGATATCAATATACTAGTTCCATTAGTTTCATGACTTACAGCCCATATTTTCCCTTTATGTCCCTCTACAATTTGTTTTGCAATGGCAAGTCCAAGTCCACTTCCATTGGCCTCACTTCTTGCGAAATCTGCTCTGTAAAACCTATCAAAGATTTTATTGGCATCCCTGTCATCAATGCCGCATCCGTTGTCCCTTATCTCAATAATAATGCTGGAATTAGTCTCTCTAAGCATTATTGTAATTTCACCTTGCTCCTTGTTCATATATTTACGAGAGTTATCAATGATATTCAGTACAACCCTCATGAATCTTTCTCTATCAACTTTAACGAATTTTGCAGTTTTCAGATGGTTTTTTAAACAAATTTTTATATTTGATTTTTCAAGGTCTATTGAACTTTCATGAATACAATAGTTAAAATAATCTATAATATCCGTTTTTTCAAAGTTAAATGGAAGCTGACTTAAATCTAATTTTGAATATAAAAGTAAATCATTAATCATAACATCCATCTGTTCTGCTTTTGAATAAACAGTCTTCAAATAACGTTCTGTCTTTTCAGGAGTATTTGCAACACCATCTAAAATACCTTTAACATAGCCTTTTATTGAAGTTATAGGTGTTTTAAGATCATGAGATATACTGGATACTAACATTGTCCTGTTATCATCGTACTTCTGTTTTAAGATAATAGAATCCTTAAGTTGTATTCTCATCTTTTCAAAATCAGCACATAAATCCACAATTTCTTCATCGCCATCTTCAGTAATTTCAATACTTAAGTCACCTTTGCTAATTTCTCCTACTGCTGTTTTTAAAAGAGATAGTGGCTTTATTATCCTTTTTGACAGCAGATAGGACATAACGATATTAACCGCTATAAAAGTCATAATAAATATGGCAAGTATAAATATTATAAACTTTTCAAGTATATCTGAATACTCAAAAGTTGGGGTAAGTAAAATGGCATGGCCTAACACATCATCTTTAAACCTGATTGTTGCTACTTCAACCATGTAGGCTTTAGAATCAATTTCAACTATTTTCTTTTCAGCTTTACTTTCTGATTCTAATAAACATTTTTCTATATCGATTTTATTTATATCCTTGGAAGTGAAAATAACAACATCGCTTTTAATAATTATAAGTTCTCCATTTATATTTGCTAGCTTTTGGTGCAAATACTTCTGAAATCTTGGATCTTCTATATCCTGAAAATTTTGTTTCCATATGACACTTTTAGTATCAGATAATTCGGTTTTTATAGCTATAATTTTTTTAAAATTATCATAGCTTACACCCTTATTAAACATTTTTGTAGATACAAAAACAAATAGGAATGCAGCGATAATTGTAATACCAATGGGAATTACTATAGTTATAGTATTAGAAAGAATTAACCGCTTTTTTATATTCATCCTTATCACCCCAAAAATTTCTTACCTTGATTTAACTAATCATTTAGAATTCTCTTTTATCAAACAAATAATATCCTGCTGTAAAAAATATTATACCATAGCTGAGCATCATCATAAATTGAAGAAAGATTTTAAAAGTAGGTATAGTTTCCATTAAAAATAGAGTGTACCAGTTCAACATTGAGGTAATAAATATACCCGAAAATCTATAAAAAATAATTCCAAGCCCCTTAAAAATAACGAAAACAAAAATGGATAGAAAAAATACACCTATGCCACTTCTAATTATATTTGTAAAAAATACAATTATTATTGATAAAATCACCATAGGCATTAATGTGATAATATAAGAAATCAAGATTTTTAAAATGCTTCCTATAGAAAAGGAATTTGAATTAAAAAGACAGCCAGCCAATATTGAAAAAATCATCACAAATAAAAGGTTTGCAAGTATAAATAACATAATTGCAGTTAATTTTGCGCTGTAAAACTTCAATCTTGAAATAGGTCTTGTAAGTGCTATCTTCATAGTATTTTGTGAAAATTCTCCAGAAAAGCTTTCTATGGTAACTAGCGCCGTAAATAGTGGCAGAATGGTATTTACTACTACTGATAGTACCATTATGGGAAAGTCCATACTTGAAACCACACGCAGTCCGAACCCAGTCCTGAATACCACCATGGATAACTGTCCTAGTATAATAAAAATAAGCGATATAATCATCGCAACTAAGACTTTTTTCCTTTTATATAGTTTTTCAATCTCATTCGTTAAAGCAGCTTTAAATTCTACCATTTCTCTCTACCTCGCTAACAAAATAATTTTCAAGAGTTGCATAATTGTTTAATATATTTTTCATATTATCTACATTAAGCATACGACCATCGTATAGCACCCCAATATTAGTACAAGTAAGTTCAACATCATGAATAAGATGGCTTGATATGAAAAATGTAGCTTTTTCTTTTTCTACTAAATCTTTTATTATATTTCTCATAGAAATCATTCCTTCAACATCAAGTCCATTTAAAGGCTCATCTAAAATAATAACTTGAGGCCGTGATAAAATTGCAGCTGAAATTCCAAGTCTTTGTTTCATTCCCAGTGAAAATTTTCTTGGTTTCTCATTTTTATATTTTAACATTCCTGTAAGTTCTAAAACTTCATTAATTCTTTCATCATCAACATCTTTATAATACCTTGAAAATTGTTTTAAATTTTCATAAGCTGTTAAATAAAGATAGGATTCTGCTGTTTCAATAATACAGCCTACCTTTTGCATTGCAAGCTCATGTTCTTCAAGTATACTATGCCCTAAAATTTTAACATCTCCACTGTCTGGTTTTATAAGCCCCGTCATAATTTTCATAGCAGTGGTCTTACCCGCACCATTGGGTCCTAAAAATCCGAAAATTTCACCTTTATGTATATCAAGGTTAATATCTGTTATACCTCTTCCGTTTTTGTATAGCTTGGAAAGGTTTTTGATTTCAATAACTTTATCCATTTGTATACCTCCCAAATTTAGTAACCACAGGAAAATAAATAACAAGTAAGTATAATAGACGTTTTACTTGTTATTTATTTTCCTGTGTCATATTTATTTTTTTATAATACCTTACTTTAATACACTTTAACTTATTTACTATTACTTAAATACTTTACTAAATTGACCATCAAAGATAACATTTCCACTTCTGCTACCATCTAAGTTAAAGTATATTTTTGCTGATCTTGCATCTATAGACACATTACCTTTTATCTCATTATTTAAAGTTCCTACACCATTAAAACTTGCATTTAGCTTGTTATTTTCATCGAATTTAGCATCAAATTTAAAGTCATCTTTATCCGTTGCATATTCTTCATATCCTTTTGCATATTCTACATAATGTCTTCCGCTAATGCCCTTGTCGTCTATTGCAGTAACATCTAAGATTTCTTCTCCTATTTTTACAAAACTCTCTCCCTTATCTATTAAAATATCTGTTTTATATTTTCCTATATATTTTTCAGCATTAGTTAATTTACTATAATCTTGTTCTATATTCTTTTCTACTTTTTTACCAGAAAGATCTGGTTTATTTACCTTAGTTGAGTTAATATTGCTGAACTTTACAAGTAGCTCGAAGGTTAATTTATGCTCTGCATTTTTTTCATCTTTACCAGAAACTACTCCACTGCCAAGAACAGTTTGAATGAACCCCTCTTTAGTCGTTACCATATTCCCCTTAACTTCCTTTACAAATACATCCTTTGTTATTTTAGGCATGTTGCTCTCATTATTATTGCTATAACCCAATTGACTCTTAGATTGAAGAGATACCACTGCGTTAATTAAAGCTGGTATTTGGGATTCGCTAAGTGACCCAGATAATGTCTTAGTTCCATCCGAATTTTCAGTAACTACAACCGCTTCTTTTAAATTACCCACAAGAGCATCTACGATTTTCTCCATATCACCAGCTTCTTTTTCTTTAAAAGGGTTTTTAGTGGTTATATTTTCTCTAGTTGTAGCAAAATCACTTATATAATAAACATTTTGCTCACTGTTTTTATATATAGAACTTTTTTTGTCTGAATAGCTATAATTCTCTGTCTCCTTTGAACCTTCCATTTTAGTTGATACATTTTCCTTAGCTCCATTTTTTACATCAACTTTATCAAGGGTGTTTTGCGAATAAATAACAGTAGCGTTATCCTTTAGAATAACCGAGCTGTCCATAGTATAGCTTGATAACCTTGTGGTACAACTTTCCGCTGTATATTTTACAGAATCCTTAAGTTGATCGTATCCACTTTTAGTTATTACCTGAGCAATGGCAGTAGTTGTAAACATTATCGTACCTAGAGCAAAACTTATTATTGTGGTGGTTTTTTTATTGAATTTCATTTTGTAAAATCTCCTTTTATTTAAATCTACTTTTATTTAAATTAATATTTAAGAATGAAAGCCTTCCATAATTCTATTTTAAGGTATATGTCTTTACTTTCTATAAACAAATTATAAACAAAGTATAAACTCTGTTCTTACTTATGGCAACTGCACTGTAGCTTTGAATATAAAAAACAGCCCTGAAAAGTACAATCTCTCGCATAGGCTGTTTTACAATTGAAATTATACTTTATTTTTCACCCATCTTAATTGCCTTTTCTGTGCAACTCTCCATAGCTGAAATTACTGAACCCCTAAAATTATTCTTTTCTAAGGTATATACTGCCTCTATGGTCGCTCCTCCTGGAGAACATACATTATCTTTAAGTTTACCTGGGTGCTGCTCAGTATCTAGTACCATTTTAGCTGCTCCTAGCACCGCTTGAGCTGCCATTCTATAAGCCTTGTCTCTTGGCATTCCTTGAAGTACAGCGCCATCTCCCAACGCTTCAATAAACATATACACATAAGCTGGGGAGGAACCACTTACCGCTGGAACTATTTCCATAAGATTTTCCTCTAATATCTCTATTCTTCCAAAGCTTTCAAAAACACTTACTACCTCTTGTAATTCTTCTTTAGTTATATTTTTATTAGCACACAGTGCACTCATTCCCTGGCCTACAAGCGCTGGAGTATTTGGCATAGTTCTTATAACCTTTGAAGCAGCTCCAAGCACACTGCTCATATCCTCTAGGGTTACACCCGCAGCTATAGTTACTATGAGTACTTCTTTCTTTAAATATGGTTTTATTTCATCAATGACCTGAAAATACTTATTTGGTTTTATAGCTAATATTACTATATCAGAAAACTTTGCAACTTCTTTATTATCCAGCGTTACTAAAATATTATATTCCGCTTTTACCTTATTCAAACTATTATCTGATGGATTACTTGCTATTACTTTTTCGCTAGACACTAAATTAGATTTTACTATTCCACCTATCATAGCTTGTGCCATATTACCGCAACCTATAAATCCTATTGTTTTATTCATATTGTTATTTCCTCCTAAGTAAATATTCTTATTTATATTTTCTCATTAAATTGATATAAAATATATGTTTTTTATTTTATTTCCACTTAATATTATTTTTTCTAATTTAGTTGAGGTTAGTTAGATTTTCGATTTCTTCTAGCCTGGATATGTTTCTTTCATCATCATTTAAGTATGAAATTTCAGTTAAATCGCTTTTGTATATTTCACATTCTGGTTTTTTATAGCTTCTCTTACAACCTTTTCAATGTCTGCATCCTTAAATTTCACTACTAGTGGTGTTGTTAGAGTAATCTTTATATAACTTTATATTTTAGCGGTTGGAAAATATATAAATCAACTTTATGAACGTTCGGTTATGGGGCATATTCTAGTAAAAGCCTTTTGAGAACCTAACATAGTCGTAAGTAATAAAGCAACTAAAAATAGGCTTGAAACCTTTTCAAATAAATTTTTCATTTTTTCATTCCCCATCTTAAATCTTGTTCCAGATAACTTTTATGATTTTTGCGATTTATTTAAAGAAAAACTAATACAAAACGGTTGTACATAAGTAAAATATTAATTAAATCATCTCCTGCGGAGCTGCAATTAATGCTAAATTAAATTTAGCTATTCGAGCTATCATAGCTTGTGCCATATTGCCGCAACCTATAAATCCTATTGTTTTATTAATAAACCACACTTTTTTTGGAATACATTTTGCAATTTTGGTTATATTATTGATTGAAGATATTTATTAGCAAGAGAAAAAAACAATTAACCATTGTTTTTTTCTCTTAAGCAATACAAGGAGGTCTATATAATGTCACATAAAGACAACAAAAACAGCAAAGATAATAAAAAGGCTAATCCAAAAACAAAACAAGAATTATCTAAGATGAGAATGGAAACTGCAAACGAAATAGGCGTTTCTAAGGAATCTAAGAAATTGGGAAAAGAAACAAAATAATACTTGCACACTGAAAAAAGGAGATGTCAACCGACATCTCCTTTTTTCAGTATTAAATAAAATTATAATTGCGGTTTTATTACCAATAATATACTTTTAATTTTACCTTTCCTTGGCCATAAAATATAATCCTAATATTTCTGGTCCTGTATGAGACCCTATGGCTGTGCCAACGTAATTTAAAATCACGTCTTTAACATTTCCATTTTCGCGAACCAATTCCTCAAGAATTAATGCGTCTTCAATGCAATCTCCATGCCCTATGGCAATAACTTGAGGTATATTGGTATCCGTTCTTTCTTTAAATTTTTCAACTAAGGTGTGTATTGCCTTTTTTCTTCCTCTACATTTAGAAAAAGGAGTAAGTAATCCTTCATTATCCATAAACAAAACGGGTTTTATATTAAGCAAGGTACCAACAGTTGCAGCTGAACTTGATATTCTTCCACCTCTTTTTAGGTGGTTTAAATCACTAACTGTAAACCAATGGTTAATCTTAAGTTTATTTTCCTGAGTCCAAGCAACTATTTCATCTTTTGAACTTCCTTTTTTTAGCATTTCATAAGCATAATAAACTAAAAGCCCTTGCCCGAGGCTTGCACATTTACTATCTACTATACTTATATCTGCCTCTGGGAAGTCTTCAAGTATAGTTTCTCTTGCTATATTAGCACTATTTATAGTTCCAGATATTCCAGAGGACATAACAATATATATTATAGATTTTCCTTGCTTAACATAATTTTTAAAGATCTCTACATATCTTTGACTATTTATTTGCGATGTAGTAGGCATTTCTCCTTGCCTTAAAGCATCATAAAAGTCCTTACGAATAAATTTTTTCCCGAAATCATCCTCTATTGTCTCACCTTTAAAATTGCAAACTAAACCAATTGGCACTATATTTTCTTGACCAATATAATCTAAAGGTAAATCGCATCCTGAATCTATTACTAAAACTGTCTCACTATTTATTTTGCTCATAACTCAATTCCCCTTTGCCATTCTGATAAATATTACTCTCTTGTCTATTATGTATGATTTATCCATACACTTCAATACAAAAAAAAAGAAAAGTATATATACTTTTCTAAAAAACATCAGAATATAGCTTATGGACTATTTTATAAAGTGATTATTTATTCTACTACTTGCCCAATCTTTCTAAATTTATAGTATCTCTTAGTAAGCAGTGCTTCTATAGGCTCGCTTATTAATCTATTAATGGACTCCACTAAATTACGCTTGATACTTAATGCCATCTCATCTACATTAGTATGTGCTCCCCCTAGAGGCTCTTTTATAATTCTATCTATTATTCCAAAATTTATTAAATCTTGAGCTGTTATTTTCATTGTATTAGCAGCTTCTTTAGCCCTACTTGCATCTTTAAATAATATACTAGCAAAACCTTCTGGCGACAAAATAGAATAAATAGCATGCTCTAGCATCCAAACCTCATCCGCTACTGCTAGCGCCAAAGCTCCACCACTTCCGCCTTCACCTATAACTATAGATATTACTGGTGTTTTCAAGTTTGACATTTCCATAAGATTTCTAGCAATTGCTTCCCCTTGGCCTCTTTCCTCTGCTCCCAGTCCACAATATGCACCTGGAGTATCTACAAGACAAATAACGGGCCTTTTAAACTTTTCTGCTTGTTTCATAAGCCTTAAAGCTTTTCTATATCCTTCTGGATTTGGCATTCCAAAGTTTCTCTTTATATTTTCCTTTGTGTTATTCCCCTTTTGCTGAGCTATAACAGTTACTGGGATACCATTAAGTCTTGCAATTCCACCTACAATAGCGGGATCATCCCCATAATACCTATCTCCATGTAGCTCCATAAAATTTTCAAAGACTCTGTTTATATAATCAAGCGCAGTAGGACGTTCCACCAGCCTTGCAATGCTTACTTTATCCCAAGCTGTTAAATTTTTATAGGCTTCCTTTTGCATATTATATAGTTTAACTTCCATTTGTCTTATTTCTTTTTCTAAATCCATATTTTGATCTGTTGATAAATTTTTAAGTTCATCAATTTTACTTTTAAGCTCAAACATGTGTTTTTCAAAAGGTAAAGTTCCCATAAAATTGCCTCCCTATTGTTACTTATCACTCTAAACTCCCTATGAATGAATACTAAGTATCTCAGCTAAGGTATCCTTCATAGCTTTTCTATCCACCACCATATCTATAAAACCCTTCAAGAGCAAGAATTCGGCCCTTTGAAATCCATTAGGCAATTGTTGCTTTATTGTTTGTTCTATAACTCTTCTACCTGCGAACCCTATTAATGCGTTAGGCTCAGCTATTATTATGTCTCCAAGCATTGCAAAACTTGCAGTTACCCCTCCCGTAGTAGGGTCTGTAAGAACCGTTATATAAAGGCATCCTTTATCATTATGTCTTGCAATAGCAGCACTAGTTTTAGCCATTTGCATTAAAGAGAATATGCCTTCCTGCATCCTAGCCCCACCTGAAGCTGTAAAAATAATAATTGGCTTTTGATTTTCTGTGGCTTTTTCAATAGCTCTTGTGATTTTTTCCCCAACAGCTGACCCCATGCTTCCCATCATGAAATTACTATCCATCACTGCAATTACCGTACTCTGTCCATTTATATTTCCTTCTCCAGTTATTACAGCTTCATTTAGTAACGTTTTATCTCTAAGACTTTGAAGTTTATCTTCGTAACCTTCAAAATCTATAGGATTAGCTGAAATCATATCCACATCATATTCTACAAATGTTCCACTATCTATAGTGTAATTTATTCTTTCTCTAGATCCAATTCTAAAATGTGTTCTACAATTTTCACAAGTCATTATGCTATTTTCTAAATCCTTGCTATAAAGGATTTTACCACAGCTTTCACATTTAACCCACATTCCTGAAGGGATATTAGGTTTTTTCTCGCCATTTTCATTTTCTAAACTTTTAACTTCAATATATCTACTCTTTTTAAATATACGTTTAAATTCAAACATATAGCTACCCCTTTCTAAAACCATACTCTCACTCAGCTCAGAATCAAAAGTTGATTTCTAGCATGCTTTTAGCTGCTTTTTTAAAGATTTTTAAATTCTTTACTAATAAAGCTAGTATCAAAGTTTCCTTTTATAAAATTCTCATTATTCACTATTTTAATTTGAAAATCTATATTAGTATCCACGCCTTGGATTATAAACTCCCCTAAGGCCCTTCTCATTTTACAAAGTGCTTCTTGTCTATCTTTTCCGTGTACTATAAGTTTGCCTATCATGGAGTCATAGTTAGGTGGAATTTTGTATCCTTGATAAGCTGCACTATCAATCCTTACTCCATTTCCCCCTGGAAGATGAAGTGATTTTATTTCACCTGGACAAGGCATAAAATTTTTATCTGGGTTTTCTGCATTTATTCTACATTCTATAGCATGCCCCTGAATTTTTATATCCTCTTGCTTATAAGGAAGCACTTGTCCCGAAGCAATCATTATCTGAGCTTTAACTAGGTCTACACCAGTGATCATTTCTGTTATTGGATGTTCTACCTGTATCCTTGTGTTCATCTCCATAAAATAGTACTTTCCATACTTATCTAATAAAAACTCTATGGTTCCAGCATTTTTATAATTAATAGACTTAGCTGCAATAACCGCAACCTCACCCATCTGTTTTCTAAGTTCCTGCGTCATTGCAATTCCTGGCGCCTCTTCTATTACCTTCTGATTCCGTCTTTGTATAGAGCAATCCCTCTCGCCAAGATGAATAACATTTCCATGCTCATCTGCAAGTATTTGAAACTCTATATGCCTTGGCTCTTCTATAAACTTCTCCATATACATTGTGTCATCCCCGAAAGCTGTTTTAGACTCCGTTTTAGCAGTATTGTAAGCAGGTATAAGTTCTTCTACTTTTGTAACAACTCTTATACCTCTACCCCCGCCACCTGCTGAAGCCTTTATCATTACAGGGTATCCTATTTTCTCAGCTGAGCTTATAGCATCTGCCTCAGAAGCTATCTCTCCATCTGATCCAGGTACTACTGGTAAACCAGCCTTTATCATGATTTCTCTTGCCTTTAGCTTATTACCCATATTATCGATATTTTGTGAATCTGGCCCTATAAATTTTATATTACATTCCTCACACATCTGAGCAAATTTACTGTTTTCAGATAAAAATCCAAATCCAGGATGAATTGCTTCTGCACCTGAAATCACTGTGGCACTCAGAATATTTTGCATGTTTAAATAACTATCCTTGGATTTGGCTGGTCCTATACATATAGCCTCATCTGCCATCTGGGTGTGAAGGGCAGTTTTATCTGCCTCAGAATATACTGCCACAGTTTGAATACCCATTTCATGACAAGCCCTAATTATTCTTACTGCTATTTCGCCTCTATTAGCAATTAATATCTTCTTAAACATATTATTTACCTTCCCTGCCTTAAATTTATTATTAGAGTCCTACTGCAAACGTTATTTCAGCCTCTGCAACCTTTGATCCATTTACCGTAGCTACTGCCTTTCCAATTCCAACAGGTCCCTTCATTTTTATTATCTCTACCTCAAGCTTAAGTACATCTCCTGGAACTACTTTCTTTCTAAATCTAGCTTTATTAATACCACCGAAGTATGCAATTTTACCTTTGTAGGCTTCCATACTTAAAAGTGCTACTGCTCCAACCTGCGCAAGAGCCTCAATTATTATTACTCCTGGAAGTACTGGTTCTGCAGGGAAATGTCCTTGAAAGAAATACTCATTCATAGTAATATTCTTATACCCTACAGCTCTTTTTCCTGGTTCTAACTCCTCTACCTTATCCACAAATAAAAATGGATATCTATGGGGAATAATCTCTTGAATTTGTTTTATATTTAAAGTAGTACTTTGTATATTTTCCATATTATTAATTCCACCTTTCACTGATATAACTCAGTGGACAGATTATAACTCTATGCTGCTTTGCTTGCACTATTTTTTACGTATTTTAAATAATGGCTGACCGTACTCTACCATATCTTCATTTAAAACTAACACTTCTACAATTTCGCCATCTACTTCACTTTCGATTTCATTCATAAGCTTCATAGCCTCTAAAATACAAAGTGTGTCTCCTTTTTTAACCATTGACCCCACTTTTACGAAACTCTGTGCTTCCTCACTGGGAGAGCAGTAAACAGTTCCAACAATAGGTGATTTAATTACAAATAGATTTTCCTCAGGTATTATATTAGCTACAGTTTCCATAGCACTTGCTATATTGCTTTGTGTGTTTTGCTCAGATATCTGATTTGTAGCTGTACTTTGTATGTTTAATGAATCATTAATAACCGATTGAAGTGGCATCGCATTTACATGGCCTTTCTCTACCATGACCTGCTCTTCTTTTTTTTCCATCTTTATTCTAATACCTTCTGTCTCAATTTCAAAGGATGTAAGTAGTGAATCACTAACGGTTTTTATTAACTCTTGAATATTTTTATAATCCATAATTATTTACCATCCCATTTTTTAATTAATATAGTAGCATTGTGGCCACCAAAGCCTAGTGAATTAGAGATTGCATATTTAAGCTGCTTTACTCGTCCAACGTTTGGAACATAATCTAAATCACATTCTTCATCTGGAACACTATATCCTATAGTCGCTGGAACAAAACCTTCTTCCAAGGCTTTTATACATACTATAGCTTCTATAGCCCCTGATGCTCCAAGAAGATGACCTGTCATAGACTTTGTCGAACTTATAGGTATCTTATATGCATATTCTCCAAAAGCTAATTTTATAGCTGCAGTTTCAAACTTATCATTATATGGAGTACTTGTTCCATGTGCATTAATATAAGATACTTCTTCTGCTTTGACATCTCCATCTTTAAGTGCCATTGCCATTGCTCTTGATGCACCTTCACCACTAGGTGAGGGTGAAGTTATATGATAGGCATCACAAGTTGCTCCATAACCCTTTATCTCTGCATATATCTTTGCATTTCTTTTTTGTGCATGTTCTAGTGTTTCAAGTATAACTATACCTGCGCCCTCTCCCATAACAAACCCAGATCTCTCTTTGTCAAAAGGAATTGAAGCTCTTAATGGATCTTCACTTTTAGTTAAAGCTGTTAATGCCGCAAAACCTGCTAGTGCCAGTGGTGTTATTGACCCCTCTGCTCCTCCTGCTATTATTATATCCGCCCTTCCATCTTGAATCAAGTGAAAAGCATCTCCTATGGCATTAGTCCCTGTAGCACAAGCCGTAACAACACTAGTACACATACCTTTAGCACCATATTTTATTGCAATATTTCCTGCTGCCATATTACCTATTATCATAGGTATTAAAAATGGTGACACTCTACCGGGTCCTTTTTCCATAAGTTTTTTATGTTCTTGCTCAACAGTACCAAGTCCACCTATGCCTGAACCAACTACTACAGCTAGTCTTTCACTATCTATAGCCTCTAGGTCAAGTCCTGAATCTTTAATTGCTTCTTCTGCTGCTACCATTGCATACTGACAATATTTATCCATTTTTCTAGCTTCTCTTTTATCTAAGGCAACTGTTACATCAAAATCCTTAACCTCTGCGCCCAACTTACATTTAAATTCTGATATATCAAAAGACTTAATTACATCTATGCCACAAGTACCTTGTTTTACATTATTCCAAAAATCAACTACATCATTTCCTATAGGAGTAACTGCTCCCATACCTGTAATAACTACTCTATTTTTCATAAACTAAACCCTCCTTTAATCTATCACCTAAAAGTACTTAATCACCTAAAGGTTTTGTATACCTAAAGGTGCAGTATTAATTGTTTTTAATGTTACATTACCATTCCACCATCTACGTTTATAACTTGACCTGTTATGTAAGAAGCTTCCTCTGAAGCTAAAAATGCTACTACATTTGCCACATCCATAGGCGTTCCAAGTCTCTTTAATGGAATAGTATTTAATATAACCTCTTTTGCCTTTGAATTCATAGCCTCCGTCATATCAGTTTGAATATATCCAGGTGCTACTGCATTACAAGTAACTCCTCGACTTGCAAATTCTCTAGCCACAGCCTTAGTCATACCTATTATACCAGCCTTTGCAGAAGAATAATTTGCTTGACCCGCATTTCCTGTAATCCCAGACACTGATGATATATTTATTATTCTACCACTTCTTTGCTTAAGCATAATTGCTGATACATGCCTTGTGCAATTAAAAGCGCCCTTTAGATTAACATCTATAACGCTATCAAAGTCCTCTTCCTTCATTCTCATTATCAGACCATCTTTTGTTATACCAGCATTATTAACTAAAATATCCAAGCTTCCAAATACTTCAATACACTTTTTCATCATCTTCTCTACATCACTATAACTACTTATATCACACTGAACTGCTAGTGCTTTAACTCCTAATGATTCTATTTCACTGACTACTTCCTGTACTGCCTCTACACTATTTCTATAATTAACAACTATATTTGCGCCAAGTTTTGCTAGCTTTAATGCTATGGCTCTTCCAATACCACGGCTAGCTCCTGTAACTACTGCTGTTTTTCCTTTTAACATATATCTATGCTCCTTTACATCCTCTATAGTGACTTTGCTCCTTATGAAACTCTTATTTATTATGCAATATAATTAATCAGTTTTATGGCTTAAGCAGTTGTACTGCTTTATTTAAAGATGCTAAGTCCTCTACATTCACCACTGTGAGTTTTCTATCTATCTTCTTAACAAAGCCACTTAACACCTTACCTGGTCCTATCTCTACAAAGGTATCAACACCATCTAATATCATCTTTCTTATTGTATCTTCCCATAAAACAGAACTCATAACTTGGAGCTTTAAACTAGCTTTTATATCATCTACTGACTTTACATAATCCCCAGTAACATTTGTAATTACCGGTATATCAATACCCTTAAGGTTTATATTTTCAAGCTCAATTTCTAATTTATCCGCTGCGGGTTTTAACATTGAAGTATGAAAGGGTGCACTTACGGATAATAGCATTGCTCTTTTGGCACCTTTTTCTTTAGCTTTTTCGCAGGCCAGTTCCACCGCTGCTATTTCCCCGGCAATCACTATTTGCCCTGGGCAATTTAAATTAGCGATTTCTACTATTCCAGAAGTTTCCGCCTCACTACAAGCCTTATAAACATCCTCAGCCTCAAGTCCTATGATAGCTGCCATAGTCCCTATTCCCACCGGTACTGCCTCCTGCATAAATCTTCCACGTTTTTTAACAAGCTTTACGGCGTCTTTAAAATCCATAGCTCCACTGCAAACAAGTGCCGAGTACTCTCCAAGACTAAGTCCTGCAGTTACATCACATTTTATGCCTTTCAGGCGTAATGCCATAAGCGTCGCTATACTAGTAGTTAAAATAGCCGGTTGAGTATTCTCTGTGATATTTAATTCTTCTCCTGTACCTTCAAAACACATTTTACTGAGTTCAAAATGTAGTTCACTATCTGCTATATTAAATATCTCTCTACATTCCTCTATATTATCAAATAATTCCTTGCCCATTCCAATATATTGGGCTCCCTGTCCAGGAAAAATAAAAGCAATTTTACTCATAATTCCACTCCCCATAAATTCCTCTATATCAAATGTTAATATCCTATTTTATATAACCTTTCTAATAGCGGCTTCGGCCTCTGTAAACATCTCTTCTATAATTTCCTTGCAGCTTTGCTCTTTCTTCACAAGTCCTGCAATTTGACCTGCCATAACAGATCCCATATCTGTATCGCCTTCTCTTGCTGCTCTTGGTAGACAGCCTCTTCCCAATTCCTCTAAAGCCTCTAATGTGGCATTTTCCTTCTCTAGCTTTTGGAATTGTCTTGATAGTTTATTTTTTAATACTCTAACTGGGTGTCCTGTAACTCTTCCTGTAACCACTGAATCTATATCCTTTGCTGCTAATATTTTATTTTTGTAATTTTCATGTATTGTACATTCATTTGCTACTAAAAACCTTGTTCCTACTTGAACGCCCTGTACTCCAAGCATAAAAGCTGCTGCCACGCCTCGCCCATCACCTATTCCACCCGCTGCAATTACAGGAATATTAACTGCATCAACAACTTGAGGCACCAGTGCCATAGTTGTAAGTTCACCAATATGTCCCCCTGATTCACATCCTTCTGCAATAACTGCGTCTGCTCCAGCTCTCTCCATACGCCTCGCAAGGCCCACAGAAGGTACCACGGGGATTACTTTGATTCCATATGACTTCCAAAGCTCCATATATTTCCCTGGATTTCCTGCCCCTGTAGTAACTACTTTAACACCTTCGTCGCATACAAGCTGTGCGATTTCTTCTGCATTCTCACTGAGTAGCATTATGTTCACACCAAATGGTTTATCTGTTAACTTTTTCGCTTTTCTAATTTCATCTCTTATATAATCAACGGGTGCGTTGGCTGCAGCTATAATACCTAGGCCCCCTGCATTAGATACTGCAGATGCTAAACTACTGTCTGCAACCCAAGCCATTCCACCTTGTATTATTGGATATTTCACACCTAAATCTTCAAAAAATACGGAATTAAACATTTTACCCCTCCTGTATTCCTAATAAGTAGATAACAATTATTAATTGTTATCTCTCCTTGCTTGTTCAAAAGTATATAGTTAGGGTTAGATAATTATAGAAAAAAAGCATATATCACTAAAACCCACTTGGCGTAATATATACTTTTTTAACTTACTGAAATAAAGTAAATTTTAATATACTTAATAGTTCAGCCCTCTAATTATCTAACCCCACAATTCATACTATTTAAGTTTTGCTTCTATATAACTAACAATTCCCTTTACATCTTTAATGTTTTCTATATCTTCATTTGGAATTTCGATTTCAAACGCTTCTTCCAGTGACATTACAATTTCAAATATTTCAAGAGAATCCACACCTAAATCATCAGCAAAATTCGCTTCCATAGTAACCTCTGCTTCGTCTAACCCCAATTGTTCAACTATTACATTTTTAACTTTTTCAAATACCATTATTAATTCCTCCTAATGTTTTATTTATTCATCGTCCATTCTATTAATGAAGCTCCGTAGGTTAATCCACCGCCAAAGCCTACAAGTATAATTTTATCTCCAGCATTTAATAAATTAGTTTTATTCATTTCATCTAAGGCTATTGCTATACTTGCTGCAGAAGTATTTCCATACTCATCTAAATTTACAAAGAATTTATCTTTGTCAGCCTTCAACCTTTTAACAACAAAATCTATTATTCTGAAATTTGCTTGATGGCAAACTACATACTTAATATCGTCTAAGGTGTAATTATTTTCTTTTAAAATTTTATTTACGCTACTTACAATAATATTTACTGCAAACCTAAAAATCTCTTTACCATCCATATCTATTTTTGCTTTGAAGTCCTCTTTACCACTAGTAAAAGTATTTTTTACATCTACTGTTGGACAAGTTAAAAGCTCATTTTTTTTACCTTCTGAGGATGAATCCACAGAAATAATTCCCCTTTTGGTTCCTACCTCAAGTACTGCAGCTCCTGCACCATCGCCAAAGAGTATGCAAGTATTTCTATCTGTCCAATCAACAATCTTTGATAACACCTCAGCGCCTATTATTAAAGCCCTTTTTCGTTTACCATTTCTCAAAAATTGCATTGCTATATCAAGTGCAAATATAAACCCTGTACAAGCTGCCGATATATCAAAGGCCATGGCATTATCTGCTCCAATATTTCCTTGGACTATACATGCAGTGGCCGGAACAAATTGATCCGGAGATGTACTTGCAACAATTATAAGATCTATATCTTCCGGTTTAACATTTGCATCCTCTAATGCCTCCATAGCAGCTTTTGTAGCGAGGTCTGAAGTATTTTCGCCTTGCGATATATGTCTCTGCTTAATGCCTGTCATAGAAACAATCCATTCATCAGAAGTATCTACAAGCTCTGACATTTGCTGATTAGTCATTATGTTTAGAGGAGCATAACTTCCTGTACCAATTATTTGTACCTCATTCATAACTTAATTGCCCCTTTCATTAACCTTACAATTTGTATTTTTCTTTAAAGAAATCGTTCAATTTTGCAAGAGATTTTATTAGTATTTCTTCTTCATCATCATTAAGACCATCTATAGTTGCATGCACCATTTCAGAATGAAATTTATCATGTATTCTATAAGCCAGCTTGCCTTTTCTAGTAAGGGCAATCATTACTGATCTTCTATCTTCTTCCCCTCTTTTTCTATCTACATAGCCTTTTTTCAGAAGTTTGCTTACAGCTGTGGTAAGAGTACCTAAAGTTATTTTAAGAGCTTGCGATACTTCTGTCATAGTTCTATATTGATACATGCCTATTGCATCAATAGTATGAACTTCTGTTATTGACAGCTCCTTAAGTATCCCTTCTTTCAGTGCCCTCTGCTCTATTTGTAATATATCATTAAAGTTTTCTACTAGAAGTTCATTGACAATTCTAATAGATTTGCTCATATTTATCACCATTTCCTACGCTTTGATTTCCAAATACTTTGATAGTCAAAGTATATCTTTAGATGGATTATTTGTCAATATTTTTTCCATAATAATAAAAATATTCCTAATACATCCAAACTTAAATATTAAAATAAGCTCATCACACTATGCGCTTAAAGAACAAGCTCTGCATTTTTCACTAGTTCATTCATAAGTTCTTTAACGGTGACTATTTTATCTACTTTATAAACATTACTTCCCACAAAAATAAGTCCATTATCTAAATTACCTTTTACTGCTTGTATTAAAGCCTCTGTAATACAATAAGGGGTTTGTCTTGGGTCACATTCCTTTATGCATAAATAGCATTTATCTACTTTACATCCCTTTTCAGATACAATCTTCATAAACTTATTGTTTAAAGCTCTCCCCGGCATTCCTACAGGACTCTTTACTATTTTTATATCTTCCTCTTTTGAATTAATATATGCCATTTTAAAAGCTAAACTAGCGTCACATTCCTCTGTAGCCACAAATCTAGTAGCCATCTGTACCCCTGCTGCACCAAGTTTTATAAATTCTGCAATATCTTCTCCAGTATAAATTCCGCCAGCAGCTACTACTGGAATTTTTTTATTATACTTTTCTTCAAAAGGCTTTATTGCTTCAATAACTTCTTTAACTATTTGTTTTAGGTCTTGGGCTTTCTTTTCTACTAAAGCTTCCATAGAAAAGCCAAGATGTCCGCCTGCTTCAGGCCCTTCAACCACTACTAAATCTGGGGCACACTTATCTTTCCTATCCCACATTTTTGATATAATTGTAGCTGCCTTTGCTGATGATACTATAGGTGCAAGCTTTGCTTTGAAGTCCTTAGCTATTTTAGGTAAATTAAGCGGAAGGCCTGCACCAGATATTATTAAATCTATGCCTTCTTCTAGAGCTGTTCTCGCTATTTCCTCATAGTTATTCATAGCTACCATAATATTAATTCCAATGATGCCCTTAGGACTGAGCTTTCTAGCATGCCTAATTTCATTCCTTAATGCTCTTATATTTGCCTGCTTTGCATTGTTTCCAAAGTCTTCTTCATTATATCCAATTTGAGCAGTAGATATTATTCCTATTCCACCCTCATTTGCAACAGCTGCTGCAAGACCTGAAAGAGATACTCCTACCCCCATACCGCCTTGAATTATAGGAATACTTGCTATTAATTCTCCAATTTTTAAAGGAGGTAACTTCATAATTATCCCTCTCCCTTTGCTTTGATTTTCAAATAGTTTGATAGTCAAAGTATATATATTTTTATATTATATGTCAAGCTAAAAGTATTTTATAACTATTCTAATAAATTTGTTATAGTAGACTTTAAATTGTCATGCTTTTAGTATTTGCTATATTAAAAAAATTATTTATATTTATGTGTTCAATTTACATATTATAGACTAAAATGTAATTAAAAGCTTACTTTTTATATGAGAGATGGAGTGTGAAATTTTATGAAGATGAAAAAATACATTAATTGTCAAAGTTGTGGAATGCCTCTGGATAAGGATGATAAAAATGCTGGAACTGAAGCTGACGAAAGCCTCAGCGAAATGTATTGCAGCCATTGTTATGAACATGGTAAATTCACTTTACCTGATATTACAGTGATTGAAATGAGAGAACTAGTATCAAATAAAATAATAGAGATGAATCTCCCTAAATTTGTTGCAAAATTTTTAACAAGGAATACTTATAAACTAAAACGGTGGAAAACTGCAAAGCCAGCCAGGCCTGTTACAAAGAATCAAAAAAAATAAAGTGTTGCTTTAAATTATATAAAGTATAATTTAAAGCAACACTTTTTATATGGCTAACATTTTAATCTAAAAACAACGTTACCCTTCACCAAAAATTCTTATAGGTATAAAGCAACTTGTAGATAAATATATTATAAATAATAATAGAAAGGAAGATAAAATATGTTTAGTATTTTTAAAGTAAAGGGTGAAAAAAATATTATTGCTCTTATCATTAGTGTCTTACTAGCACAAGGCGTAGGTTTACTAAGTGGATTTTTAAGTATGACCTCCTCTAGCGATTACAAAAACTTCATTAAACCAACCTTTTTTCCTCCTGGATGGGTTTTTCCTGTAGTATGGACCATATTATACTTTTTAATGGCTGTAGCTGCATATAGAATTTGGATGAAAGGTAAATCCGGAGAGCCAGTGCGCAAAGCATTAGTTTTATATGGTACTCAATTATTTTTAAACTTTCTTTGGTCCATTGTATTTTTCCGATTTAGATTGTATGCAATAGCTTTCTTAGAATTACTTATATTATTAGTATTCATTCTTTTAACTGCTTTTGAGTTTCATAAAACAGATAAACTTTCCGCTTATCTTATGATTCCTTATATAGCCTGGGTATCCTTTGCCGGAGTTTTAAATTTTGTTATATTTATGCTGAATTAAATCATTACTTATAATCTGAGAGAGTTCCCCAAAGTTCCTGGCGATTAAACACAGGATATACAGAATTAAATTTCACATAAATAGGTGCTTTGTATAAAAATCTATTAGTTTTTAAAAGCTCCTTATCTCCATAAACGATTGCCTCTAGTGCTAAAGGGAGTTCCCTCACAAATATATCATTACGGATAGCCGACATTATTGGGTTTTTTTCTTTATCTACCATAACATTAACCCTAAGCGCATACTCCTTATTATCCATAATCCATTTTCCTAACACTTCATCCCTCATATCGGTGATTTTAGCATAATCATATTTTGCGGCAATTGTCAAAAACAATTCCCCCGTAATATCTGAATGAGTAAGGGTATATTTTCTAGGTATAATAGGTTCAGCCTCACTTATCCCCCTTCCAAAATTAACTTTCAAATTTTCTGGATTCAATTTCTTCAAAGCTTTCCCTCCACAATATAAATACACAATGTATATTATGAATTTAAGTGCTCATTTGTTCTTTAATCCATCATATTATCCACTGCCATAAAATTCATATCTACATTCTTCCCCTCAGCTTGCTAATATAAATCTATGCATAGCTTTAGAAAACTTGTAATCCAATATAATATAAAGTAATAAATTGTAATAAGTTGTATAGATTTTTTTCAGCAGTATGGTATTTTAGTTGTTTCGTTGATAATAACATTTAATGGCAGTATAATAAAATATAAGTACGCTATCTATTTACTATGTTTGTTTACTATTACATTTGCCCTAAATGAATTTTATTTTCATAAAATGATAAGTTTGTTATTGCTGAAATATATATTATTATCATTAAATGTAGCTATACTGTTACTAATAGCTATATTTAGAAAAAGAATTAACAATATGTATATTGTAATAACATTTATTATTGTTGTTATATACAATACTGTAAATCTTTTCAGTACCATGTATCCAGATAATTTAATTAGCATTAAAATTTCTTTCATATTATTCATTTTATTCTTACTGTCATTTTATAAATCTAAAAGCATTAAATAGATTTAACAAGCTACTTAGGAAACATAACTTATTGAATTTATCTAATACCAATTGGATGTTCAAAAAATCAATTCTAGATCATAGTGATTTTTTTTATATTAAGCAAAGGGGGTAAAATGGTGAAACTAAAAGTTTTGGTAGATAATAATACATACATTGACCAATATTATTGTGGTGAACCTGCTGTTTCGTACTATATCGAAGACGAGGACGTTAGCTTACTGCTTGACGTAGGGTATTCTGATTTATTTATGAGAAACTCAAATGCATTAGGTGTAGATCTAGAAAATATAAGTGCTATTATTATTTCACATGGTCACGATGATCACACAGGAGGATTAAAATACTATTTTGCACAAAACCATAAAAATAATATTTCTATTATTGCTCATCCAGATGCATTTAAAGAAAAAATAGCAGATAATTTAAAAATTTGTTCTCCTATTCTGAAAGAAGAACTAAAAGAAAAGTGCAATCTAATTCTTTCTAAAGAACCTATTAAAGTTAGCAAACATATAACTTTTTTAGGGGAAATACCACAAGTAAACGATTTCGAAATTAGAAAGCCTATTGGTAAACAACTTGTTGGTGAGGCCTTTGTTGATGATTATGTAATGGATGATACAGCACTTGTATATCAAAGCGAAAAAGGTATTTATATCATTACTGGATGTTCTCATAGCGGTATTTGCAATATAGTAGAATATGCAAAACAAGTATGTAAGGATACTAGAGTATTAGGCATTATAGGTGGATTTCATTTATTTGAAGTATCTGAGCAAGTTAGTAAGACTACAGATTATCTAAAACAGAACAATATAAAAGAGTTATATCCCTGCCATTGTACTTCATTTGCTGTTCGTGCTGAAATACATAAGACTTTACCGGTAAAAGAAGTTGGAGTGGGATTAGAAATACATTGGATTTATTAATAGCAATATCAAGTTAACAAGTAGGAGTTGAACCTATGAAAAAGTCAAAAACAACTACATTTAGAATACTTTCAATACTTGGAAAAATTATCTTTTGGATATTTTCGGCCATAGTCATATTAATACTATCATTAGCTCTTTATCCAATAATAGGGGCAATTCAAAAAGAAATATTTTTACCTAAGGATTATATAATGTGGCTTTTTAAATACCCTTTTTCAAGGCTACTTTTAATTTATGAGGTATATATTATACTTGGGTTTCTTTATATTTTTAACAAGAGTATTCGCGAAGCTATATTATGGGTTATTAGTTTAAAAGAAGGCTTTTTAAAAAGGCATAAAAGGTTCTTTGTCCTTTCTTTTGCAGTATTTAATATAGTTCTGATATACTCTATGCTCTATAACACTACTGTTATAACCGATAATAAGATAATAAACTATACATTTTTATGTCCACAGGGCAAGGAATATGGATACAAGGATATTGTAAAAATTGATGCAGGTGTTTATGGTAAAAAAACAAATACAAATAGTTACCCGCATTACTCAAGAGGAGATTTTTATTATATTGTACAATTAAATGATGGTACTAAGCTCCATTTAACTGATTTTGGCGGGACTAAAAATGAGGAAGATGTACGTTTTATCATTGAAAAACTTGATAGTGAATATGTAAGTATGGATATTTCTAAAGTATCAAGTATGGATAACTTTGAGTATTGCACAAAAAATTTAGGTAAAATTTACACTGATAAAATACGAAATATATTGTTAAACATTAAAAACGATAACTGTATTAGGAGGCCGATCCATGGATTATATAAAACATATTATTGAATTTTTTCCTGAAAATCAGCAAGAACGCCAAGATAAAAAGATAATTCTTGATTATATTGAAAAGTTTCCTCAGGACATTTTGTTAAGAGAAAATAATTTTGCTCATATTACAAGTTCAGGATTTATAATGAACAAAGAATTAGATAAAGTACTAATGATTCACCACAATATACGAAATACTTGGGCTTGGACCGGCGGACACGTTGATGGAGATTCAGACTTTTTACATGTTGCAATTAAAGAGGCCAAAGAAGAAACAGGTATAACTACTGTGACAGCTCTTTCAAAAAATATTGTATCTATCGATATTTTACCGGTATATGGTCATATGAAAAATAATAAGTATGTTAATTCACATCTTCACCTTTCGGTTGCATATATCCTCATTGCAAGTGAAAAAGAAACCCTCATAGTAAAGGAAGATGAAAATACCGGTGTAACTTGGTTTTCCTCGGATAAATTCACTGAAGATTATTTTGATTCTAATGATGTTTATTTATATAACAAGCTAATTAATAGGGCGGGGCGAATTAGCAAGAATACATAATGCTATTAATTGAAAACTACAATATTATTTTATAAATAACAAGTATGCATTAATATTTTGGAGGTTTTGAAATGAGTAATAATTCCATATTAGATGGTAACATAAAAATTATTGTTCAAAGAGTAACAGCCGAGGGTTGTGGGGCAATTTTACTTACAGGTCCCTCAAGTTGTGGTAAAGGTGAAATTGCAAAAGAACTAAGAAGTTTTTTATCAATACCAAAAGAAAGACATCTCTCAATGGGAGATATTTTACGTAGGACTATTAAAAATGCACGTGAAGATGAACTCTTTAGGGATAGACTGGCTACTGTATACAATATTAGTGATACAATCTCTGTTTTTGATGAATCGGAAAACAAAACGGAAAATATCTCCAAAGCTACACACCATAAAAAAGAATTAATATCCTTCTACCAGGGCCGCGAAACAATAAGCCAATTGGATTGGTTAGAATTTTGCGTAGTAGAAGGTCTACTGGTTCCGGATGAATGGACTGTAAATATTATAAATGCCACATTTGAAGATTCAGAAGAGTTTCAGAGGGAAATATTTATTCTAGATGGATACCCACGAACAATTAAAGCATCGGAGGAGCTATTAAACACTTTTGTTAAATTTAACATTCCAATTATAAAAGTAATACATTTATCCATATCCAAAGATGAAATGATTAAAAGAGCCTTAGGTAGAAAAAGATATGATGATAAAAAAGATAGTTTAGATAGAAGATACCAGTTTTATACAGATAATGTACAACCAAGTATAGATTATTTAAAAGTACGTTTAGGTTCAGCTAAAGTTACCTTGATTGATGCACATCAACCAGTTTATAACCACCTAGATATCATAGATATAGAAAAATCTATAAAACAAGTTACTTTAAATGTTTTACAGTCATTAGGGTTACCTAGTTATTTGCTAAATATGAAAAACTAAGGAGATCCTCTGAAAATAATTATTAGAGGGTGATTACATGTGAAAGTACTAAAGAAACCTATGTTTCCCAAGGAAATTTTTTTAAATATAGAAAAGAAAGATGGTCCAATTGCTGTAATATTTTTTTTGTTTATATTCATAGTAATGTTTTTAACTCTTTATTTAGTTAAAATATCTCCATTATTTTCGCTAATGAAAAACGATACAAATTCTTTTTGTAAATTAATATTTGTATTTCTAATGGATATACCTGGATTCATAGCTTTAATGGTTGTTTTAAAATATAGGAAACAAAAGATAAATACAATTGGTTTAAGAAAACAGGGACTTAAATCTTCTATATACATTGGAGTTACTATCGTTTCTGCGTTTTGGGTTTATTACATAACTAATAAAGGCTTTAATATAAAACTTATAGTTGATTCTGTTTTTTATATTATTTTTATTGGTTTTTACGAAGAATTAATCTTTAGAGGTTTTTTATGGCCAAGGCTGGTGGTTGGATTTGGAAAAGCATGGGGAACTATTTTAGGCGGCCTATTCTTTGGAATGGCACATTTACCTATTGACATTGTTTTTAATAATAAGAGTGTATTTGAAACTTTCATACTTGGAAATTCTTCAAGTATTAATATTGGTGGCGGAGTATTAGTTGCATTATGGTTTATATTTATCTACACTCGCAATAATAATATTTTATTGCCTTCCTTTGTTCATGGAATTCAAGATATGCTATCTATGCTCTAAGGTAGCTTTTATTTGAAAGAAAATGAAAATGTACATTACAATTTAACAAAAGTATTTAAATATCATTTGTATTTTATGGAGGGATAAAGAATATGGAAAATAATATTTATAAAGAATGCCCAATTTACACAACAGAGATTCTTACATTAAGATTAACATCATTAGAAGATGTAGCAGAACTATTAAATTGTTATTCCGATAAAAAAGCAGTACCCTTATTTAATTCTGATAATTGTCATGGTGATGACTTCCACTATACTACTATTGAAAGAATGAAAGAAGCTGTTGATTTTTGGCAGTATTCTTATGAACATAGGTATTTTGCAAGGTTGACGGTTATTTTAAATACAACAAAAGAAAAAATTGGAACTATAGAAATGTTTAACCGTGAGGCAGCAGATGAATTCAACCATTTTGGCGTTTTGAGAATAGATTTACAAAGTAAATATGAGAAGCAACAGTACATTGATGAAATATTGCAAATTGTGAATGAAAATTTTTACAAAGCTTTTGAAGTTGATTCTATTCTTACAAAAGCTATTCCCCATTCAGCTGATCGTA
Source organism: uncultured Clostridium sp. (assembly GCA_964467165.1). GTDB lineage: Bacteria > Bacillota > Clostridia > Clostridiales > Clostridiaceae > Clostridium_AD. The sequence continues at coordinate 133,132 of CAYXOL010000004.1, forward strand.
TAGCTTCATTAAAAAACAAAGGATATTTTCCTTTAAATAAAAAATTTGTGATCTATGATGATTATTTTGTAAGAACGAATATAAGAAATTAAAAGGAGAAATTATTGTGTAGCAACTGACAGTTGTCATATTTGTTATCACTGATTGGGCGCAATAGGGTTATTTTTTATGTATCATTAAATAGGGGTGACGTAAATGAAATTTCAAGATAAATAAATGATAGTTCAGATAGAAACCATGTGACAAATTGGTAATAATATTTTACCTGCTCACTACGGTATCCTCTTGGTATAGTGATAACAACTATTACCACTATACCAAGGGTACTTAATCTTATATTCTTTGGCATACAGTCTTTCCTTCAACATCTGATCCTTTTTTATAATTCCCCATAGCTCTACTTCCAAATATAATAGCTTTTTCTATAGTTTCAAATTTTGATATTGCATCTTTAATATACTCAATATCTCTATCTAATAATCCAAACATACTATAACTCCTCTGATAATCTATCATGCATTTTTTTAAGTTCTGGAAAATATAGTTCCACTATTTCTTTTGTCATTTTATCGGCTAATGCTTCATCATAAGTATGTGTAGTTAGATTTCTATTTGCTAATGCATCTATCCATACATGTCCATTATCTATTAACCCAATTTGAAAAGCTTGCTTAATTGTTTCTCTGGGACTCTTTACAACATATCCTTCAGCTTCTAAATAATCTTTTAATACCTTCCATGCGAGTTCAAAAGTCATTTCAAAAAATCGAATTATACCTGCTTTTTCTAGTTCTGAAGTTATTTGTTGTTTTGAATATTTCTACATTAATTTATATGATTTGTTAAAATTTTCGAATCTTTGTTTCCATCTAATATCTTTTAAATTATTCATAAATACACCTCTTATTATAAGAGTATATATTAATTATATCCTATTTGTACAAGTATAATCTATAAGGTGTTTTTTAAAAATAACCATTAGCTTCATATGACGCTTTGTTATCTCCGTTGTTAATACCACTTAATGGTAGTATAATAAAATAAATGTAATTTCCCTTAAAAAATTCAGATGAAATAGATTATATTAAATCCGGTGCCTGGGGAACATTTAATGAAGAGTTTTCGACCATGCGTTCCATGAAGCCCCTTCTACTACATGGTTTAGGATATTTTGAACACACTGGAATGAAAAATATAGAAATGATAGATTTTAATTTTGCAAACAATCTCCTTAAAAATTGTAATTCTCCACATTATGGTCTGCATCTTTCAATTAAAAATTCAGCCATGCATCAAGGTAAGACAGATAAAGATATATATGAACATATGAGCAAACAAATTCAAATTTTTAAAAAGAACCTAGCAGTACCATTGCTGCTGGAAAATGTTCCTGATTCTCCACAAGATCGTATACTATTTGATCATTACCCATATATCATGCCAGAACAATATAATCGATTGTTTGCAGATAATGATGTGTCCTTTTTGCTTGATCTAACACACGCAAAAATTACTGCAAAATATCGTGGCTGGGATATTCATGATTACCTTCGTGAGTTACCACTTAATAGAGTTGTAGAAATCCATGTAAATGGTTCTGGTTATGATAAAGATGGCTTTCCAGCAGACACACATCAAGCTATGGAAAATGAAGATTACAAATTATTAGAATGGGTACTTAATTACACAAACCCAGATATAGTTACATTGGAATATAGCGGAATAGAGACTGAGAGCGATGATACAGTTATTGTTTCTTTAGAAAAGCAACTAAATGAACTACAAAATATATGCAATTCAATTAAAATTGATAATTTGTTAAAAATTTGATATTATTAATATAATAAGATTACTATTAGGAGCGTGTTAATATGAAAAATTTATTTAAAAATGATGAGAAACTCAGAGTACTCTATGCAAAGTCTGTAGGTATGACTTGCAGTTACAATTTACATAGGGGTAGGTAATTAAATCGCCTTTATTAATTAAAATTCATACATATACAGGCTTTGTTTCCTTAATTTAAGCAAAAATATAAGGAGCTGAGTTTTGTGAAATATGTAAAAGTTAAAACAGTTTTACCAGATAGTTTAGTTAGAGAAATTCAAAAATATATTCAAGGTGAATATATTTATATTCCCTCCCAAGTGGACGCACGAAAAAAATGGGGAGAGAACTCTGGATACCGAACTTGTATACAAAATAGAAATGAAGATATACGTATGAAGTACACCGGTGGAGATAAAATTAAAAATTTAGCCGAGGAATTTTTTCTTTCTGTTGACAGTATTAAAAAGATCATATATGCAAAAAAATAAATAGAACTAAAGCTACTACTATATAACAAGTGGTAGCTTTTTTGTATAAAAAACAACATAGAAATGTTCTTTATCTTTTATTTTAAGGCACTACTGCATTATAATTACACTAGGCTAAAGAAAAATTATGATATGACAATATAGTTTACAAGAAAGATATTAAAAGGAGTGGTACTAAATGACAAACAGTAATGTTACGCAGGAAATGAAAATCAACAAGTCTTGTTTTGATATATTTCCAGAATTGGAATCTGAAAGATTGATATATAGAGAGGTAACTTCAGAGGATGTAGATGATATATTTGAAATTTATAGTGATCCCGAAGTTGCTAAATATGATTGGTATAAACCAATTGCTACCAAAGATGATGCACTTTCTATAATAAACCGATATAAGAAAGAATTTCAAAATAAAGAAGAGATTACATGGGGAGTGTCAAAAAAGAGTGATAATAAGATCATTGGTTATTGCTGCTTAGGAAGTTTTGATGATGATTCCATAAGAACTGAGATTGGATATGGCTTTAATCGTGATGAATGGACTAAAGGATATGCAACTGAAGCTATAAAGGTTTTAGTGAAATTTGGGTTTGAGAATATGAGCTTTAATAGGATAGAAGCTACTGTAACCCTTGGTAATGATGCTTCTGTAAAAGCTTTAAAAAAAGCTACCTTCCTTCAAGAGGGTATTGTTAGAGAAAGAACCATTATGAAGGGCAAGTTTGAGGATGATGTTATATTGGCTATAATAAGAAAAGATTATTTGTTATGTAAGGATAAGCTGTAATTATTCCCTTGTTTATTGTACTCTTTAGTGAAATTAGTAATTAGAATTATCTTTAAACCGTAAGAAAAACCCATCTTCTTACGGCCTTTTTGCTTTTTGAAAATAAAATTTTTATGAAATCTGGGATTTTGATTATTAAATTCAAGTAGTTATTTAATTGTAATATGAATCAATAAGTTGTTATAGACTTTTCTACGCAATATGATGGATTCGCAGTTTCATTGATAATAACATTTAATGGTAGTATAATAAAATAAATGTAATTTAACATTGTCCGCTTTATCAGAAGAAAAACTTAATGAATGTCTAGAAGCTGGTCAAACCCTAGAGTTTGGTCATAGTCTTGAGCAGCAAATCATTCACACACCTTTCATAAGGAAGTGATAAACCAATGAATAGAAGTTCTGAAATTCAATTAATGAACCGAGGGTTTATATTAGAAGAAGATTTAAATAATTATATGGATGCAACAAAAGATGAGCTGTTAGAATTGATAAATTCAAGAGAAGCTTATAAACGAACAATCGCAGTAAGATTATTAACTTCTTTAGAAGATGAAGATAATAGTATAATTACTTTATTTTGTGAAAAGCTGACTAAAGAAAATAAACTCTATACAAAAATAGCAATATGTGCTGCGTTGTCCGCAAAGGGATCAAAGGCAGCTAAGGTTATGGTTAAGTATTTAGGAAGAATAGGAACTAATCAACATACTGAATTACCGAAAAAAAATTTCAAGAAAAAAAGTTATCCCCTTCCTAGAGATATAATTTCAAGAACATTAGCACATATAGGAAAAGAAATACTTCCTGAACTGGTGGAGGTGTTAAGCTCATCTGACATTTTTAAGATTCGCGAAGTAATTGATGCTATAGGCTTCATTTGTTTTTACGACTATACGGATTATCCATTAAATGAACTAATAACTTGTCTTAATGAAAAAATAAACGATGATATCATTAGATGGAAAGTGGTAAGAGCCTTAGGAAGTTTCAATGGACAAAGTGTAATAGATATCCTAACAAATGTAAAAAAAAATGATGGCCAAGAAAGAATAAGAGAAGAAGCAGAAAGATCGTTAAGTATGATAAAAGATAGAACTTAAGGTGAATTAAGAAAGTAATAATTTTTAATGCGTACATTTGGCAAAGTAAAATCATATGGAAAAGCCTATGCTAGCACACGAGTTTGGAATAATTCAATCTATAAATAAATATGAAGACTATAATAATTATTGTCCACAAAAGTATAATTGTATCACAGTTGATGATGATATTATATTACCACTTTTCAAAAATTTTGATATCATGAAAACATATCATCATAACATAGGTATACCAAATTTGGGGCTTGCCTATTATGGTATAACGCTTATCCCACCAAATTCTCTTAATTACTTTCAAGATGTACTTCGTGAACTGCTCACCACTTTAGAAGTGGGAGAATTTCGAATAATAAGAGTTAAAGTAAAAAGCAACAAATCCTCATCAGGATTAAATGAATTAATAGTCATGATAAGTCTTGCTATTCAAGAAAATAAGTATATTATTCATTTTGGTATATGAAATTTATCAACAAAATCCGTAGCAGTAATACAAATTTAAACTGCTAATGCAATCCTGAGATAAAATCCATTTGGTATGGAGGATATAAAGTTAATTACAAACGAGGATAGTTTAATGAATTGATTCAAAAAAAAATACTGCAGTTCGCTTTGCATGAGGAGCAACTTTAATGAGAAGATTAAGAGACATTGTATATATTAATTCCAATTTGGAAGATCAAACAGTATGTTATTATGGGATAGAATTTAAAGAGTTTATACCCGCATTGAATAAACCAATAGATAATATTCTGCTTTTGAAACATCAATATTGGGATGCTGAATTTCATTATCCATCGAGACTAGAATATTTGAATACTAGTGGTATTACTGGACTTACAGAAGAAAATGTTTATAACTATGGAGATTTTTGTTGGATAGATTTTGAAGCTGAGGATGCTATAGATTTACTAGAAGCTGAAGAAATTGCAGAATTATTATATTTAGGCCACTTACATAAGCCTTTAAATTCAGCATTTTCTTCAAAGCTTAAAAATAGATTTGCATATTGTGCACATGATGATGGCTGGCATTGTTTATTATATTGTAAAGATATCTATGATTTTACACATGTTATAGCAAGTTCTATTATAAAAACAGTGGCCACTTCTAAAAGGAGAAAAATTTACCCATTGCCTGATGAAATAAAAAACTATCTTTTACAGCTTTCTCAAAATGGATTATTGCTAGGGTTCGATAAAATTTATAAAGATAGTAAAACAATAGAATTCCCAATTTACACCATAGGTAAATTTACAAATATGGATCAAATGTATAATGATTTAGAAAGACATATAGGTAAATCAAATTTTAGAGCAGCTTTAGTTCATAAAAATAAAACTTGGACAATAGAAAAACGATTTTGATAGTAAAGGAGGTTATTACTCATTGTACTATAGTAAAGTTTAAAGATAAAAGTTATGATATTAAGGTACATGAGATGAAATACCATAAAGAAGAAGTTCTTAGAGACTTATATAAAACACAAGCTCCTGAGAAAGAATCTATATCAAAATATTTCTTCAATGTGTAAATCCACAAAATTTTAGTGAATACTTAGTGTGATAAGAAACGAATTTTTAACGAATATAATAATAGTAGATAGGAGATATTTATATGATATTGTCAGGCAAAGAGATTAAAAAGAAATTAGGAAATGAGATTATTATTGAACCATTCATAGAAAAGCAGCTTAACCCCAATAGTTACAATTTACGGCTACATAACCGACTACTTGTTTATGAAGATTCTGCTTTGGATATGAAGAAAGATAACAAAACAAGAGAGTTGATTATACCCCCAGAGGGATTACTTCTTGAAACTGGAAAGCTATACCTAGGTAGAACTGTTGAATATACAAAGACAGACAAGTATGTACCTATGTTAGAAGGCCGGTCCTCAGTTGGCAGGCTTGGATTATTCATTCATATTACAGCTGGATTTGGAGATGTAGGATTTAGCGGTTATTGGACATTGGAAATATTTTGTGTTCAACCTATAAGAATATACCCGAATGTAGAGATATGCCAAATATATTACCATAATATCGAAGGCGAATATGATAAGTATTCAAGTGGCAAGTATCAGAATAATACAGATATTCAGCCAAGTTTATTATTTAAGGATTTCCAAGAGAGGTAAAAAACAATGCATAGGACTTTTATTTGTTTAACATTCTGTGTCTAAAACAATCCGTAGAAAAGTTGACAGGCTACTTATAATAAGGGGATGATACTATTGAGTGAACAAAGTATAATCGAATTAACCAAGCATATGAATACAGTGGATACTATCCATAATGATTTATTAAAGCTGGGTGTTAAGGCCGGAGATATTCTGTTAGTGCATTCTTCACTATCTAGCATTGGTTGGGTTTGTGGAGCTGCTCAAGCAGTTGTAGTTGCGCTTAAGCAAGTTATTAATGAGAATGGAACACTAATAATGCCAGCTCATAGCGGAGCAGTTTCCGATCCTGCAAAGTGGGAAAATCCACCTGTTCCTAAGGAATGGTTACAACAAATATACGATAGCATGCCTGCCTTTGATGTGAATCTTACACAGTCTAGGGGCATGGGTAGTGTTGCTGAATTATTTAGAACTTTACCTGAGGTACATAGATCTAATCACCCCCAAGTATCCTTTGCAGCACAGGGTAAATTCGCTAAGGATATTACAGATAATCATAAATTGACACCTCAATTTGGAATGGAATCCCCTTTAGGTAAAATGTATGATTTAAATGCAAAAGTACTTCTACTGGGGGTAGGCTATGATTCTTGTACATGCTTTCACCTTGCAGAAGCATTAAATGAAAAAATGCCAACAATGAAAATGGGGGCAGCAATTATAGAAAATAATAAAAGAATTTGGAAGTGGTTTGAGGATTTTGATTATAATTCAGATGAGGATTTTGAGACGATAGGCGCGGCATTTGAAGCAACAAATAATGTAGTAACTGGTAAAGTTGGCAGGGCTGAATGTAAATTATTCCATATAAAGGTAGGCGTTGATTTCGCGAAAGAATGGCTACAAACTAATAGATTTGACTAAAATTCTTGTTATCAAAATAATATAAGTTATCGCGTTATTAAAAAATAATACTAAGAGCAAATAATGGTTTTAGGAGGAAAAATGAATTCAATTCACAGTGTAAAACAAATAACAGGCCTTTATGGCAGTTGTAATAAATGTGGCTTACCTATTATAAATTGCCTATGCGATAAGGCTCCTAAAATAAAAACTGATGCAGTGATTTGGATTCTGTCTACGGAAAAAGAATTTTATAGGCCTTCCAATACTGCAAGGCTGCTCCAGCTAGTTAATCCAACTTCCACAGAGATTTTTCTTTGGGAAAGAACGAAAACACCTGAAAAGTTAGTAGCAAATTTAAACAACGATTTATATGATCCTTTCCTACTTTTTCCTATAGAAAATTATGAAACAGCCAGTCGTAAAGTTGAGTATACAAATACAGGAAAGGTTCCTGCATTCATTATCATAGATGGTACCTGGAAAGAGGCACGAAAAATATTTAGAAGAAGCACCTACCTAGAAAACCTACCAATCATCTCATTACAACCAGCTTTTAAGTCTAATTATGATTTAAGAAGAGGTGTGGTTGATGGCAATTTATGCACAATAGAAGTTGCAATGGAAGTATTAAAAATAAATGGAGAATTTAAAAACTCACAAATAGTGAATGAATTTTTCACTCTATTTTTAAAGAGTTATAAGGCAGGTTCAAGCAGTCATCAAATAAAATAAAAATGGCATCAAGAAAAAGATGACATTTTTATTTCTAAAATTACTATTGTAAAAATTAACATTTTTACAATAACTACTACTGCATTGGCTGCTGAAAATTTTGAGCCTTCTGATCTTTAATTTTCTGTTTACCTTCCTCCATAAACTGAGAGTCCTTTGGAGATAACATATATAAAACTTCTTCCAGTTCCCCAACGTGTCTTCTTTCTTCATCTGCAATATGATTCAAAACCTTTTTAACCTTTTCATCATCTGTAGACATTACATGAGCCTCATAACCTATTATAGCCTCAAGCTCACCAGCAATGTCTACACGAATTGCTTGTGCTAGCTCTTCATTTGACATTTTCCTTGGTACATTTGCAACAAACGGATTTCCGAGTAACGCCATATATCTTTCCTCCCTTTCAACATTTAATATATTTTTAGCTTTCTACTAAATTATTATTCATAGATATAATTAAAGCATTCTTAATATTAAATCATCATCCTGGATGCTTGAATATTGATTTTTTTTAATACACCCTAATTTGGTTCTTTTATATGCTACACTCTATGTAGATGTTATGTTAAAATTATTAAGATAACATTTATATATTTATTGGTATTATTATCCCCTAAATTCTAGCCATGATTGGAGTATAACAATGAAAAAGTTTAAAAAATTCTATATAGAAATAACAAATGTATGCAATCTATCCTGTAGCTTTTGCCCTCAAACACAAAGGTCTCCTGAGTTTATGACCCTAGAAACCTTCAGCAAAATATTAGATGGAATAAAACCTCACACGGATTATATATATTTTCATGTTAAAGGAGAACCTCTTCTACATCCTAAATTAGGCGAATTTTTAGATTTAAGTTTTGAAAAAGGTTTTAAGGTTAATATAACTACCAACGGAACACTTATAAACAAAGTTCGAGAAAAAATAATCCTAAAGCCTGCGCTAAGGCAGATTAATTTCTCTTTACATAGCTTTGATGGAAATGAATCCTCATCTAATAAAGATGAATATGTTAATAATATTATTTCCTTTGTGAAAGATGCTATAGCTAAAACGGATACTTTATTTTCTCTAAGGTTATGGAACCTTGATGTTGATAATACCACGAATCTTCAGGTTAAGAAAAATCGCGACTTACTTTTTGAAATCGAAAGTGCCTTCAATTTGCCTTATAAAATAGAAGAGGAGATACACCCAGGTAGGGGTATTAAAATCTGCGATAAAGTTTATTTAAATCAAGACCATGAATTTCAATGGCCAGATTTATCCGTGAAAGAAGATAATAGCCCTGGTTTTTGTTATGGGCTTAGAACCCAAGTAGCCATATTAGTAGATGGTACAGTAGTTCCATGTTGCCTTGATGGAGAAGGTGTAATTAACCTAGGTAATATTCATGAAACTCCTTTTTCAGAGATAATTGAAAACCAAAGGTCCAGGGACATTTTTAATGGTTTTTCTAGGAGGGAAGCTGTTGAAGAATTATGCAGAAAGTGCGGCTACAGAAAAAAATTTAATGATATTTCAGATTAATAACTTTAATCCAGCTTAGCTGGACATGATTTCTTAACCAATATCTCAATAATTTTTACAGTATAAAATTATAAAACAAAAGTATTTATACCCTTATGAAATGGCGTTAAATCTTATAAATAATGTGGATTAATATAGAAATAATGGATATACTATGATTTATATGTTATAAAAATTCATAAATAAAGGGTGATAAGATGAGAATACCAAATCATATTGGAATAATTCCAGATGGAAATAGAAGATGGTCTGTAGATAATGGCCTATCAAAAGATAAAGGATATACCTTTGGACTAGATCCTGGTTTATCCTTGTATAAACTTTGCAAAGATTTGGGTGTAAAAGAAATAACTTATTATGGGTTTACTACTGATAATACAAAAAGACCACCCTTGCAGAGGGAAGCTTTTGTTAAAGCCTGCGTAGATGCAGTAAAGCTTTTAAGCACACAGGATGCTGATTTATTAGTGATAGGAAATAGTGACTCACCTATGTTTCCTAAAGAACTACTTCCTTATACCTCACGTAGAACTTTCGGCAAGGGAGGTATAAAACTAAATTTTCTTGTAAATTATGGTTGGGAATGGGATCTAAGTAATCTTTGCAGCAATAAAAGTACCAAAAGGAGCACTATATTTAATTGCATAAAAACTAATGATATCTCTAGAGTCGATTTAATTATTCGTTGGGGTGGACGAAGACGACTTAGCGGATTCTTACCTCTACAATCCATATACTCTGACTTTTATGTTATAGATGAATATTGGCCTGATTTCAAACCCGAACATTTATCCACGGCCTTAAATTGGTATAATAATCAAGATGTAACTCTTGGTGGCTAATTCTTTTTTTTGTAGTAGATATAGGTTTTTAAATAAGCTATATCTATTTTTTTCTAACCTAAAATATGCTATTATTAAAGTAAATTTAAATCATTTAGATTTTATAAAAACAATTTTAATAACATTTGGTAATCTTCAAGTCTGCTATCTTCTATAAGTGGCAGTTGCTCAGCCCAGAAAAGTTACTTCGTTGCCACTCTAAATCAGCTTCCAAAGTTGTTAATATGCAGCGACCCAGGAGATGATTTAATAAAGGAGTTTTTTATGATTAATGAGAGAATAAATTGCTATAAATGTAAATATTACTATGTAACTTGGGATCCTGCTTTCCCTAAAGGGTGTAAATTTTATGGTTTCAAATCTTTAAATATGCCTTCCATACTAGTAAAGCAATCCTCAGGAATTTCTTGTGTAAAATTCACACCAAAGTAAAGCATATAACTATAGCTTATAAATTACACTCATAGTTATATGCTCTGCGATTTCCAAAAATTCTAATCTGTAAATTCGTTACCTTTATCAACTACCTCATATGCGTAGGGCTGAATTTCTTCCTCTTTTATAGTTCCATCCTCATTGAGACCTGTAACTATTGTAGGTATATTTACTAACTTACTATCTATTCCTTCAATTTTAACATACCTATCCAATCCATCTTTAAATTTTTCATAATCCTGATTACCTAAGGCTCTTCCCTTCATGCCTTTCAATTTTCCAACCCCCTTTTAAGCATCTTTGCGGCGCTGCAATTAACGATTTTTGAAATATCTATATTTATTATGCTACCCATATATAAATGCTAATATACTTAATTTTTTTCAAAAAAAAAACGCCTGTTAAGCGTTTTAACTGTTATAATTATTTTGTTTTATTTATAACTCCGTAAATTGAATTAGCCAATTGTTCTAAGTTATAAGGCTTTCTTATACACTCTTTAAATCCATATTCTCTACAATTATCCATTATAGAATCGCTACTATATCCGCTCACTAATATTGCATTCACATTTCTATCAAGCTCTAAAAGTTTTTCAATGGTTTCTTTCCCACCCATGCCTCCCCGTATGGTTAAGTCTAGTATTACAGCATCAAAAATACTATTTTTAATAATTGAGTTTTTATAAGCTTTAATGGCTTCCTCACCATTTTTCGTAATTTCCACTGCATATCCTAGCTCCATAAGCATAAGCCTATTAATTTCTCTAATATTCTTATCATCATCCATTACTAACACTTTACCTGTGCCTTGCATAACATTTTCATGTTTAACCTTTTTTATAACCACTTCTTTTTCTTCTGAAGCTACCAAATAAACATAAAAACTTGTACCAACTGATACCTCAGATTCTGCATATATATATCCGTTATGCTTAGTAATTATTGAATAACTAGCCGCAAGTCCCAGGCCTGTACCATTGTCTTTTGTAGTAAAATAAGGTTCAAATATTCTCTCTATATTTTCTTTAGAGATTCCCTTTCCCCTATCCTTTACTCGGATCATTACATATTTACCTTGCTTTATATTGTTTTTATTGTTTTCTTCTATATATACATTATTAGCACTTACTTCAATGGTCCCTCCACCTTTCATGGATTGCTTAGCATTTATCAGTAAGTTATTAATAACTTGACGAATTTGTCCCTCATCTACTTTAACAGGCCATAAATCCTGCGCTATTGAAAATTTACACATATCATTAGAGCCACTTAGTACCATATTAGCAGTATTTTTAATCAATTTTTTTAGGTATATATTTTTTTTAATTGGTACCCCATCTTTTGAAAAACTCATTAATTGCTGATTAAGCTCCTGAGCCTGCAAGGCTAACTTTTCAATTTGAGTAAATTTAATATAAATTTTATTATATACTTTGTTAGTACTTATCCTTAGATATTTTTTGATAATATAAATATTCCCTAAAATTATAGTTAAAATATTATTAAAATCATGAGCAATACCAGCTGCAAGAATACTTATTGAATTTATTTTCTCTAGTTTTACTAATTGCTCTTCAAATAAATTTCTCATTTCTTTTGATTTATTTTTCATTTCTTCCATTGGTTGTATGTGTGCGCTTACATCATTTATAATTAATTTTATTTCCATACAATTACTATCCTTATCAAGTACCTTTTTAAATATTAATTGTAAGAAGTAAGGTGTTTCTTTTCCTTCAATCCTTTTTATGAAATCTTGCCGCAGTTCGTCACCTTTAATAAACTCTTGGGTTTTTATGTTAAGCCATATTGGCAAATCCAATTTATTTTCATTATCTTCATATCCGTATTCAGATTTGTTTATCTTATTTAGTATATCTTTTGCTTCACTGTTCCAATAATTAACTTTAATATCTTTATTAAAAGATATTATTGGAATAGGTATCTGCTCATACTCAATAAATATAGCTTCATTTCTTAAACCCATGGTTTTTGGCCCCCTATATATTAATAAATTAAAACTCTAGGACAATTTTCTAAATTTTCAGACATTCGGCAATATATTTGATGACATTAATATCTTAATTCAAACACAAGAATATTATACCATTATATGTATTTATTTTCATCTTTTTGTTTTATATTGTTATTTTTTTTATTCATACTAAAAAAAATAGCACTAAAAATGTTTTAAACATTTTTAGTGCTATTTTTTTCTTAAAAGGGTGCTTAGATTTCGAAATATTTACTTGGCTATAATTTGATTTACTGCTCTTCCCTCATTATATTCTAGACTCTCAAAAAAATTATAATTATAGTTTTCATTAGCATTTTCAATAAAAGCTTTAATAAAGTTATGTCTAAGGTTATAAAATATATTTACATCTCCATTTACTATGTCCCAATACTTTTTATGAATACAGCTAGTGGTTTCCCATTCTAATACATTGTCTTCTGATTTTATAACCCTTGTTACTCTATCACATGGCATACCTTCTAACAAATAAATATTAAGGGCATTATACAATTTTTCTGGATTTTCTAGCATTTCTTTTAAGTGAAGTGTTTCCCCAATAGATTTACCCTGTTTTATAAAACAATTCATAGCAATATCTTCTGCTTCTTGTCCATACTGTTTAATCATTTCTGTTATTATAAATGCTGTTCTAGTTTCGACTTTACTAATTTTATCCTGTAACCATCCATGTATGTTTGATTTATCAATTATATCCTCTATATTTTTTGAAGTATCTATAGGGCTACCGTAGACTAGGGATTTCTCTGCGATGTCTTTCGCAACATCATTGTACTTATCTATATAAACTTTATCTATGCTTATCTCTAATTCCTCTGCCAATATAATTTTATTAAATAGCCATGTATGAATAGGTGCTAAAAAAGCGCTCATTATTATTCCTCCAATATTTTTTTATTTACTCTATAGATTAATAATAATATAATTGAACTAAAATAACAGTAACTTATGTTACCATATAAAATTCAATAAAGTTAATTAATATTATAGGAGTGATAAATTATAAATTTTCCTTAAAAATAAAAAGAGCCAATTGCTCTTTTTATAAAAATCTTTTAATAATTATCCATTCTATTATTCTTCAAATTTTATTGCAGATTTACGTTTTTTCTTCTGCATATCAGAATCTTCAATAGTTTCTGGCTTTTTAGGTTTATTATCTTTTTCTTTTGCTGGCGACTTCATTTCTTTATATGGCATAAAATCACTCCTTTATTATGTATTTTTTACTTTTAGCATATTTTTATTCATTCATTTATTTTTATTTTATGTATTTTTCAGGATTTTTAGGCTCCCCGTTTTCTCTTACTTCAAAATGTAGATGAGGTCCTGTACTATTTCCCGTATTTCCTACTTCTCCAATTTTCTGACCCTGCTTTACAACTTCACCCTTTTTAACATTAATAAGGCTACAATGCGCGTAGATAGTCTCTATTCCTTCTCCATGATTTATTTTTATTACATTGCCATAGCCCTGTTCCCAAGTTGCATAATTAACAGTACCATCTAATACAACATTTATTGCGCACCCAAAACTCGCGGCTATATCAATGCCTTTATGCATTTTTCCCCATCGCATACCAAAATTTGAACTTATACTACCTCTAGATGGACTATTCATAGAGTTCACTAGTTTTAATACAGGTTTATAGTCACCCATATATATTTCTTTATTTTGTACTGGCGTTATAATTTTTGACTTTAAGACCTTTTCTGATATCACCTTATTGTTAAGTCTTATTACCTGGGTAGTAACCTTTTTAATTCCATCTTTACCTTCAATGTTAGTCTTCTTAACTCCACTCATTAGTGTATTGGTAGATTTTATAATTGTAGTAGGGTATATTACTTGCTCTTTGCTTATATTTCCTACTATCTTTACAGTTATAAAGGGTATATGTACTCTAGTATTATATTTTATTAATTCACTGACAATCTCAGAATTTTCATATAAATCCCCTATTTTAACCATGGTAGAATCATAACTGATTTTATTTACTATTTCTGATTTTATATTACTACTTAAATTAGCTTGTTTAACGTAATAATCTTTTACAGAACTCAGAATTTCTACTCCTTGATTTTCAGTTAATACATATGCTATTTTTCTATTATCTGATTTCATTAGAAGTCCGCCCACTAGTATATTGGCTTTTTTTAACATTGTACTCTTAAGCTTATCCCCACTTATAAACATAGAAATCTGATCTACCTTTGTGCTAACTAAATTAAAATCCTCTTTCATAGCTACATTTCTATATTTAGACTTAATTTCATTCTGTAGTTCTTCATAAGCTTTATTAAATTGTTTCTTATTTTTTACATAGGTTATTGTACTTTTCCCTATAGAAACCTTATAACCATTAAATCTATACACATTGAAATACATAATGGTGACTGTAGCTATAAGTGTTATGAGTATAACACTTATTTTCATTTTGCTGTGGTTTATAATTTTCAACATTATACCTCCTATAGTACTTACTTAATATACCCCATATGGCTAATTTTATACATTATTGAAATATATTTTTTAAATCTATGTTTAACTATATGGTATACTATAGTTTGACTAATAAAATTTTTATAGACTATGTGTTTAGTATAATTTATAGTTTAAACCACATAAATTAATTGTAATTTTGCTGTTTAAAATCATAATTCTATAATATAAAAAGAAAGGTAGTGACTTTATGAGCACTTTCATGTTTAAAAATGAAAATTACAAATATACTCCTGTGAGTAATATTTTTATAGATAAGTTTATGCCTAGGGCTAGGGGAGAATTCGTTAAAGTATACCTTCTTGGGCTAAAGTATTGTGCATGCGGAGAAATAGGAGCTACATCTTCAGTTATAGCAAATACCCTTGGTCTTCTAGAGACTGATGTTGTTAACGCTTGGAACTATTGGAATGACGAGAATCTGATTAAAATGACTCCTATTGATAATATGGGTAATTTCAACATTGAATTCATAGATTTATTAGATTCTCCAAATGAAAATATTGGAACTATAAATTTGATAGAAGAATTAACTAATTCTTCTATCAAAGGTATGCTTCAAGATATTGAGAAACTATTGGCCAAACCTCTTTCCCCAAAAGAAATGACTATGTACCTAAGCTGGCAAAAGGATTATAGTTTTCCACCAGAGCTAATACTTCTCTTAATTCAATATTGTGTATCAAAAGGTAAAGTTGACTATAGATACATTGAAACCATCGCAATTGCATGGCATGATGCTAATATTAGAAATATTGAAGATGCACAATCTTATATAAAAAAACATGAGGATAAATGGATAAATATTAGAAAAATATTAAATTACCTAGGGATAAAAGCTCCAGAAATAATGAAACCTCAAGAGCAGATATTAGATAAATGGGTAAATGTTTATAAATTCTCCTTAGAAGTTATATTTAAAGCTTGCGATATATGTTTTGATAGACTTGGCAGGGCTGATTTTAAATACATTGATGGAATTCTAAATAGTTGGTTTAAAGATGACATAAAAACTTTAGAGGATATTGAGAAAAAAGATAAAAAACGATTGCTTACAACTAAAACTAGTACCGCTGGCGGAAAGCCTGCAAAAGGAAGTTTTAATGATTATGAGCAAAGAGCTTATGACTTTGATGCACTAGAAAAAAAATTGCTAGGATGGGATAAGAATGATTAAAGGATATCAAACTAAAATATTAGCTTTATATGATAGAGCACGAGAAGAAGAGGAGAGTGCCTTTAGAACAAGAAAAGCTCACATAGAAAAAACTCATCCTGAAATTATTGAATTAGACCATAAAATAGGTAAATTATGTATAGAGTTATCTATTAGTGCTCTAAAAAGCATTAATAACAGGGATGAGTATTTACGTAATTTAAGAGAAAAAATAGTAGATTTAAGAGTGAAAAAATCTGAACTACTTGTTTCTAATGGTTTTGATATGGAATACTTGAATTTACATTATAGATGTACTAAATGCAAAGATACGGGTTTTATTGGAATTAATAAATGCTCCTGTTTTAAGCAAAAGGTTATAGATGTCTATTACACTGGTTCTGAACTTCGTGGCCTGTTAAAAGCTCATAATTTTGACAATTTTAAGTTGGATTATTATCCTTCAAGAAAAAGTGAACATGCATCAGAATCTCCGAAAAAGAACATGGAAAAGATTTTATCTACGTCTATGAACTTTTTGAAAAATTTCAACGAATCTGACGAAAACTTATTATTTTACGGGGGCCCAGGAACCGGAAAAACTTTTCTGTCTCACTGTATTACAAAGGAATTAATGGACAAGGGCGCTTTTGTCGTATATAGAACTGCCGAGGAACTTATAAAAGGTTTAAAAGAAATTCGCTTTAATGGAGATACCTCTTTAGAGGAGCTATTAATAAATTGTGACTTACTTATTATAGACGATTTAGGTACTGAGCAAATTTCAGATTTTACTAAAATGGAAATGTTTAATTTACTTAACACA
This sequence comes from uncultured Clostridium sp., assembly GCA_964467165.1. GTDB lineage: Bacteria > Bacillota > Clostridia > Clostridiales > Clostridiaceae > Clostridium_AD. The sequence goes on from CAYXOL010000004.1 coordinate 150,438, forward strand.
AAATTATTAAAACAAAAGAAAATGCTAATATCTACTAACCTAACTCTTGAAAATTTATTAAATACCTATTCTGAAAGAATAACCTCTAGATTACTTGGTAATTTTACCGCTTGCAAATTTTTTTGTGAGGATATAAGAATAAAGAAAAATTTAAGTAAACCAAGATAATAAAATATTTTTACAATAATAAAAAGCACATATTACTACATATGCATTAGTCTTAATGAAATAATCCTAAGACTAACTTAAATGCATTTTACGTAATATGTGCTTCATTATTTTTATGGCCTCAAATATTGTATTAGTAATTATGATTATCACTTTGTAAAAACTAATTTTTTCTTAAAGCTTAACATATGAGCTATAAACATATCCTACCTTGCCTTTATAGGCGATTTTAATCCACTTATTTGTCATTCCTAGCACTTCAAGTTTATCCCCTTTAGCAACATATCCAATAACCGTAGACTTTGCTGACGCTCCACTCCTAACGTGAAGAGCATATGAAGTTACTACTCCGTATGTTTTACTTGTTTTTTTCTTTACTGGAGTTTGTGTTTCTGCCTTAACTACCACAGGCCCAGGATTCACAAGTGAATTTAACTTCTTGTAAAACTCACCCTTACTAGTTCCAGTAGTAAATTTTTCTGGATTTATATCTGCCTTCTTGCATAACTCACTTATTTCATCCTCCGCTACAGCGTCCTTAATATTTATTGATGCTATATTTGTATATTTTCCATCAGCTGTTTTCGGCACTTCAAGGATTCCTGAATTTACAAGTTTAATTACAGCGTTTCTTTCTGATGAAGTTGTATCAACTCCTAGTATTCTCCAGTTATCTTGAGCACTTGCTAATATAGTACCCTTTTTAACTTCTTTTATATATTTAATGGCAAGATTTCTTATTGTTCCTTGTGTCTCACCAAAAGCAGCTTTATCTGTTGAACTCCAGAGCTTCTTAAAGGTTTTGCCCTCAAATATTCCACCTTTTCCCATTAACGCCTGCATTCTATAATCATTCATACCAAGCTTTAAAATTTCATCATTTTTTATTGTAGTTCCATTGATATGTCTTAAATTCACTATTCTCCTTCCCTCCTCCTTTGTAAGGTCTACTTCATATTTAACTCCACCAAACATATCATTTGTGCTATATTTTGATGCACGTCTTTTACTATTAAAACTTACAGTAACATCTCCAGGCCTGGTTGAGTTAAAATATCCAACACACCACTCCATATACTCCTTTAAGTCTTTACCTGTTAATTCAAAAACCGTTACTTCCCCGGTTGCATACTGATAATTGTATGAAATATCCTTTTTCTTTATTGGTCCAACATTAAGCATTGCTTTGTCATTATCAATTTGCATACCTACTACATCAGCTTTACTATAGTAAAGCATAACTTGTTGAAAAAAATCTGCTAGTGGCGTTTGACCTATCTGCACCTGAGGTATTCCATCTATTTCGTTTGCTGGAACAAGATCTATTCCCTTCAACTGCCCGACGACTATATTTGCATCCGCACGAGCAACATTATGAAATGCTTCCAGCGACTTTTCTAGGCCTTTATCTGATTGAACGCTACTATCAATCACTATAGCGTCACAAGATTTTTTATCTAATTCAATTTTTCCATTAACTTTCTTAAATGACAAATCTATTTTTGATAAAGCTGATCCATATTTGTTAGGCTCAGTAATTAATACTCCATTTATAGTTTCTTGCTTAACAAGCTTATGCATGTGTCCTGCTATAATAGCTGTTAACTCTGGGCAATTATTTGCCATATCACGTACACCAGTTCCATCAATATTGTTTTCATTATCAATACCCATATGCATAATTCCTACCATAGCATCAACTTTTCCCTTTAGTTCATTAATTACTTTTTTAGTTTCATCTATAGGATTCAATACCTTAAACCCTTTAAGATGATCAGTTCCTGCTTCAAACTGAGTAATTAGTGGAGTATCCATACCAATTAAAGCAATTTTGACCCCTTCTTTTTCAATGATTGTGTATGCAGGAGCAAATCTACTTCCATCCTCTTTATAAATATTTCCTGAAATAGTCTTTCCATTAAACTGTTTAATTACATTACTTAGCACATCAAGTCCAAAATTAAACTCATGATTACCCATATTCCATACATCGTAACCCATTTCATTCAGTGCAACCATAGCTGGGTGTTTTGGCAAATTATTAAAAAGTTCAGCAGAATTGTCTTGAATTAAATCTCCTGCATCTACTAAAATTGTGTTTGGATTTTCACTACGAATTGATTTAACTTTTGTATAAATTTGTGTTAAACTGCCTGACATGCTTTGCGCATCCATTGAGTAATCCCAAGGCATATATCTTCCATGAATATCTGAGGTTCCGAGAATTGTAATCTTTACTTCATCACTTGCTACCTCCGCATTAACGGTTTTTGGCGAAATGGTGCCAATAAGATTAATTATCATAAGTACCCCAACAGCCGTGCTGAGAATTTTTTTATTTGTTTTATGCATTTTTGTCCCCCTTGTTTTTTAATGATTTTTTGCTTTTACCATATATCATTGTCGTAATACTTATTATACCATTTTTAGAATGTTATTCAATAATATTATTGGAGATTTATTGTTACACGTAATTTTTCAAAAAACGAAAAAAGTACTAAACAAATGTTTAGTACTTTTTTGGAGCTAGCAATAGGAATCGAACCTACAACCTGCTGATTACAAGTCAGCTGCTCTACCGTTGAGCCATGCTAGCAGGTATATGGCGACCCAGAACGGACTCGAACCGTCGACCTCCGCCGTGACAGGGCGGCACTCTAACCAACTGAGCCACTGGGCCATATATGGTGGGAACAACAGGGTTCGAACCTGTGACCCTCTGCTTGTAAGGCAGATGCTCTCCCAGCTGAGCTATGCTCCCATATATTGGTGACTCCTAGGGGAATTGAACCCCTGTTACTACCGTGAAAGGGTGGTGTCTT
>CAYXOL010000005.1:0-135075 GCA_964467165.1 uncultured Clostridium sp.
AGGCTTTGAGCGTAAGCGAAAAGACTATTTCACTGTGCAATTTTGAGAGAATATAAATTTTCTCAATCTGGTGATTATGGCATGAAGGTAACACCCGTTCCCATACCGAACACGTAGGTTAAGCTTCAATGCGCTGATGGTACTGCAGGGGTGACCTTGTGGGAGAGTAAGTCGTCGCCAGGTAAGAAAAAGCCACTAAGTCTAACTTAGTGGCTTTTATTTTGCGTAAATATAAATTATTTATAATTTGAGTAAGTTCCTTCAGAAATATGTGCATAAGGTATTAAAAAAAGATATAATAAAGTAAGTTCAAAATTCAATTGATATTGTAAGCAAATAATATAAAAAAATATCATACTAAATCTAATTTGGAGTTAAAAGGAGAAATTTATGGCTATTCGTAATATTTTGTTTGATTTAGATGGAACGTTGTTAGATACAAATGAACTAATAATACAATCTTTCCAACATACTTATCAAATACATTTGAATAAACGAGTTAATAAAGAGAAAATTATCAAGACCTTTGGGGAAATTTTGAAAATTACATTAGACAGGGAACTTGGTGATGCGGGAGTTGAAGGTATTAAAACCTATAGAAATTTCCAAGTTGAAAACTTTGAAAAGCTAATCGCTATACGTAGCGGTGTAAAGGAGGGAGTAATAGCACTTCATAGGCAAGGTTACAAACTTGGGATCGTTACTTCGCGTTTAAATGATTCCGCTATGAGGGGATTAAACCATTTCGAATTAAAAGACTATTTTGATAGCATTATAGGGTCAGATAGTACTGATGTACATAAGCCAGACCCTACTCCAGCATTAATGGCTTTAAAAGAATTGGGAGGAAAACCTGAGGAAACCCTACTTGTTGGGGATAGTCCATATGATATTTTATGTGGGAAAAATGCAGGGATTACCTCTGTGCTTGTGGGTTGGAGTGCACTACCTATGGAGATGCTCCTTAAATATAAACCAGATCATGTTGTAGATAGCATGGAAGAGCTAGTGGCATTGGTTGAAAAATTAAAAGATTAGGGGGAATTAACCACCTAATCTTTTATTAATTAAAGGCCTATTCAATAAATTAAAAATAAGCTAATAAATTGAGCACAAATAGAAATAAAATGGAAAATAATAATGATATTGCAGGAGTCAAGCTAAGACACCATGAAGATAAAGATAATGCTACAGAACTTGCAAAAACATTAAAATCCCACATCTTGATGCTATTATAAAAATAGAATAAAAAAAAGCATTCATAAATGAATGCTTTTTTTTGGTGCAGATGACAGGAATTGAACCTGCACGCCGTAAAGCGCTAGATCCTAAGTCTAGTGCGTCTGCCAATTCCGCCACATCTGCATAGGTCGTTATTGATGAAAACGTTCCACCAACATAAATAATTTTATCATTTATGATTATATATGTCAACACATTATCTTAATTAATTTAAAAAATATGTTTTTTCCATGTTAAAAGATAAAACTGTTATCTAAAGAGAAGAACTATTATAAAAGGGATCAATATGCCGGTATTTAAAGTAAGGCATTTATTATCTTCGTTTCATTGTCTTTACTTATGGTGCCTAAAGTAACAAGGGCATCTAGTCTTCTATGTAATTCTAGCTTTTGTGAATCATCATTGGGAATTTTAGCAAGATTTATTACCGCTGCCCTTTGATTTTCATTGATGGTTCCCGTTGAAATTAACTTATCAAGTTTGAAGAGTAAAACATCATTAATAGTTTTAGAAATTGATTTTTTACAATATGTAAAGCTCTTTAATACAGTGATTTCTTGATCTTTAGTTATAGTTTTATTTGTAACAAGGGTATTAATATCTATCAGTTCTTCTATATTGGGTTGAGAAACAGGATATAAATTCATAATTTCTTTTTTCTGGAATTCAGTAATAGTTCCCATGTCTATAAGAGTGCTTAGTCTAGAGTTAAAACTATCCTTAATGGCTTTTGAAATTGAATTCTTATACGTTGCAAAAAGCTGGGATATAACAGTTTCCTCTGTACAAGAAACCGTTCCAGAGGTAGATAATTTACTAATATTTGAATCTGAGGAAGGTTGTTTATATGTTACAAGATATTTTATTACAGCGGCCTTTTGAAATTGAGTAATACTGCCTGAAGTAACAAGAACATCTAATTTGCCTATAATATCTATACTGCTTTTATAATGTTGTGAATCAGAAATATTTATGTTTTGTGATTTATTATTTGATGAAGTAAGCGCGTAAGTGGCTGAACCTGAGCCACTTACAGATACTATAATTGCTAATGCAGCAATTTCATTAAATTTAACTCTTTTTATTTTTTTCATTATTAGTGCCTCCAATATGTATATTTTATATTGTGACCTTAGAAATTTGTGTTCGATTTATAAATATACCATACATATAGGATATTATATTTTAATGACAAAGTAGTGGCAAAATTGTAAACTTTTAGTGAAGGCTATATAATAGAATTAGCCTAAGTATGAAGAGGGATTAATATTTGGAATTGTAAAACAATTGCATCTGTTGGTGTAAAATTTGTATTTAAAGATTGTAAACAATCATTGACATTATAAATATCCTGTTGTATACTTACAAACAATATAAAAAAAACTGTGATAGGGACAAGTAAATATGAATAATATTTTACAGAAAGTGGGTAATGATGGGAACTCATAAATATTGCATTTTGAAAATCGCCCTTGAGTTGTAGGCTGAAATGATAGTAAGCTGAACCGGTGAAAGCCGTTATGAAAATGAGTAAAAAATTGGGTGGTACCGCGACAAATTTTCGCCCCAAGGCGAGGGTTTGTATTTTTTATGCTCAAAATTAGGTATATGTTAAATTAAAATTGTAAGGAGAGGTGTAATATGTCAAATTCATATGTTTTTTATGATGGTGAAATAATAGACGAGGATAATGTAAATTTAAGTATTAGAAGTAAAGCTTTTAACTACGGCCTCGGTTGTTTTGAGGGTATTAGAGCATATTATGATGAAGAAGATGATCAATTATATGCATTTAGATTAAAAGAGCATTACGATAGGTTTTTAAATTCTTGTAAAGTGTTATATCTTAATATTCCTTATAATTGTGAGGAGTTATGTAATATTACTATTAAATTACTTAAGAAAAATAATTTTAAAACTACTACATATATCAGGCCAGTTGCGTACAAGGGTTCAAATGGATTGAGCCCTTCACTGCTTGATGAAGATAATAGATTAGCAATATACTGTACTCCCATGGGAAGATTTTCAGGGAAAGAAGAGATGAGTGTTGCTATAACTTCATGGCAGAGGATAAGTGGCAACGCATTACCAGCTAGAACTAAAGCAACTGCAGCATATTTGAATTCTGCCTTAGCTTCTCTTGAGGTACTTCAAAATGGTTTTGATGAAGCACTATTCTTAACAGACAAAGGCTATATTTGTGAGGGCCCTGGGGAAAATATATTTATGGTTAAGAACGGAAAGCTTATAACACCACCAGCAAGCGATGATATCTTAGAGGGAATCACAAGAGATACTGTGATGAAAATAGCTAAAGAGGAATTTGGTATTGATACAATTGAAAGAAGCATTTCAAGAGCTGAGATTTATGGGGCGGATGAAGTGTTTTTTAGTGGCACAGCGATGGAGGTAACACCTATAATTTATATTGATAGAAGAATAATTGGCGGGGGTAAAACCGGTGAAATTTCGCAAAAAATAAAGGATACTTACATGACTATTACCAAGGGAAAGAACCCGAAATATGCAAATTTCTGCACTCCAGTATATTAAAAACTTTTTTATTTAATTAATTTAAAATGAAGGGAATGAAAGAAATGAGAAGTGATTCAATTAAAAAAGGAATTTCCCAGGCTCCGCATAGATCCTTACTTAATGCTTTGGGCATGACGCAGGAGGAAGTTAATAGACCGCTAATAGGTATTGTGAGTTCTTATAATGAAATAGTACCAGGTCATATGAATTTAGACAAAATAGTAGAGGCAGTAAGGATAGGTATTGCAATGGCAGGTGGAACACCTGTAGTATTCCCAGCTATTGCAGTGTGTGATGGTATTGCTATGGGTCATATAGGTATGAAATATTCCCTGGCAACTAGGGAACTAATTGCAGATTCCACAGAATCAGTGGCAATGGCTCATGCTTTTGATGCACTTGTAATGGTGCCAAACTGTGATAAAAATGTACCAGGGCTTTTGATGGCAGCGGCAAGGGTTAATGTACCGACAATATTTGTTAGTGGAGGTCCCATGCTAGCGGGAAAAGTAGGCGGAAAGAAGACAAGTCTATCTTCAGTTTTTGAGGCAGTAGGTGCATATACAGCATGCAAAATATCATTGGAAGAGGTAGAGGAATATGAAAATAAGGCGTGTCCAACATGCGGTTCATGTTCTGGTATGTACACAGCTAATAGCATGAATTGCTTAACGGAAGCTCTAGGCATGGGACTTAAAGGCAATGGAACGGTGCCTGCTGTATATTCAGAAAGAATAAGGATTGCAAAGCACGCAGGTATGCAAATTATGGATCTACTTAAAAAAGATATTAAGCCTAGAGATATAATGACATGGGATGCATTTATGAACGCACTTACCGTAGATATGGCACTTGGATGTAGTACAAATAGTATGCTTCACTTGCCTGCTATTGCTCATGAGGCAGGAATTGAACTTAATCTGGATATAGCAAACACCATTAGCGCAAAGACACCAAATCTTTGTCACTTGGCACCAGCGGGAGACACGTATATGGAAGATCTTGACGAAGCTGGAGGAGTATATGCTGTAATGAAGGAGCTTGATAAAAAGGGGCTTTTAAAAACAGACATTATAACCTGCAGTGGGAAAACAGTAGCAGAAAACATTAGCGGTTGTATGAACACCAATACGGATATTATTAGACCAATTGAAAATCCATACAGTGAGACGGGTGGAATAGCAGTGCTGAAAGGAAATTTAGCACCAGATTCCTGCGTTGTAAAACGTTCTGCCGTGGTGCCTGAAATGATGAAACACCAAGGACCTGCAAGAGTATTTGATTGTGAAGAAGATGCCAATGCAGCAATTATGGGAGGTGAAATTGTAGCCGGGGACGTAGTTGTTATAAGGTATGAAGGTCCAAAAGGTGGGCCTGGTATGAGAGAAATGCTTAATCCAACTTCTGGTATAGCTGGTAGGGGCCTTGGAAGCAGCGTAGCACTCATTACAGATGGACGCTTTAGTGGCGCTTCAAGAGGCGCTTCTATAGGACACGTATCGCCGGAAGCTGCTGTAGGTGGAAATATTGCACTTGTATGCGAAGGGGATATTATTGAAATAGACATTATGGCAAACACAATAAATTTCCGTGTATCCCCAGAAGAATTAGCAAAGAGAAGGGCGAAGTGGGTCCCAAGGAAACCTAAAATTACAACTGGTTACCTAGCACGTTATGCAGCCTTAGTAACATCTGGTAATAGAGGAGCAATATTAGAAATACCTGGAAAATAAAATAAAAGGCGGGCTGAATATGAAATTTGTCACTTATGAATATAAAAATGAAACTTCAGGGGGAATATTATTACAAAGTAAAATAGTTCCTATAGAGGAAGTTATGAGGGAGCTTAAACTTCCTGAAATGAAAGGTCTTCAGGAGTTTATAGAGATTTCTGATGACAATATCATAAGGTTAATAGAATCTGTAATAGATTCAAAAGTGTTTCATAACTTGGAACTAACAGAGGTAAAACTTCTGGCACCACTTCCACATCCTAAAAGAAATGTATTTTGCATTGGGAAGAATTATGAGGATCATGCAAAGGAAATTAAGATAACTCAAATATCAGATAATTTTATACCTGAATATCCTATATACTTTACTAAGGTGGCTAGTCCAGCTATAGCAACAGGGGGTACTATTTGTTTTTCAAAAGAGGTTACAACGCAAGTGGATTATGAGGCTGAGCTGGCAGTTATTATAGGAAAAGAGGGAACAAATATAAAGCCTGAGGAGGCGCAGGAATATATATTTGGTTATACTGTTGCTAATGATGTTTCTGCAAGGGACCTTCAAGTAAAGCACAAGCAGTGGTTTAAAGCTAAAAGCTTGGATACATTTTGTCCTATGGGTCCAGCCATTGTGCATAAAAATCACATTACTTTTCCTGTAGAGTTAAATATACAGTGCAGAGTTAATGGAGAACTTAGACAAGACTCAAACACTAGAAATATGATTTTCGATATTCCGTATATTATAAGCGATTTGTCTAAAGGCTTTACTCTTAAACCAGGAGATATAATTTGTACGGGCACACCAGCTGGGGTAGGAATGGGTTTTGAACCTCCCAAAATGCTAAAAGATGGTGATATAGTGGAATGCTATGTGGAAAATATAGGTACTATCGTAAATACAGTTTCATCTTCAGAAAATGAAACAAAATCATAAAAAAGAAGTTTGAATTTTTCAAAGTATTAAAAACAGAAAATTTAAAATAAAGCAATTTGGGGGTTGACAAATTCCTTTATTGCATATATACTAAAAAACAACAGAATAAATAAAGCTATGACGGAGAGAAAGATATCACAGTTGAAACTACAGAGAACCAACGGTTGCTGAGAGTTGGTGTTGATGCGGATATGTAATAATCACTCCTGAGCTGCTGAGTTGAACTTGAAGTTATTGTGATAACAAATTGCAGAAAAAAAATTTTCGTGTAATGTTAATCACAAGATGCATATTTTTGCATTGGGTAAACGAAGAAGGGTGCTCCCTATATAGAGCTATGGTTAATGAAATCTATTTTATGCTTTATATTTCTTTTGACCAGAAACTTGAGGTGATTTATAATAGTAAATTACGAACTAGGGTGGTACCGCGAATCTTTCGTCCCTATAAACATAGTTATATGTGTTTATAGGAATGGAAGATTTTTTTATTGTTTAAAAAAGGGGGTAGTGATATGTATAAAACCATAAGCGCTAGAGCATCCAATGGTATAGATGCACTAGTAAGAGTTACGAATACACTAAGACGAAAAGAATTTCAAATAAGAGGACTAGTGATGACACAGGCCCCAATTGGTGGGCATACAAACCTTATGATAACAATAGAAGAAGTAGCAAATTTAGGAATAGAACAAGCAATGATGCAACTTAGAAAAATAATAAATGTATATGAAATCAAAGAATATGAGGGGGAAAATTAAATGGCTAAAATGTATTACGATGGGGATTTAGATTTATTAAAAGGAAAAAAGGTGGCAGTTGTGGGGTATGGAAGTCAAGGCCATGCACATGCACTAAATTTAAAAGAAAGTGGAGTAGCGGTAGTTGTGGGTTTATATAAGGGCAGTAAGTCCTGGGACAGGGCAAAGACTGCAGGTCTTGAAGTTTTGGAAGTTTGTGAGGCTGCAAAATCTAGTGATGTGATAATGCTACTTGCTCCAGATGAATTGCAAAGTAAAATTTATAGAGAAAGCATCGAGCCATATCTAAAAGAAGGGGATGCATTAGTTTTTGCACATGGGTTTAATATTCACTTTAGTCAGATTGCACCTCCAGTAAATGTAGATGTATTTATGGTAGCACCAAAAGGACCAGGACATTTAGTAAGGAGAGTGTATCAAGAAGGAAAAGGCGTACCAGCACTTATTGCGGTACATCAAGATTATAGTGGGAAAGCAAAAGAACTTGCACTGGCTTATGCAAAAGGAATTGGAGCGACTAAAGCTGGCGTATTGGAAACTACTTTTAAAGAGGAAACAGAAACGGATTTATTCGGAGAACAAGCAGTTTTATGCGGCGGAGTTACAGAACTTATTAAAGCAGGTTTCGATACACTTACAAATGCAGGTTACCAGAAAGAAATTGCCTACTTTGAGTGCCTCCATGAACTTAAGCTTATTGTGGATCTATTGTACGAAGGTGGATTTGAAAATATGAGATATAGCGTCAGTGATACAGCAGAATATGGAGATTACATGGTGGGTAAAAGAATCATAAATGAAGATACTAGAAAAGAAATGGCAAAGGTACTTCGCGAAATACAAAATGGAGAATTTGCAAGAGACTGGTTAGTAGAAAACCAAATTAATAGACCAAACTTTAATGCAATAAAAAGAAGAGAACTAGAACATCCAATAGTAGGGGTAGGGCAAGAGTTAAGAAGTATGATGTCTTGGATTAAAAAATAAAATAAAAGTATTGAGAAGAGGTGAAAAAATGCGATTAAAGGGATCTCAAATTCTATTGGAGTGTTTAAAAGAGCAAGATGCAAATATTATTTTTGGATATCCTGGTGGATCTGTGATTCCATTCTATGATGCTCTTTATGATGAACTTGATTATTTTACTCATATTAGAACTGCTCATGAACAGGCGGCAGTTCATGCAGCAGATGGATATGCAAGGGCTACAGGAAAGGTTGGAGTTTGTATTGTAACTTCAGGTCCTGGTGCAACAAATACCATTACGGGAATTGCAACTGCTTATATGGATTCAATTCCAATGGTTGTATTTACAGGGCAAGTTCCTAGAAATTTGCTAGGCCGTGATTCTTTTCAAGAAATAGACATAATGGGAATTACACTGTCCATTACAAAGCATAGCTTTCTTGTAAAGGATGAGAATAATTTAGCGGATACCATAAGAGAAGCTTTTGAAATAGCCGCCAGTGGGAGACCAGGACCAGTGCTTGTAGATATTCCTAAAGATGTGTTTCTAAGTGAAGCGGAATATGAAAAGGTGGAAAATACAAACGAAAAACAAAAGCACACTGACCTAGATATTAAAAAAATACAAGAGGCCGCTGAAATGATTCAGTCTGCTAAAAAGCCTATAATCTATGCTGGTGGTGGAATAAAAACAGGTAATGCTTCAAAGTTATTATGTAAGTTTGCAGAGCTTTCGGATATTCCTGTGGCAAATACACTGATGGGACTTGGTACAATTCCAAGAGACCATGGATTATCACTAGGAATGGTAGGAATGCATGGTTTTCGACAAACAAATTTAGCAGTGACTAATAGTGATTTAATCATAGCAATTGGTGCACGATTTAGTGATCGAGTAATTGGTAAAGCAGAGCAATTTGCGCCATTTGCTAAAATAATTCACATAGATATTGATGAAACGGAGATAGATAAAAACAAGGTAGTAGATTTATCTTTAGTAGGAGATATGAATACAATTTTAGAAGCTTTAATTTCATACATGGATCAAAAAAACAGAAAATCTTGGCATGATGAAATAGAAGCTTTTAAGGTAATAAGAGTGGAAACCGAAGTTAAGGAGAAAAGTAACCTTACTCATGAGACTGTACTAAAATATTTAAATACAGCTTTTCAGCAAGATACAATTGTTGCAACGGATGTAGGACAACATCAAATGTGGACTGCGCAACAATGGAAATTTAAAGAGCCTAGAACGTTTATAACCTCAGGAGGTCTTGGTACCATGGGATTTGGGCTGGGAGCAGCCATAGGAAGTCAAATGGGGCAAATGGATAAAAAGGTGCTTTTAGTAACTGGGGATGGAAGTTTTAGAATGAGTTGTAATGAGCTTGGCACCATTTCAAAGTATAAGCTACCTATAGTTATTGTGATTATGAACAATCATACCTTAGGAATGGTAAGGCAGTGGCAAAGAATGTTCAGTAATGAAAGATACAGCGAGACTGATATTGACGAGGATGTAAATTATGTAAAACTTGCAGAGGCATATGGTATTGAAGGATACAAAGTGACGTATGGAGCGGAACTTAAAAGTGTACTCCAAATTCTAAAATCACAAAGAAAACCTATGCTTATAGATTGCGTAATAGATAGAGAAGAAGGGGTATATCCCATTGTACCACCAGGAAAATCAATTCAAGAATTAGTTATAAAATAAAAGGAGGAAATGTAAATGTTAAATATAAATGAGAAAATGGATTGTATGGAAGAAGGAGAAAAAAGGGACAATTTTGAACAAGAGTCACAAAGTCAATTAGAAGTTTACAATCAGGATTATAGAGTGAATTATTTTGGATCAGGTCGTGATATTGAGGATATGCAATAAAAATCAAAATAAATAATGTTAACTTTATGAAATATTTATTAAAAAAAATTAAAAAAAGTTTGACAAACAATATTTCATAAAGTATACTAATTTACAATACTGAAAACAAAGTTGAATATTGAGAAAACTGAGATAGGGAAAGTAAACATCTTGCATATTTTTCAGAGAGTGGGGAATGCTGTGAACCCATAAATAGCTAATGTTGAAACTCACCCTTGAGTTGTAAGCTGAAATTATATAGTGATTATATATAGTGTTATATATAAAACGTATAAGGTAAGCCGTGCCGGTGTATATAAATTATATATCGTTAAAAAATAAAGATACAAAACTGGGTGGTACCGCGATAGACTTTTCGCCCCAAAACGAAGGGTCTTTTTTTTATACTCAAATTTATTTGAAGTATTCTAAAATGTTAAGCTTCAAATATCCTTAAACTTTAAAAAGCTCTGCAATTATAAAGTTGCATTGTACACCATTTATAAGCATATAAAAATATGGATAAAATTTAATAATTATAAAAACTATGATAGGAATAGTAAATGTTATGAAAATTTTCAGAGAGTGGGGTATTGCTGTGAACCCATAATTTCAGATGTTGAATCTCACCCTTGAGTTGTAAGCTGAAAACATATTATGTTGTAAGCCGTGCCGGTGTATATAAATTATGCATCGTTAAAAAATGAAGAAATAAAACTGGGTGGTACCGCGATAGACTTTTCGCCCCAATGGGCAAGAGGTCTATTTTTTTATACCCAAAAGTCTGACTTATATAAAAAAATTAAGGAGGTGAAAAAAATGAACAATGAGATCAATACATCAAGGGAACAAAAAAATGAAATTATAAATCAATTTGAGGAAAGTTATTATGAATATTTATCAAACATGAAATTTAATGATTCAGAGGAGTTTGAAGAAGATTTTAGTGTAGCGTTTATGTTTCTATAAAAAATAAAAATAACAGGGGGAATTAAAAATGTCAAAAATGTATTACGATGTAGACGGAAGTTTAGAATTATTAGCGGGTAAGAAGGTAGCTATCATTGGGTATGGTAGTCAAGGACATGCACATGCACTGAATTTAAAAGATAGTGGTGTGGATGTATGTGTAGGACTTTACAAAGGTAGCAAGTCCTGGTCTATTGCAGAAGAAGCGGGCCTTGAAGTAATGGAAGCTTATGATGCAGCTAAAGCGGCAGATTTAATTATGATGCTTGTTCCAGATGAAAGACAAGGAAAAATTTATAAGGATAGTATTGAGCCAAATCTAACAGCAGGTAAAGCATTAATTTTTGCTCATGGGTTCAGTATACACTTTGGACAAATTAAACCACCAGCAGAGGTAGATATATTTATGATTGCACCAAAGGGTCCAGGGCATACTGTAAGAACTCAATTTCAGGAAGGTAAAGGCGTACCTTGTTTAATAGCTATACATCAAGATTTTACGGGAAAAGCTAAAGACTACGCATTAGCTTATGCCATAGGACTTGGCGGAGGAAGAGCTGGTATACTTGAAACTTCCTTTAGAGAAGAAACAGAAACAGACCTTTTTGGAGAACAAGCAGTTCTTTGTGGTGGTGTAACTGCACTAATAAAAGCTGGATTTAACACCTTGGTAGAAGCGGGATATCAGCCTGAAATTGCATATTTTGAATGTTGTCATGAATTAAAACTTATTGTAGACCTTATAAATCAGGGTGGACTTGGTTATATGAGGTATTCGATCAGCGATACTGCAGAATACGGTGATTACGTGGTTGGAGATAGAATAGTTACAGATGATACAAAGAAAGAGATGAAAAAAGTATTAACTGAAATTCAAAACGGAACCTTCGCAAAAAATTGGATGTTAGAAAATCAAGTAAATAGACCTTATTTTAATTCAGTACGAAGAATGGAATCGGAGCAGAAAATTGAAGTAGTTGGAAAAGACCTTAGAAAAATGATGTCTTGGATCAAAAGTAAGTAGGAGGGATTAACATGGGGGAAAATCAGCAGAGGATGAAAAAAATATTTATTTTTGATACCACATTACGTGATGGAGAGCAAACTCCGGGTGTCAGCTTAAATGGGGTAGAAAAATTAGAGATTGCAAGGGCATTACAAAAATTAGGAGTAGATGCGATTGAAGCGGGCTTTCCGATTTCTTCGGAAGGTGATTTTGAAGGAGTTAAGGCTATTGCAAAAGAAATAAAAGGGCCAGTGATTACAGCACTGGCAAGGGCCACTAAAAAAGATATTGATAGGGCTTGGGAGGCTATAAAGTACTCACAGAAACCTAGAATTCACACCTTTATTGCTACATCTGAACTTCATATGGAATTTAAGCTAAAGATGAGTAGGGAAGAGGTATTAAATAAGGCAGTAGAAATGGTTAAATATGCAAAATCATTATGCCCTAGTGTAGAATTTTCTCCTGAAGATGGAACAAGAACTGATAAAGATTTTTTATATGAAATATTGAAAGCAGTAATAGATGCAGGAGCGGATGTAGTGAATATACCGGATACTGTAGGCTATACAACTCCTATAGAATATGGAATATTAATTCAAGGAATCAAAAAAAATGTACCCAATATAGATAAGGCAATTATAAGTGTACATTGTCATAATGATTTAGGTCTTGCAGTGGCAAATTCACTTTCAGCGGTTGAAAGCGGTGCGCTTCAAATAGAGTGTGCTGTAAATGGGCTAGGGGAGAGAGCAGGAAATGCTTCACTAGAAGAATTGGTTATGGCTATAAAAACTAGGGCTGACTATTTTAAATGTGAAACCAATATTATTTCAGAAGAAATCACTCATATTAGTAGTTTAGTTAGCCATATGACAGGAATTCAAATTCAACCCAATAAAGCTATTGTAGGTGCCAATGCATTTGCACATGAATCAGGGATTCATCAGCATGGTGTGCTAAATTGTAGAGAAACCTATGAAATAATGACTCCTGAATCAGTAGGACTCAAAAAGAGTTTGTTAGTCCTTGGAAAACATTCTGGAAGACATGCATTTGAAGATAGATTAAAACAATTAGGTTATGTAAATTTAAGTTCAGAAAAAATTAATGAAGCATTCCATAGTTTTAAAGATTTAGCAGATAAAAAGAAGGTAGTATCTGATAATGATATTGAAGCAATGGTAAGAGAGGAAGCCGTTAAAGTACCAGAGTACTTTAAACTTGAGTACTTTAGAATTGTAAGTGGAAATGGAATAGAATCAACTGCAACAGTTGTGGTAGATTTTGAAAATAAAAAAGTAGAACAAGTTTCTAATGGATATGGTCCTGTAGATGCTACATTTAATGCAATAGAAAAAGCCATAGGAGAAAATATAGTTCTTAAGGATTACTACCTAAAAGCTATTGGTGGTGGACGAGATGCATTGGGAGAAGTAATTGTTAAAATTGAAAAAAATGGAAGAGTCCATGTAGGAAGTGGAATAAGTACAGATATTGTAGAGGCAAGTGCAAAAGCTTTTGTAAATGCTCTTAATAAATCTTATTATACAGCAGATTTAGAAGAGAATGATATCAGTGCCATAAATCAATAAATTATATATTATGCAATAGCAAGACGGCAGAGGGGAGAAATATAAAATGGGAATGACAATGACACAGAAAATATTGGCGGTGCATGCGGGCCTTGAAAGTGTAGCGGCAGGGCAACTTATTAAAGTTAAATTAGACTTAGTTCTTGGAAATGATATTACTACACCGGTAGCAATAAATGAGTTTAAAAAAATAGGTGTTAAGGCAGTTTTTGATAAGAAAAAAATTGCTATTGTTCCAGATCACTTCACACCAAATAAGGATATAAAATCTGCAGAGCAATGTAAATGCACAAGGGAATTTGCAAGAGAAATGGAGATAGAAAATTATTTTGAAATAGGTCAAATGGGGATTGAACATGCTCTAATTCCAGAAAAGGGATTAGTGGTTTGTGGAGATGTAGTTATAGGAGCAGATTCACACACTTGTACATATGGTGCTCTGGGTGCTTTTTCTACAGGGATTGGAAGTACCGATATGGCAGCAGGAATGGCTACAGGGGAAGCTTGGTTTAAGGTGCCACAAGCAATAAAATTTGTACTTAGTGGTAATTTATCCCCATGGGTAAGCGGCAAAGATGTTATTTTGCATATAATAGGGAAAATAGGAGTAGATGGTGCTCGGTATAATTCAATGGAGTTTGTTGGCCCAGGCATATCTGCACTTTCTATAGATGATCGTTTTACTATGGCAAATATGGCAATAGAAGCTGGTGCGAAAAATGGTATTTTCGCCGTGGATGAAAAAACAATAGAATACGTTGAGAGTCATTCGAAAAAGGAGTACATCATATATACAGCAGATGAGGATGCAGAGTATATGAAGACTATAGAAATTGATTTGAGTAACATTCCCTTAACAGTGGCATTTCCACATCTTCCAGAGAATACAAGAACTATGGACGAGATTTCTGAAGTTTTAATTGATCAAGTGGTAATAGGTTCTTGTACAAATGGAAGAATTGATGATTTAAGGATGGCAGCTAAAGTCTTAAAAGGACAAAAGGTTCACCAAAGGATAAGAGCTATCATTATACCTGCAACTCAAATGATATACCTTCAAGCTATGAAAGAAGGACTTTTAGAAATATTTATTGAGGCTGGTTGTGTAGTAAGTACACCAACCTGTGGACCTTGTCTTGGCGGTCATATGGGAATTCTTGCAAAAGGCGAGAGAGCCATAGCTACTACTAATCGAAACTTTGTAGGAAGAATGGGACATCCGGAAAGTGAAGTATATCTAGCAAGTCCTTCAGTAGCGGCGGCTTCTGCAATTACTGGAAAAATTTCTTCACCAGAGGAGGTAGCGAAATGGTAAAGGGAAAGGCAATAGTTTATGGTAAAAATGTAGATACAGATGTTATTATACCAGCAAGATACCTTAGTAGCAGTGATCCAAAAGAGTTAGCCCTTCACTGCATGGAAGATATTGATGCAAATTTTAGCCAAAAGGTTAGAGCAGGAGACATTATTATAGCAGGAAGTAATTTTGGTTGTGGGTCCTCTAGAGAACATGCCCCCTTAGCAATCAAAGCATCGGGAATTTCTTGTATCATCGCTGAGAATTTTGCCAGAATATTTTATAGGAATGCTATAAATATTGGGCTACCTATTTTGGAATGTGAAGAAGCAGCAAAAGATATAGAAGAAGGAAATGAAATTGAGGTAGATTTTAATAGCGGAATAATAAAAAATATTACAAAAGATAAAACTTATACTGGGCAGCCTTTTCCTCAGTTCATGCTAGAAATTATAAAAGCAGAAGGGTTAATAAATTACATTGTAGAGGAGGCGGGGGAATGTTAAAAATAGCAATAATACCTGGAGATGGAATTGGTCCTGAAGTTGTAAAACAGGCAGTCAAGGTTTTGAAAGCTGTGTCAACTAAATATAACCACAAATTTGAAATAAAAGAGGCACTACTAGGCGGGGTAGCAATAGATAAGACGGGGGTACCCCTACCTCAAGAGACTATTGATATTTGCACGGCAAGTGATAGTGTTATTTTGGGCGCTGTGGGTGGACCCAAATGGGATTTGCTACCTGGTAATTTAAGGCCGGAAACTGGGCTGCTGGGACTCAGAAAAGAATTGGCTGTGTTTGCAAATCTAAGACCAGCTATTCTTTTTCCACAACTTAAGTCTGCTTCTAATTTAAAGGAAGAAGTGTTAGGTGATAGCTTAGATATTATGATAGTTAGAGAATTAATTGGAGGAGCCTATTTTGGGGAAAAAAATCGAGTAGATATAGCAAATGGACAAAGGGCATGGGATACCATCCAGTATTCTACTTATGAGATAGAGAGAATTACAAAAATGGCATTTGAAGTTGCAAGGGGAAGAAATAAAAAGCTAACCTTAGTAGATAAAGCTAATGTGCTTGAAAGCTCTAGACTTTGGAGGGAGGTTGTTTTGGCTATTTCTGAAGAGTATAAAGATGTAGAATTAAATTGTATGTATGTAGACAATGCAGCAATGCAACTTATTCGAAATCCTCATCAATTTGATGTAATTGTTACAGAGAATATGTTTGGTGATATTTTAAGTGATGAGGCATCTATGCTTACTGGATCACTCGGGATGCTTCCATCTGCAAGTCTTGGCAGTTCATCTGTTGGATTATTTGAGCCTATTCATGGTTCTGCACCTGATATTGCGGGGAAAGATTTAGCTAATCCAATAGGTACTATAATGAGTGTTGCTATGATGTTTCGCTATAGCTTTAAAAATGAGGAAATTGCAAAGGACATAGAAGATTCTGTTTATAGGGTTTTAGACATGGGATATCGCACTATTGATATAATGCAGCCAGGTATGAATTGCCTGGGAACAGAAAAAATGGGAGATTATATAGCGAGTCAAATATAAAATAAGGAGGCGCAAAATGATAGCTGCCCAGGCAATAATTCAATGTTTACAAAATGAAAATGTGAAAATAGTATTTGGATACCCAGGTGTTCCAGTAGGACCTATATATGAAGCATTAAGAAAATCTAGTATAGACCATATACTTGTGAGACATGAACAGGCCGCGGGACATAGCGCTAGTGGATATGCTAGAGCGACAAGGTCTATAGGCGTATGTTTAGCAACTTCAGGGCCTGGTGCTATTAATCTTATAACTGGAATTGCCACTGCCTATATGGACTCTATTCCTATGGTAGCAATTACTGGTCAAGTTAGAACAGAGTTAATAGGAAAAGATGTTTTTCAAGAGGCAGATATCATTGGAGCAACAGACTCTTTCACAAAGCATAGTTATCTTGTTAAGGACGCAAAGGATATTCCAAGAATTATGAAAGAGGCCTTCTATATAGCAAGAACAGGGAGGCCAGGCCCGGTTCTTGTGGATATACCTCTAGATATCCAAAATACAGAAATGGAGTTTGAATATCCAAGTGAAGTAACAATAAGAGGATATAAACCTACTATTAATGGTCATAAGGGACAAATAAAAAAAGCACTGGAAAGAATAAAAAACAGTCAGAAACCTCTTATTTGTGTGGGTGGAGGAGTTATGTCTGCAAATGCAGAAAAAGAGTTAATAAAATTCATAGAAAAATCCAAAATTCCAATGGTACACACACTAATGGGTAAGGATGGACTGCCATCAAAGCATGATTATAACATTGGATTAATTGGCTCTCATGGATTTAAATACGCAAATAAAGCTACTGCATCAGCAGATCTTTTAATTCTTGTGGGGACCAGGGTGGCAGATAGAGCAACTGCGGGATCTAAAAGTTTTGGAAAAGCAGCAGATATTATTCATATTGATATTGACCCGGCAGAAATAGGTAAAAACCTAGGTGCCATAATTCCTGTAGTTGGAGATTGTAAAACAATCCTGGAGCAACTTACTGAAGGAATAACAGAGATTGGTACAAAGGTATGGTTGGAAGAAATTGGGAATTGGAAAGAAAAGTATTCAAAAAATAGAGAGGAAAATGACAAAGTAAATCCTCAGTATGCCTTAGAATTGCTTTCCGAAATGATAGAAGAAAATGCTATTATTACTGCAGATGTAGGACAAAACCAAATCTGGACTTCTCATTATCTTGATATACTAGGTGACAGAAGATTTTTAACAAGTGGAGGCCTGGGGACAATGGGATATTCAATTCCTGCCTCTGTGGGTTGTAAATTGGCTTATCCGGATAGAAGAGTTGTTGCAGTTATGGGAGATGGAAGTTTTCAAATGAGTATGTTTGAACTGGGAACTATAGCGCAAAATCATTTGAATATAATACTATTATTATTTAATAATTCAAATCTTGGCATGGTTCGTGAGTATCAGAGCAATGTGTATAAAAATACTTATGCTGTAAGTTTGAGCGAAAATCCCGATTTTGTAAAATTAGTAGAAGCTTATGGTTTCAGTGGAAAACGAGTTAATTGTAATAGTGAGTTAAAAGAATCCATAAAGTGTGCTATGGAAAGTAATAGCGCTTTTTTGATAGAATGTATTGTAGATGAAGAGGAAAGTACATTGTAGAGCAAAATACCTTATAGAAGGAAGTGTAAAAAATGGGTAAATACATTCTATCAGTATTAGTTGAAAACCACTCAGGGGTTTTAAGTAAAATATCAGGATTGTTCACCCGCAGAGGATATAATATTGATAGCTTAACGGTTAGTATAACTGAGGAGCCAAGTATCTCACGTATGACAATTGTAGTTTGCGGGGACGCGCAAATAACTGAACAAATTATAAAACAACTAAATAAGTTAGTAGATGTAATAAAAATATTGGAGCTAAATCATGAAAAATCTGTTTGTAGGGAATTAGCACTTATAAAAGTAACTGCTGAGCAAAGTAAAAGGTCCCTAATTACAGAAATGGTAAATATATTTAGATGTAATGTTATAGATATGGATGCAAAGAGTATGATTATTGAAATAACTGGGGATGAAGAAAAGGTATCTGCTTTTATTGAACTCATGAGACCTTATGGCATAAAGGAAATTGTTCGTACGGGTCTTGCAGTGCTACAACGAGGTGCAGAAATGTAGAGGCTATCAAATAATAATTTAAATAAAACATACAATAGTAAACATAATATGTTTTTATTGTATGTTTTATTTAAATTATTAAGCTATTAAGCTATTAAGTTAGAGTAAAGTTTTATGGGGAAAAGACGATTATATTATTAAGTTAGTGCTCCTACTATAAATTGCTGAAGTAGAAAATTTTCTTGTGAAATGTATTTAAATGTATCAAGTATAGTTACTACATGCAACAAAAATTATATTCAGGCTAAACGAGTTCATTCCGTTTTGCGCCTTGAGTAAAACGAAAGGAATGATAATAATTATGAAGAAAATTAGTACAAAAATAATATTAATGGCTGTATCTATAATAGTTGTGTCATCATTAATTATAGGAACCTTTGTAATCATGCAAAATTATGATACAAATAAGTCTATGATTTCAAGTTTAGAAAAAACTATGAGAGATAACTTTGATTCCCAAAGCAAGTATCAAGTTCAAAATGCGTATTCAATGCTGGAGGGTATAAATAAAAGGCTTGAAAAAAAAGAAATCACCCTTGATCAAGCTAAAAAACTTGGTGCAGATCAATTAAGAGGCTTAAAGTATGGTGATGGTGGATACTTTTGGGCGGATACTGAACAGGGGGATAATATTGTTAATAACGGAGCAATTACTGAAGGGACTAATAGGATTAATACTCAGGATACTAATGGTAAATTTTTAATAAAAGAGATTATTGCAAATGGTATGAAGGATGATGGAGGATTTACAGATTATTGGTATCCTAAAAAAGGTGAAACTATTGCACTACCTAAAAGAAGCTATAGTTTAGAATTTAAACCCTTTAAATGGATTATTGGTACAGGTAATTACGTTAATGATATTGATATTGCCATAGCTGCAAAAGGTAAGGAGCTTAATGATAAATTTATTGCAAGTATAATTTTACTTATAGGTATTATTATATTTCTAATAGTTGTTTCTTCGGTTATTGCATTCTTACTTGGAAAACAAATTTCTAGCCCAATAATTAAAGCCACAAATTTTGCAAAACAATTGGCACAAGGAGATTTTACCGGAGATACACCTGAAGATCTACTAAAGAAAAAAGATGAAACAGGACAACTCTCAAATGCATTTAGCATTTTGACTGAAAACGTTAGAAAATTAATTAATGAAATTATGGAATCAGCAGAGCAGGTAACCGCATCTTCAGAAGAACTTACTGCAACAGCCAGTCAAACATTAATAGCTTCTGATGAAGTTGCAAAAGCTATTGTAGAAATTGCACAAGGGGCAAGTAATCAAGCAATAGAGACAGAGGAAGGAGCTCATAAAGCAACTGAACTAGGAGATATTATTGAAAAAGATCAAGGGTATATGGAAGAAGTGAATATAGCTTCTAGTAAAGTTGGAGAACTTATAAAAGAAGGTCTAGAGGTAATTTACAAATTAACAGAAAAAACTAAAGAGAGCAATATTGCTGTTAAGGAAGTTTACAACGGAATAGTTAAAACAAGTGAAAGTTCAGAGCGTATAGGTGAGGCAAGTAGCATGATTGCATCAATAGCAGAACAAACTAATTTGTTAGCGCTTAATGCAGCTATTGAAGCTGCAAGAGCTGGAGAACAAGGGAAGGGGTTTGCAGTTGTTGCTGATGAAATTAGAAAATTAGCTGAAAAGTCCACAGAATCTACAAAAATTATTGATTTAGTGGTAAAAGAACTTCAAGAAAATGCCAAAATTTCAGTGAAAACAATGGAAAAGGTTAATGTAATTATTAACGAACAAGAGCAAAGTGTAGAAGTTACAGGAAGCAAATATAAAGAAATTTCCCAGGCGATTTCTAAAGCCGAAGAGGCAATAGGTAAATTAAATATTTCAGGAAAAGAAATGGAGAAGCAGAAGAATAAAATCATGGGAATATTAGAAAATTTATCAGCAATTGCGGAGGAGAACGCAGCTGGAACCGAACAGTCATCTGCTTCAATAGAAGAGCAAGCTGCTTCAATTAATGAAATTGCGAATGCGAGTCAAAGTTTATCGAAGTTAGCGGAAGAACTACAAGTTGTTGTTTCAAAATTTAAGGTGTAAATAAACGCAGCCTCAAAGGTTTGAAATTTGACTTTCTAAACAAAAACGGGTGGCCCATTGGGTTACCCGTTTTTTAATTTCTGTTAGAAATAAAGAATTAATATATTTTATGAACTTTGTATCCACCTTTGTTTAATTCATTTATAATGGTAGTTACGTGCTCATGTCCATTGGTTTCAGCGGTGATTTCAAGTTGAACTTGCATAAATCGATCATTAGTTTTAAATTGATTATGATCCAGCTTTACTACATTGGCATTTGCTTTTGCAAGGATTGTTGAGACGTTCACAAGTTCTCCTGGAATGTCGGGCATTTCTATACTAAAGCAGAATAGTCTTCCTCTTGAAACTAAACCTCTATCTATCATAGAAGAAATTGTAACAACATCGATATTTCCACCGCTTAAAATACAGGCAATTTTTTTGCCTTTTTGTTGTATTTTTTTAAGACCTGCAAAGGACAAGGCTCCTGAAGCTTCTGCAATAAGCTTATGTTTTTCTAAAAGCAGAAGAAAGGACTCCATTATATCAAAATCTGAAACTGTTACTATTTCATCTACATAATTTTGAATAATTTCAAAGGTTAGGTTTCCAGGTTTTTTTACAGCAACGCCATCAGCTATAGTACGAACTGTTGCAAGGTGGACGATGCCATTATTGTCAATAGAGTCCTTCATGGCTTTTGCACCTTCAGGCTCTACACCTATTATTTTAATGTTAGGATTCAAGGCTTTTGCGGCCAAAGCAATTCCTGCAATTAAACCGCCACCACCCACAGGCACAAGAATACAATCCATATCCGCCATCTCATCTAGGATTTCGCAGGCGATAGTACCTTGACCATACATTACGTCTAGATCATCAAAAGGATGTACAAAAACATAATTATGCTGTTTTTGTAATCTTTTAGCTTCGGTATAAGCTTCATCGTAACAATCACCGAATAAAATCACCTTAGCCCCATAGCTTTTTGTGGCCTCAACTTTAATCAGGGGGGTGGTTTTAGGCATTACAATGGTAGATACAATACCAAGTTTTCCTGCAGAATAAGCAACACCTTGGGCGTGGTTTCCAGCAGAAGAGGCAATGACGCCTCTTTCTTTTTCAGAGTGGGTTAAAGTGCAAAGTTTATTATAGGCGCCGCGAATTTTAAAAGCACCTGTAATTTGTAAATTTTCAGGCTTTATATAAACAAAATTTCCAGATTCATTGCTGAAAACATCGCTGTATATAAGGGGTGTTATATTGGAAACACCTTTTAGATTTGTCTGAGCCTTTTTAACTTCAGAAAGACAAAAGTTTAAATCCTGATTTGATGATGAATTTTTCACTGTGTTTAACATAATTAATACCCCCGTTTTTGTTATATAATTTTGAATAAAAAAACTCGCCCTTGAAAATAAATTCAAGGACGAGTGTAAATCGCGGTACCACCTTAATTGTATCTTAAAAAAAGACACCTCTCTTTTCGGTTCTAACAAACCTAAGCCTTTTATCGGGGCTAACCGGCTTATCCTACTTTATTCAGACAAACAGCTCTGGAGTGATTTTTAGATTATACTCAGTATCGATTCTCAGCAATCATCGACTCTCTGTAACTAAAAGTAATAAAATAACTTTCTCCATCTTCGCAATAATAATATGTTTAATTTAATGAATATTCTAACATTAAACAAGCACAATGTCAATAAAGGAAAAGTTCGTTGTGAAATCCCTAAATACATTAATTATTTTTGTGTTTTAGGATTTTTCATATTTTAAAATAAATTGTATATTATACATTTCTACAGGGGTTAATTCTCCATTAGATTCTTTAAAGTTAGGGTTTGGTTTATACCAGGATTTTTTGTTGAAATAGTTTTTAAAAAATTCACCTTTAAATACAAGACCATGCCGCGCATAGATTTCATTCCTTGCTAAGCTTAAATTTTCTTTAGTCATTTTAGATATGTCAGATTCTATTAGTTTTTCACTTTTGCTGTTAGGAAAAAAATAATAGGCTGGAGAATCCATGTTACTAATATCAGGTTTATCTGCAGAGGCATCAATAGTAGGTTTTATAATAGTAACTTTTTTAGGTGAAGTATCAGTAGGTATAGCCTTATCTTTGGATGTTTTCTCATCTGATTTTTTAGGGGCATCAGAGAAAAATTTTGAGACTGATACGTAATAGCTGGCAAAGCCTACAGATACTAATAGTATTAATATACCAAGGATAATAAAACCCTTATGTTTAGTCTGTTTATTATTAATTTTTTTTGTGCTATCTTCTTTAGTATTAATTTCTTTTGAAGAAGTATCTGAATCTATAATTATTTTTTTTTCATTAGGTACTAAATTGTTAAAAATATTTTTACTACCGCATTTTCTGCAAAAATTCGTGCCATCCTCCATTTTATAACCACATTTGGAACAATACATAAATTATCGCCTCCTCATTAACCATATATTAAGTATTATACTAAAACAAAGTTGCATTTTAAAGGTTATACATGGAAAAATCAACAATTTATAATAATTTTTTTTAAATTTAATAAATTATCTATAAAATCTAAATATAAGGAAAGATGTATAAATTAAATTTATTAGCAATAATTTTGTAATAAACAATTGTAAATGTATATAGTAGGTAGTAAAATAAAGTAATAAGATACCAATTTATTTGTAAAATTTATTATTATAATAAAAAAAATTATAGGTAAGTGAGGCGAATATGATAAAAAGTAGAATGAAATATTACTTTATTGCGTTATTATTTGCATTATTTTTCGTTTTAGATATATCTGAAGCATATGCAAGTTCTGAGAATATTAAGAGTATAAGTGTGGTTATGGATGATAATTATCCACCTTTCTCTTTTAGGGATAGCAAAGGAAATTTACAAGGTATTTCTATTGATCAATGGAAACTTTTTGAGGACAAAACAGGAATAAAACCTGTAATTACTGGCATGGAATGGAGTAAAGCATATTTAGCCATGAATAATAGTGAATTTGATGTAATTGACACAATTTCTTATAATAAACAAAGGGGAAAAATATTTGATTATACAAAGTCCTATGCAAAAATTGATGTTTCAATTTTTTCTCAAAAGAATATTTCAGGAATAACTAATGTAGCTTCCTTAAAAGGATTTGCTGTAGGAGCAAAAAAAGGTGATAACAGTATCAACATTCTTAAGGAAAATGGAATTACTAATATTATAGAATATAATAGCGCAGAGGATCTTGTTAAAGCTGCTAAGCAGCAAAAGCTTGTGATATTTGTTTTGGGGAAACCACCAGGACTTTACTATTTGTATAAAATGCAAATACAAGATAATTTTAATTATTCAAGTTCCTTATATACAAGTGAATTTTACAGGGCAGTGAAAAAAGGGGACACAAAGATTCTAGCGGTTATAAACCATGGATTTTCTAAGATATCAAGAGCCCAATACACATCAATTGATGAAAAATGGTTTGGAAAAACCCAGCCTAATTTTTATAAAAATAAGATTTTCAAGTTGGGTGTATTAATAATAATAGGAGTTATTTTATTTGTATTGCTGCTTATTGTTTGGAATAGGTCACTGCAGCGCAAAGTTAAACAGAAGACCAAAGAGTTATATGATTCAATTAAAGAACTACAAAACAGCCAGCAAAAATTAAAAGCTTTAGGGTATGAAGATCAACTAACGGGATTATATAATAGAAGGTTTTTTGAAAATGAGTTAGCACGACTAGATGTGGAAGAAAACTTACCCTTAACTATTGTTATGGCGGATGTAAATGGCTTGAAGCTTGTGAATGATTCATTTGGACATGCTGTTGGAGATGATTTGCTTAAGGTGGTTGCTCAAGTTATTTCAAAGGGGTGTAGGACTTTTGACATTGTTGCTAGGCTTGGAGGGGATGAATTTGTTGTTTTGCTGTGCAAAACAGATATGTATGAAGCAGAGCAAATTATTAACAATATACAGAAAATTGCTCAAAATGAAAAAGTAGGTTCTGTTGATATATCCGTTTCCTTTGGATATGAAGCTAAGAAAAATATGAGTGAAAAAACTCAAGAGATTTTCAAAAAAGCTGAAGACCAAATGTACAAGAGAAAAATATTTGAAGGACCTAGTATGAGAGGGAAAACAATAAATACCATTATTAAGACTCTTCATGAAAAGAACAAAAGAGAAGAGCAACATTCCCATAGAGTTTCCTCATTATGTGAAAGTATGGGTAGAGCTATTGGTCTCTCCGAAGCGGGAATTAATGAACTTAAAACCGTTGGGTTACTTCATGATATAGGTAAAATAGCAATAGATGAAAATATACTTAATAAGCCAGGTAAGCTTGATGACAGCGAAAGGAGTCAAATACAGCGGCATCCTGAAATAGGATATAGAATACTTAGCACAGTAAATGACATGTCTGAAATGGCGGAATATGTATTAGCTCATCATGAAATGTGGAATGGTAGTGGATATCCTAAAGGTATAAAGGGAGAAAAAATACCACTTCAATCAAGGATAATAGCCATAGCTGATGCATATGACGCAATGACTAGTGAAAGGAGTTATCGCAGTGCCTTATCAGAAGAAATTGCAATTGATGAATTGCTAAAATACTCAGGAATTCAATTTGATGCAGAACTTATAGTGGTGTTTCTGGAAAAAGTGTTAGGGAAGCAGACTATATTTTAAAGCACATAGGAAAAAGCCTGGACTAAAAGTCCAGGCTTTTTTTCGCCATGATATAAGTTTTAGAAATAACTATTTAATGAAAATATATGTAGAAATTATTACATATAAAGGATATAATGTAGAAAAAGATATTGAGGTGTAGAATATGGATTATTTAAATGAAAATGACGAATCCTTTTATAAGACATTATTTAAAAATAATCAAGAAATAATGCTTCTTATAAACCCTAAAACCTCTCAAATAGAAGATTGTAATTTAACTGCTTGCTATTTTTATGGTTACACATACCAAGAGATGCTAAAATTGAAAATTACTGATTTTAACATAAGTTCACAAGAACAAATCCACAAAGAAATGAATCTTGCCAAAGAAGAACAGCAAAATTATTTCTACTTTAAGCATAGGCTATCAAATGGAAAAATTCGAGATGTAGAAGTTCATTCTACTCCTATTAATTTACAGGGAGTGGATTTATTGTTTTCAATTATATCCGACACCACTAAGAGTAGAATTTATAGCAATAAACTAAAGGTTCAAAATGCTTTTCTTGAAAAGACTGTGGCGGAGCGAACGTATGAACTAGAAAAGAATAATAAAATGCTTTCTTCTATTCTTGAAAGCTCTCCTGAAATCATTGTATTTACACTTGATTGTAATTACTGTTATCTTGCATTTAATAATAAACACAAGAATACTATGAAAGCAATTTGGGGAAAAGAAATTCAAATTGGGATGAATATGCTGGATGTTATTGGTGAACATGAAGACTATAAAAAGGCAAAAATAAATTTTGATCGTGCCCTAGCTGGTGAGAGTTTCACATTGATTGAAGCATATGGTGATAAGAGCCTTTCACGATTATTTTATCAAGACTTTTGGTCCCCTATTTTATCCACAGAGGGTAGTATAATTGGGTTAACATGCTTTGTTCTGGATGTAACCGAACTTAAACGAACAGAAGCGGTGTTGCAACAAGAAAAGGTTTTTGTTGAGGCACTACTGGAAAGTATTCCAGGATATCTTTATGTATACGATGAATCAGGAAGACTAATTCGGTGGAACAAGAAACACGAAGAAATGACTGGGTATTCAGCTGAAGAATTGTCTAACATGACACTTGATAAATGGTTTGGCAAAGAAGATTATGTAAGGGTGGCAGAAACTGTTGAAAAGGTATTCCGCACGGGAAGTGGCGAGGTCGAAGCGCATTTACTAATTAAAGGTGGAGAGAAACTGCACGTACTGTCAAATGGAGTACGCTTACTCTTGGGTGGGAAAACCTACTTTACGGGAGTAGGTATAGATATAACTCAGCGTAAAAAAGATGAAGAGAAATTAAAAGAAAGCGAAAGGCAGTTTCGTTATGCAGTAGAAGAAGCTCCAATTCCAATTATGTTACATGCGGAGGATGGAGAAGTTATAAAAATAAGCAGGGCATGGACTGATATTACTGGATATACAGCTGATGAGATTCCTACAACAGAAGTCTGGGCAGAAAAAGCCTATGGAAATGAGAAAGAAGAAGTTTTATCAGTAATTAATTCATTATTTGAACTTGATAAAAAGCAAAATGACGGAGAGTTTCGAGTTAAAACAAAAGATGGACATGTTCAGATATGGGATTTTTATTCTGCTTGTATCGGCAAATTGCAAGATGGTCGAAAAATGGTAATGAGTGTAGCAATTGAGATAACAGAACGTAAAAGGTTGGAGGTTGCTCTTGCACAAGAGAAAGAACTTTTAGAAACAACACTTATATCTGTAGGAGATGGAGTAATTTCCACTGACAATAATGGTAATGTATTATTTTTAAATAGAATTGCTGAGAATTTAACTGGTTGGACGCAGGAAGAGGCAAGTGGCAAATCTATAGAAGAAGTATTTAACATTGTTAATGAATTTACATGGGAAAAGAGTGAAAATATAGTTGAAAAAGTAATTGAAAGAAAAGCTATAATTGAACTAGCGAAAAATACTATGTTAATTTCAAAAGATGGTATTTCGAGACCTATTGAAGATAGCGCAGCCCCTATTATGCAAGAAAATGGAGAAATTATTGGTGTAGTAGTGGTATTTAGAGATTTTTCTGATAAAAAGCAAAAGCAACAAGAAATTGAATTTTTAAGTTATCATGATCAACTTACGGGGCTCTATAATCGCAGGTTTTATGAAGAAGAGTTAAAGCGCCTTGATATAGAAAGAAACCTTCCTTTAACCATTGTAATGGGTGATGTGAATGGGTTAAAACTTATTAATGATTCCTTTGGCCATGTCATGGGGGATGAGCTTCTTAAGAGAGTAGCACAAGTGATAAATAAGGGCTGTAGAGCTGATGACATTATAGCCAGACTTGGTGGGGATGAATTTGTTATTATACTACCTAAAACAGATGCTCTTGAGGCAGAGCAAATCATTAAACGTATTAATGATTTGTCCTTAAAAGAGAAATTAGCTTCTATTGATATTTCTATCTCTTTTGGTTATGAAACTAAAAATAATGGAGAAGTAAGAATTCAAGATATATTCAAAAATGCAGAAGATCATATGTATAAGAAAAAACTCTTTGAAAGTCCAAGTATGAGAAGTAAGACAATTACAGCTATAATAAATACTCTTCATGAAAAAAACAAGAGGGAAGAACAACACTCCCATAGAGTATCATTACTATGCAAAAGTATGGGGATGGCACTTGGTTTACCAGAGCGAGAAGTTCAAGAACTTGAACTAATTGGCTTACTTCATGATATAGGTAAAATTGCTATAGATGAAAATATACTAAATAAGTCAGGTAAACTTACAGAAGCTGAATGGGAAGAAATTAAGCGTCATCCAGAAATAGGTTATAGAATACTTAATACAGTAAATGATATGTCTGATATTGCTAATTTTGTATTGTATCACCACGAAAGGTGGGATGGTATGGGATATCCAAAAGGTTTAAAAGGCGAAGATATACCATTTGTATCAAGAATAATAACAATAGCAGATGCGTACGATGCAATGACTAGTGATAGAAGTTATCGAGGTGCCTTGCCTGAGCAAGTTGCAATTGAGGAATTACAAAAGAATGCAGGTATTCAATTTGATTCTGAATTGGTAAGAGTATTTATTAATAAGAGGAGATAAATTTCATGACATAAATTATAAATTTAATTAGGTCAATTCTGAAGCCTGTTTTTAACAGGCTTTTTTTTATATAGAAAACATTGTAAAATATCTTGACTTTGTATCAAAATGGTGCTAAGTTGATAGTATCAAATCAATACAAAGGGTGAAACTGCACATATTCTTAAAAATAATAAATTAGAAAGGAAAATGATTATGAGTAGTAAAGATATAAAAAACAAAGATGGATTAACTGAAAAGGAGTTTTTAGAAAGTTATATACCAGAGAATTATAGCAGGCCATCTAATACAGTTGATATGTTACTTTTTACGGTAGATGATGTACCCGTGGAGGGCAAAGACCCTGATAAAGCGCTTAAACTGCTTTTAATAAAAAGGGCAGATCATCCATACCTGGGATGCTATGCTATTCCAGGAGGTTTTGTTCACATTGATGAAGCCTTAAGTACTGCTTGCTCTAGAGAGCTTAAAGAAGAAACTAACGTTGACAGCGCATATTTTGAACAGTTAAAAACCTTCGGTGATTTAGTAGACAGAGACCCAAGAATGAGAGTTATTTCAATAGCTTATTTGGCATTAGTTGACAAGGCTAATATCAAGGAAGTAGCTGGAGATGACGCTTCTTATGCACAATGGTTTACGGTAAGAAAAAATTTTATTTCCTCTAATAATTCAGGAATTGAGAGAGTTGATACCTATAATTTAACTTTTGTTTCTGATGATGGTGAGGTTAAGATAGGGTACATTATCACGGAGAGATTTGTTAATAATGGCATCATTTCAATTAATGTACCTTCCTATGCACTTCTAGAATGGAGTAAAGAGGAACTTGCCTTTGATCATATTGATTTGGTATATTGTGCTATTGAAAGATTAAAAAATAAAATAGAATATACACCTATTGCATTTACACTTTTACCTAAATACTTTACGCTAAGAGAAATTCAAAAGGTTTATGAAGCAATATTAAATGTAGAAAAACCATTATCAAGAGCTAATTTTAGAAGGAAGATTAAAAAAATGGTAATAAAGACTGAAAAAGAAAAGTTAACTTCAGGAAGACCTGCAATTTGTTATATGTTTAATGAAAGTTGGGAACATAGTTTTTTTGATGAATAATGGAAAAATATATAGAAAGGGGGAGTTTGTGATGGATTTAATGATTCATAGAATATTAGATATGGAAAAGGAAATAAGAGGTAAAAATATTGAATTATCACAGTTAACGAAAGAAAAAACTGCACTAATTGTGGTAGATATGGTAAATGGTTTTGTGCACCAAGGTGCGTTATCTTCACAAAGAGTTAAAGAAATAATAAGTAATTTGGTAGCTATTAACGAAAGGACACATGGATATAAAAAAATATTTTTTTTAGATCAGCATGATGAAAATTCAGTGGAGTTTAATAATTATGCTGTGCATTGTTTGAAAGATAATACAGAGTCAGATCTTATTCCAGAGCTAAGAAGCCAGGAGGTTACCTGTCATAGCAACACTACAATGATACCCAAGAATAGCACTAATGGGTTTCATGCACCCGGATTTACAGTATGGATTGCGGAGAACGAGGACAACATTGAAAACTATATTATTGTAGGCTGTGAAGTTGATATTTGTGTAAGTCATTTTGCTACAACATTAAAGACATACTTTAACCAGAGGAACCTAATCAGAAGAATAATTGTTCCTGTGGACTGCGTTGAAACTTTCGACTTTGGCATCCACCAGGGGGATTTAATGAAGGTTATTTCTCTTTGGGAAATGCAATCAAATGGTATTGAAGTAGTAGATAGTATAATTTGAAAATTAAGGGAGAGATGTATATGAGCAAAATATTAAATAATTTCAATATTAAAGATGAAAGAAACCTTTCCATGTTAATGGATTTCTATGAGCTAACAATGTCAAATGGCTATTTTGTAAATGGGCTTTCAGATACTATTGTGTATTTTGATATGTTTTACAGGAAGAATCCGGATGGTGCAGGTTACTCAATAGTTGCAGGCCTTGATCAACTTATTGATTTTATTAAAAAACTAAAATTCACAGAACAAGATATTAAATACTTACGGAGCAAGGGAATTCTATCAGAAGAATTTTTACAATACTTATTAACTTTTGAATTTACTGGAGATGTTTATGCAATACCTGAAGGAACACCAGTATTTCCTAATGAAGCACTTGTAACTGTTAAGTCAAAGGTAATAGATGCACAACTTATTGAAACAATGCTTCTATTAACAGTTAATCATCAAAGTTTAATAGTTACTAAGGCTAACCGGATTGTAAGGGCGGCAAAGGGAAGACCAGTTTTGGAACTGGGAGCAAGAAGGGCCCATGGAGCTGATGGAGCTATAATGGGCGCAAGGGCTTCTTATATTGGGGGCGTAACTGGTACTGCCACTGTAATGGCAGAAACCATGTTTGGAGTTCCTGCCATGGGTACCATGGCTCATTCTTGGATACAATTATTTGGAGATGAATATAAGGCCTTTGAAACCTATGCAAAAACCTACCCAGATTCCTGTACATTGCTTGTTGATACTTATAACGTTATAAAAAGTGGCATTCCTAATGCTATTAAAGTTTCCAGGAATGTGCTAGAACCAATTGGAATGAGATTAAAAGCAATAAGGTTAGATAGTGGTGACCTTGCATATCTTTCAAAGCAAGTAAGAGTTATGCTTGACGACGCAGGTCTTACAGATTGTAAGATAGTAGCTTCCAATAGTTTAGATGAATATATAATTACAGATTTATTAAACCAAGATGCTAAAATAGATATATTTGGTGTTGGTGAAAGAATGGTTACTGCTAAATCAGAACCAGTATTTGGTGGAGTTTATAAATTAGTAGCTGTTGAAGAAAAGGGAGAACTTTCACCTAGAATTAAATTAAGTGAAAATGAAGAAAAAATAATTAATCCAGGATATAAAATGACTTGGAGATTATTTGATAAGGACACTAATATGGCCATCGCCGATGTGATAACATTGGCAGGCGAGGTTATAAATGAATCAAAGCCATATATTATCTTTGACCCAGTTTCTATTTGGAAGAAGAAAAAAATCACTAATTTTTATGCTAAAAAGCTTCAAGTGCCAGTTTTTCTTAAGGGAGAATGTGTATATGAATTACCAACAATTGAGGAAATAAGGACTTACTGTAAAACTCAAGTAGATAGTATTTGGGAAGAAGTTAGGAGATTTTCTAACCCTCAAAAATACTATGTGGACTTATCTAAGGAACTTTGGCAGGTTAAACAGGAATTAATTCAAAGGTATAAAAATTCAGAAGAGAAAAATGAAGTATAGAATATAAAATAATATATAGAAAGGGAGCTCATTTATTGAACTCCCTTTCTATATATTATGAGAAATATACTAGACTAATTATATCTTTTGAACGCCTTCCATTCCAAAGTAAATCTAAATTTATCTCTCGACGCTGCCCATAGGTGGACACAGATATATAATATATATTATCTTTAGAATTAAGAAATAAATCAGTGATAGTCATCCAGTGCCAAGTGTATTCTTTAAATTTCTTTACTGGGTGTTTAAGAACTAGCATGGCAATGGGAAGTTTTTGAAATAGTGCTATAGAAATAAAGGTTATAGCGTCTTCCAGAGTAGCAGCCTTATCATCTAAAATATGAGAAGTTAAAGAAACACCTCTTTCACTTGCAAAAGACAAAACATTATCAGCGAATTGGCCAGCAGAGGTAAGCCCAAAGAGCCCTGGCTTTACAAATTTCCGAATTTCAACCATATGCGAAGTGAAATCCGCTTTACTTACAATACCCTTATAAGTATATAATGTATTATATTTATCAGGAAAGGTTTGAGATAAATATGCAGTTATATTTGCAGCAGCAACAGGCCCACAGCCACTAAGCTTATGGAATTTCTTTGGAAACCAATACTGATTGCCACCGTAATATGAAATTTCTGAGTCATATATATTAAATTGAATCTCTTCAAAGTTAGTATCTGTAATGAAATTTTCCATGGGAATCACCTCTTTATATAATTTTAATAAATTATCTATCAAATTTTTATAAGTGTAATTAATTTTAGTTAGTATCTAATATACTATAGTTTTTATAAGGAGTAAACAAGGTAAATATGGCATATAAATAATATTGTAAAAAAGGGATTTTGGAAGTGAGTATAGAAAATTATAATATAGATGAATTTATTCAAAGTGAGAAAGGAATACAGGAGGCATAACAATTGATAATTGTTATGTACTTTTAAGGAATACAGGAGGAAAAAAATGGGATTATTTGGATTTATTAAAAATCAATTTATTGAGGTAATAGAATGGACAGATAACACAACAGATACAATGGTATACAGATTTCCAGTAGAAAACAAAGAGATAAAAATGGGAGCACAATTAACTGTAAGAGAATCACAACTAGCGGTATTTGTTAATGAAGGTGTTATAGCAGATATATTTTATCCAGGTAGATACACTTTATCTACTGAAAATATGCCTATAACTACTAAGCTTAAGTCATGGAAGTTTGGTTTTGATAGTCCTTTTAAAGCAGAAGTATATTTTGTTAATTCAAAACAATTTACAGATCAGAAATGGGGCACCTCAAATCCTATAATGATGCGTGATAGTGAATTTGGGATGCTACGACTCAGAGGATACGGTATTTATTCTTATAGAGTTACTAATGCTGAAATATTTTTAAAAGAGGTTTTTGGAACCAATCAACAGTTTGATACTGAAAGCATTGCAGGACAATTAAAACGTACTATTTTATCAGGTCTTACAGATGTATTAGGTGAAGCTAAAATTCCAGCACTGGACCTTGCTATGAATTATGATGAGTTAAGTGAGCAGGCTAAAAATAAATTACAACCTAAATTTTATGAATTTGGATTTGAGCTTAAGACTTTAATAATAGAAAATTTATCTCTCCCTGAAGAAGTTGAAAAAGTCATGGACAAGAGAACCTCTATGGGAGTACTTGGAAATTTAAATCAGTACACTCAGTATCAGGCTGCAGAAGCAATAAGAGATGCGGCTCAAAACCCTTCAGGTATGGGTGGAGTAGGAGTTTCTATAGGGGCTGGAGCTGCTATTGGAAATGTTATGGCAGAATCATTAAGAGGAAATTCTTTTGCGCAAAAACCTTCGGAGACTAGTACAGTTGAATGTGCTAACTGCCATTCGCAAGTTTCTAGCAATCATAAATTTTGTAATGTATGTGGAAAACCATTAGAAGAATTAAAGAATAAATGTAATAAATGTGGAGCAAATATTGATAGTAATGCAAAATTTTGTCCAGAATGTGGTGAACCTCAGAATTTAGAAAAATTCTGCTCAAATTGCAAAGCTAAAATGGCACCAAATGCAAAGTTTTGCGCAGAATGTGGGACTGCAAACCCTTAGAATTCAAAAATAGTATGACAAAAATATGCTAGTTACCCACAATTTTTTAAGAAGTGTATTAGGGGGAGATTATATGGAGGAAACACCTTGTAATGAAAGTAATAATATTAAACAGGAACAAACAGAACGTTTTCTTTGTCCATCCTGTGGCGGTAATATGGTATTTGAGCCTAAAAAACAAAAATTAGTTTGTCTATATTGTTCCAAGGAAAGTGAAATCAATTCTGAAAAAACAGATATACTAGAATATGATTTCTATAGTGCAGAGAATACCAAGAGTAAAGATTGGGGAAATGAAAAAAGAATAATTAAGTGTGAGAGTTGTGGAGCAGAGACCATATTAGATGAAAATAGCACAGCACAGTTTTGTGCCTTTTGTGGTTCTTCACATATAATAAAAACTGAAGAGACGGTAGGCATAGTACCGGAATCACTAATTCCTTTTGTTATATCAAAAGATAAAGCAGGAGAATTATTTTCAAACTGGATAAAGAAATTATTTTTCGCTCCTAGAGCACTTAAAACTAGTTATAATATGAACAAAATGAAGGGGGTATATATACCTTTTTGGACATATGATAGCAATACATTTTCAGATTATACTGCTGAAAGAGGCACCTACTATTACGTAACTGAAACTCATTGGGAGGGACAGGGGGATGAAAGAAAGCAGGTCACAAAGCAAGTTAGAAAAACATCCTGGAGTTATACATCTGGTGATTATTCTAAGTTTTTTGACGATATATTAATTAATGCATCAGCACAAATTAATAAAGATATAATAGGAAAACTAGAACCGTTTAATCTAAATGATCTGGTCCAGTATAAACCAGAATTTTTATCAGGTTTTTTGGCTGAACGCTATAGCGTAGATTTAAAATCAGGTTGGAATTTAGCTCAAGGAAAAATAGAAAGTGATTTAAGAAATGCCATTAGACAACAGATAGGTGGAGATGAAGTGAGAAATTTAAACTTCTCAACTTCCTATGATGCGGTAAAATTTAAACATATTTTGTTACCTATATGGATTTCTGCGTATATTTATAAAGTTAAAGTGTATAGATTTATGATAAACGGACAAACAGGTGAAGTCCATGGAGAATCTCCAGTTAGTGTTGTAAAAGTAATGTTATTAATTTTACTTATTGTAGCTGTGGCTGGTGGAGCATATTTTTATTTTTCAAATAGTTAAGAAAATATTATCACGAATATAATCTGCATAATTAGAAAGATAGAATCTATTGACTTGAAGTGGACTACAGGTGCTATAATGTCAAAAGGGAGGCGAATTCAGATGATGATTGCAAAAGTAAGTAAAAAGTATGAAATTTCAGCAGATACACTTCGTTATTATGAGCGCATTGGACTTATTCCTGGAGTAAACCGTAATAAAAGTGGAATCAGGGACTATACGGAAGAAGACTGCAGGTGGGTGGAATTTATCAAATGTATGAGAAGTGCAGGTATTCCAATTGAGGTATTAATTGAGTATGTTACGTTGTTTCAACAGGGTGATGAAACTATTGAGGCAAGAAAAGAGTTATTAACTGAACAACATAATCAATTAATTAAAAAAATGGAAGATATGAAAAAAACAATAGAACGCCTGGATTATAAAATTGAAAGATATGAACAAGCAGTACTTCCGAAAGAAAATGAACTAAAAAGAACGGATGATTAGTATTTCTGTATCCCCAATAGGAAATTATAAATTAAACCCTCTTTACACTTGGTATGGAATTAAAAAGTGTAAAGAGGGCTTTTTATTATATTTTATAATATAGAATAAAATATATTGACTTGGAGTTAACTAGAAGTGATATCATTAGTTTGGAGGTGCATAATATGGAATATAGAATTTTAGGAAGAACAGGAATTGAAGTAAGTGCCATTGGTATTGGTGGTGAAGGATTTGAAAATAAAAGTTATGAAGATTGCAAAGCAATTATTGATTGCGCAATAAATGAAGGTATTAATTTTATTGATATATATAATTCAAATCCGGAAGCTAGAAGTAATGTTGGCAAAGCGTTAAGTAAGTATCCTCGAAGTAGTTTTGTTATTGAAGGCCATTTATGTTCTACCTGGGACGGAGGACAATATCGGCGTACCAGGGATTTTACTGAAGTTGTCAATGCATATGAAGACTTTTTATCTAGAATGCAATTAGATTATGTGGATGTAGGGATGATTCATTATGTGGATGATGAAAAAGATTTTGATAACATTTTTAATGGAGAAATAATTAAATATGCAAAAGAATTAAAAGAAAAAGGTGTTATTAAGTCTTTAGGAATATCAACACATAATACAGATATTGCTTTTAGAGCAGTGGAAACAGGAATAATTGATGTGATTTTGTTTAGTATAAATGCTGCTTATGATATGTTACCAGCCAGTGAGGATGTAAACATACTGTTTGAAGAAAATACTTTTAAAAGCAGGACTTATGAAGGTATTGATCCAAAACGTGATAAGTTATACCAAACTTGTGAAACAGAGGGTGTTGCTTTAACTGTTATGAAAGGATATGCGGCTGGAGTGTTACTAAGTGACAAACAATCACCTTTTGAAAAAGCACTGACTCCAGTACAATGTTTACATTACTGTTTGACCAGACCGGCAGTTGCTTCCGTAATGGTTGGAGTATCTAATATAAATCAAATACTTGCAGCAACCGCTTATGCCACTTCCAGTAATAAAGAAAAAGATTATAGTGAAGTTCTTGCAAATGCGAAAGGGAGTTCATTTAACGGACATTGTATGTATTGTGGACATTGTGCCCCATGTTCGAAAAAGATAGATATTGCATCAGTAAATAAATATTTAGATTTAGCATTAATTCAACAAGATGTTCCTGAAACATTAAAGAATCATTATGATTTATTAGAACATCACGCAGGTGAGTGCATAGAATGTGGGTTATGTATGAAAAACTGTCCATTTGGTGTGGATATTATCAATAAAATGAAACAGGCACTTAAACTATTTGGCAATTAGATAAATATGCAGGATAACTTTGTGAATGTTATTCTGCATATTTTTTACATTGACTCCTAGGATGTGATTTTCGCTGATTTATTTGATTAGCAGAATAAAATTTTAAAAAAATATTGACTTGGAGTGAACTTCAAGTAGTATACTACTTTTGAAGTCAGATATATTAACAAACAAAACAGGTATTCGAGATTACTTTGAAATGAAAAAAAGGAGTAATTATTATGTCAAAAATTTTAATCGCATTTTATTCAAGAAAAGGTCAGAATTATGTAAGTGGTTCTATTAAGAATCTTTCTGTAGGTAATACAGAAGTTGTTGCAGGTATGATTAAGGAAATAACCGGAGGAGATATGTTCAAGATTGATACCGTAAAGGATTATCCAGTTGATTATACTGAGACTACAAATGTAGCTCAGGATGAATTAAGTGCCAAAGCGAGACCAGAGCTTACTGCTCATGTTGATAATATGGATGAGTACGATACTATTATTTTAGGTTATCAAAACTGGTGGTCAACCATGCCCATGGCGGTATATACTTTCCTCGAAGAATATGATTTTTCCGGAAAGAAAATTTTACCATACTGTACCCACGAGGGTAGCGGTTTAAGTGGAACGGAAAGGGATATCGTAAGATCGTGTCCCAATGCTACTGTAAAGAGCGGTCTTTCCATAAATGGCACCAATGCAGGTTCTGCTAAGAAAATTGTGGAGAGCTGGTTAAAGAAAAATATGTAAAATTATAAGAGCAGCTGGCAATTATTTTAGTATTGATAACTAGGGCTGTAAAAAGGAGGACAAAATTGGAGCAGGCATCTTTACAGACAAAAAGGTTATTTACGAATAAGAAATTATTCAAATTATTTCTGCCACTTATCATAGAGCAATTTTTAGAATATCTGGTGGGACTTATAGACTCAATAATGGTAGCACACGTGGGGGAAGCAGCTGTGTCTAGTGTGTCTTTAGTAGATTTCGTCATGGCACTATTAATTAGTTTGTTCGCAGCGCTAGCTACTGGAGGTGCAGTAATTGCAGGACAGTATATGGGCAAGAAACAGATGAAAGAATCAAGAGAAGCAGTGGATCAATTGGTATGGTTTGTCGGTATCTTTTCCATCATAATCATGGTCATTATTTATTTGATGAAACCGCTTATTTTAAATGGTCTGTTTGGGCAGATAACGGATGAAGTACGTGGGGGTGCAAATACATACCTGATGATTACAGCAATATCTATTCCCTTCCTTGCACTATACAATGTGGGAGCTGCAATTTTCCGTACTATGGGTAATTCCAAACTGCCCATGAAGGTGATGCTGGCTATGAATATAGCGCACGCAATAGGAAATGCAATACTTATTTACGGCTTCAACTTTGGAATTGCGGGTGTTGCTATACCAACCTTGATAACACGTATTGCGGCTGCAGTTATTATTATCACCTTAGCTTTAAACAAAAGGAATTCAATATATATAAAGAAAAGTTTAAACCACAAATTTAATTGGCCAATGATTAAAAAAATCTTAAGTATTGGTGTTCCATTTGGATTGGAAAATGGTTTGTTTTATCTAGGAAGAATTATTGTACTTAGTCTTGTTGCTACTTTTGGCACGGCAGCTATTGCAGCAAATGCGGTGTCAGGTACAATTGTAATGTTTCAAGTGTTACCAGGTATGGCAATTGGTCTTGGATTAACTGTAGTTATATCAAGATGTGTGGGTGCCGGGGATTATGAACAGGCTAAATATTATAACAAAAAGATTATGCGTGTTGTGTATGTGGCCCATGTGGTTAGTTGTGTATTGGTACTTGCATTACTGCCTTTCATAATGAATGTTTATGGATTATCTGAGGCTGCAACCACCATGGCCACTCAAAATATTTGGTGGCATGCAGCATTTATGGTTGTAATTTGGCCACTTGCTTATACTTTACCGGTGACATTTCGTGCATCTGGAGATGCCAAATTCCCCATGATGGTAGCAATTTTGTCCATGTTTTTCTGCCGTATTGCACTAGCTTATCTGCTAAGTATTTACTTTAATATGGGAATGTTTGGTACATGGGTGGCTATGTTTATTGACTGGATTGTTAAAGCAATCATTTATGTATGCAGGTATATAAGTGGAAAATGGACTACGTTTCATGCAATTTAACCGATAACCTGCAATTAGGGCTTTGTTAAATTCGTTATCTATCATAATTGGACTTATGCAAATGGAAT
This sequence comes from uncultured Clostridium sp., assembly GCA_964467165.1. GTDB lineage: Bacteria > Bacillota > Clostridia > Clostridiales > Clostridiaceae > Clostridium_AD. The sequence goes on from CAYXOL010000005.1 coordinate 39,134, forward strand.
TACCAGAGGAAGAAGTGAAAAAATAAGATAGACCAATATAAGGAGGCAGTTGAGACATGGAAGAGAAAAAACTGGGATTTGGATTTATGCGTTTACCTGTAAAGAATCAGGGTGATCCAACAAGTATTAATATGGATATGTTAAATCAGATGGTAGATACTTTTTTAGAAAGAGGATTTACATATTTTGATACGGCTTATATGTACCACAATTTTAAGAGCGAAATCGCTTTAAGGGAAGCCTTGGTGAAACGCCATGACAGGAATAGCTTCACTGTGGCTACAAAAATGCCAACCATGTTTTTAAAAACCAAAGAAGATCAGGAAAGAATATTTAACGAACAGTTAGAAAAATGTGGTGTAGAGTATTTTGATTATTATCTTCTTCATAATCTTGGAGTTTCTCATTACAAAATAGCTAAAAATATGGATAGTTTTGCATTTATTCAGAAGAAGAAAGAACAAGGAAAAATTAGAAATATAGGTTTTTCTTATCATGATACGGCGGATTTGTTAGATGAAATTCTGACAGAACATCCAGAAGTGGATTTTGTACAACTTCAAATTAATTATATGGATTGGAATAATGAGAGTATTCAGTCAGGAAAATGCTATGAAGTTGCCAAAAAGCATGGAAAACCAGTTATTGTCATGGAACCAATTAAAGGTGGTACACTTGCAAATGTTCCCGCTAAAGCAGAGGAAATATTAAAAGAGTATCATCCTGATATGTCCATACCTTCCTGGGCAATTCGATTTGCAGCAAGTTATGAAAATGTTATGATGGTATTAAGTGGGATGTCAGATATGGAGCAGTTATTAGACAACACTGGGTATATGTTAAATTTCAAACCATTTGTTAAGGAAGAATATAATATAATAGATAAGGTAGTAAATACTATAAATGAAGCAATAGCAATTCCATGTACAGCTTGTCAGTATTGTGTGGATGACTGTCCAAAAAACATAGCGATTCCAAAATATTTTGCATTGTACAATGCTGAGAAACAGGCTGCAAATAAAATGTTTTCAACACAAGGCGTATATTATGGTAACTATATAAAAACATACGGAAAAGCATCGGATTGCATTGGATGTAAGAAGTGCGAAGGAAGCTGTCCACAGCATATTGAAATCACAAAATTTTTAAAAGAAGTAGCAAATACATTTGAGTAGTTATGAATAGAATATTGTGCAATTCCACAGCAAGGCTTATTAAGTTACCACTTGAAGGTCAGTCAAACACTACAACTGAAACTCGTTTAGAAAAAGGAATTCAGGCACCGGTTGATATCTTTGGAGATGGAATGAAAGAATTTTATAAGTCAGGACCTGAAGAATCACGACACATCAATTATTGGTTAGCTGATAATTGCTTTGGCGATTATTATACACGTAGCGGCCTTGATTACAAACAGCGTGAAACTATTACTTGACTTGAAGTGAACTCTAGGTAGTATGATGATTCTGTTGTAAATTTTATTGTTAAAGGAGATTATATAATATGAGTAACGAAAAGGAGTTAAATAATAATACAATTTTTCCAAAAGGAGAGCCGCTTCCAGAGAATTTTTCCAAATATTTCATTGGGCAAGCATATTTAAATATGCTTACGACTACTGGTGTACCAATTGGAAATGTAACATTTGAACCCACATGCCGCAATAATTGGCATATTCATCATAAAGGTGGTCAAATTCTTCTTGTAACAGAGGGAAGAGGATGGTATCAGCAATGGGAAAAAGAGGTACAGCAGTTACATCCAGGCGATGTTGTTAACATTCCACCTGAAGTAAAGCATTGGCATGGAGCATCAAAAGATAGTACTTTTTCACATTTGGCAGTGGAAGTGCCTGCAGAAGGTGCCTCTAATGAATGGTTAGAAGCAGTTACCGATGAAGTGTATGGAAAGCTGAAATGAGACAATAGTTTCCCCGCATTTGGTTATGAAATTTACTCATCGAATAATATAGACACAGTCATATAGTAAAAGGTCAGCTTCTTATCGGTTAGGATGAGAGGCTGACCTTTTGCCTTATCTCCTCCTTAATGAGAGGAGATATTAATATTTATTTAGTTATAATACGCTTTATTATAAATATCCTTGACAGAGGGTTTATTTCAAGAATTTTAAAGCTTCTGTTTTTGAAGAAGAAAACATATAATCTTTCCCATGTCTATTATGAAAGTGAGAATTAAAAAATCTTCACATTAACAAAATATAAACAATACTCTAACAAAAAAAGAATATTTAGAGGGTAATATACAGATATAAAAAGAAGTAATGCAATAATAAGACAGATAATAACTGTAAATAAAAATCAAATAATAATGATAAAAGGAGAAAAAATTATGAAGGCACAAGGAAAGAATGTAGTAGTAACTGGTGGAGGAAATGGAGTAGGAAGAGAGTTGGTTTTACAGCTTCTTGAAAAAGGGGCTACAGTGTTTGCTGCTGATATTAATGCAGAAGCACTGAAAGAAACTGTAAAAATAGCACAAAATAATAAATCCTTATTTACCTATGTGGTTGATATATCAAATAAAGAAGCAGTTTGTACATTTGCGGAAAAGGTAGCTCGGGAACATGGAAAGGTTGATGGAATCATCAATAATGCAGGAATCATTCAGCCATTTATTGATTTGAATGAATTAGAGATGGATCGTATTGAAAGAGTGATGAATATTAATTTCTATGGAACACTTTACATGGTAAAGGCATTTTTACCATACTTGTTAAAACGTCCTGAAGCACATATTGTAAATGTTTCAAGCATGGGAGGTTTTTTACCGGTACCTGGTCAAAGTGTTTACGGTGCATCAAAAGCAGCAGTAAAACTTCTGACTGAGGGACTGTCCTCAGAGCTAATTGATACAAATGTAAATGTTTCTGTTGTAATTCCAGGTGGTATTGCAACAGATATTAAAAAGAATTCTAACATCTCATATAAGGTATCCAGTGATAGCAATAAATCTAATATGGTATTAACTCCAGTAAAGGCAGCTGAATTAATCATTAAGGCAATGGAGAATAATAAGCTACGTACCTATATCGGAAAAGATTGTAAAGTCATGAATGCATTATACAAACTTAGCTCTCGTTTTGCCATGAGTATGATTAACAAAGTCATGAGTGCCAATGAACACTAATTCAATGAATGCAAAAATTGCACATTAAAAATGTAAATATATAATAAATAAACTTACGAGGAGGATACATAAATGAAAAATGTATGTGTTATTACAGGTGGAGGCAGTGGCATGGGATTTGCTACTGCCAGATTAATGGGGAAAGATCATTATATTGTTATATGTGGAAGAAACGTGAACAAATTAGAAAATGCAGTCAGGGAGTTACAGGAGGAAGGAATCGAAGTAGAAGCTTTTGCCTGTGATGTGTCAGATTATAAAAGTGTAGAAAAATTGGCAAATCATGCAAAAGAGAAAGGAAAAGTTGTAGCAGTAATCCATGCGGCAGGAATGTCACCGCATATGGGAGATGCAAAGCAGATTATGGAAGTCAATGCACTAGGGACAATCAATGTAAACAATGCATTCTATAAGATGATGGAGGAAGAATCTTGTATTATTGATGTATCTTCTATGTCAGCCTATCTAACACCAAAAATGATTATGCCAGTTGGTTTATATAAATACAGTGTGACTGATCCTGTATTTTTTATGAAAAAAATAATGAAGAGAGTAAATCTATTTCCTGAAAAAGTGAGAGCAGGAGTTTCCTATGGAATATCCAAACATTTTGTAATCTGGTTCGCAAAGCAGGATGCAGCAAGATTTGGAAAGAAAGGTGTCAGAGTAATTTCTGTGTCACCGGGAAATTTTGAAACACCTATGGGTGAATTGGAAAAAGAAGAAGCAGATGAGTATACAAAACATTGCTCAATCAAGCGTTTTGGACATGTAGATGAAATTGCCAGTTTATTTGCTTACTGTGCTAGTCCAAGAGCTGGATATCTGACAGGAGTAGACATATTGTGTGATGGAGGACTTGTAGCATCTGGCATAAACCCACTTAAGAAAAATAAATAATAGAGACTGGTGAGGTTAAATGAAAATAGAAGCACGTATGATAGCAAAAAAAAGCGGAGCGAAAGCAATTGATTCATATTTGGATAAATATTTGACATTAACAAAATCGAAACAATTTTTAAACAAAATACAAACATATATCCTATAATCTAGTTATTAGTAATCAACAGAGAAAGGAAATCTACGCTTATGAAAATACAAAATAAGGATAGAAAGATACATAAAGACCAGCTAGTTAAAGTCAACTATTAGTTTCAAATTTATTTAAGTTAATTTTAAGTACAACAAAAAGACCATTGACAAACACGAATGGTTACAAAAAATGGATATTAAATTATTGATTAAGCTGCTTGAATGTTATTGTTTTCTAAGAACATTCTCTGGTGTAGTTTTGGATCTCTAATCTGGTACTCTTGCTGATTTCTTAAAACAGCAAATAGGTATTTAATAAGCTTGTGCATAACCGCAACTAAAGCAACTTTTGCCTTCTTGCCTTTTAAGTTTTCTTGATAGTATTTAAGTAAAACAGGATTTGTGGCTTCACCATTACGTTTCATTCTAATTGAAGCCAAGGCAACGGCATATAGAGCTCTTCTGCCAAACCTTGTACCACGTTTAGACATTTTAACTTTATCACCCTTAAACTTACCAGATTCATTAACAGCTGGATCGACCCCAAAGAAAGCTACAAGCTGCTTTGGAGTGATAAATTTATCAATGCCACCAATTTCAGCTAATATTGTTATTGCGGTATTATATCCAATACCTGGTATGGACGTTAACAACAATATATTTTTACGGAAAGCAAGGGACATTTCATCACTGTCTATGAAACATTTAATCTTAGTTAAAAGCGTAGCTATTTCGGCATCAATGGCTTCGTAGATTGCTATAGAAGTAGTAATAGATACTGATAACCATTGTGATGATAAACTAACAAATTTAGCATTTTCAGATGCCTCTACGAGGTTAGAATATTTTTTTTAAGCCCACTTAAGTCCTTTTCTTGAATTAAGCAAAATATCAATGATGTCTTGCTTTGGAGCTGAAATAACTGCCTGCGGAGTAGGGTATTCTTTCAATATTTTAATTGAAACTAATCCACAGGTGTTAGAAAATACTTTTTGATAACCACTAAAAGATATACACAGAGAACTACTAAGCTTCTTTTTAAATCCAGACCTGGTATCAATAAGTTTATAGTAATCGCGAACTAGCAACTTTAGTGTGAAAATTTTAATATCTGAATCAGATGAAACCTTGATATCTTCAAATTTTCCTAGCTGTGCGATTGATAGTGCATCATTTCTATCATTTTTCACTTTTCTTATGTTCTTATTTTTGTTACAATTAGTAACAAGAGGATTGATAACGAAGGTCTCAAACTTCATATCCTTAAGAAAGTTGAAAAGAGTTAGATGATACACGCCTGTGGACTCCATAAAGAACACAGGCCTTGTGGAAAACTCTTCTTCTGCTTTTTTTATTTGCTCAATTAAGTAGTTGAAACCATCTGCAGTATGGAAAACTTTAAAAGGTTTTCTAAACTGGCTACCATTAGGAGCAAGAACTGAAACAAAAGAGAAATCTGAAGCAACATCGATACCTACTACAAGACTGTTTAAGTATTTTGACATAAATAACATCTCCTTTTGAAATATGAGATAAAATAAAGATTCCATTTCTACCAATGAGGCTGCAACCTCGTTTGTGACACGGGTAGTTCCAAAATTGGAAACCCAACCAGCTAAAACACAGAAAACTCACTGATGGAATGATACGCTTTTTTACGAGTATAGGTAATTAATTACCTCTCAGGAGTGAAACATCTATCTTCTCTATTCAGGAGTTATTATATCATTGTGGATTAACTAGTTTGTAGTAACCAATAATGTTAATTGATAATAATCAAATTTAAGACGAGATTGATTAAAATAAAATTATGAGTTGCGAATATTAGATAAGATATGAGTGATAACATTCGTAGTTATTATTACTAATTTATTATCAATGCTTACAACTACATTATACGAGGAGTGACAAAAAGTATTAGGAATCAAATTATTGCCACAGGTCTATGTCCATTAGTTATAATGTCCACATTAGTCTCTGTTTTATCATTAAGGGGATCTAGCCCTATGACAATTGCTAACATCATTGCAATGGTACTCCTTGTGGGTATTATTCAATTACTCTATCTTGCAAATAGTATAGTGAAACCTATCCGCGAAGCGGAAGAGTGCATCATACAGATAGCAAATGGAAATCTGGATATTTCCATTGATGAGAAGATGAGAAAACGAAAAGATGAGATTGGTTCCATGGCCGAGTCATTGTTTGGTTTAAAGGACAAACTGAAAGATACCATATCAGAAATTCAGAAAGTCTCAGGAAAACTAGTTAGTTCAGAAGACATCATGGAAAGAATGGTTGGAGAAGCAAGCGTTGTTACTGGACAAATAGAATCTGCAGTGCAGATTATTTCGGATGATGCAAAAAAACAGTATGATGATATGAATGAGGCATCTGAGCATATTGATGAGATAGGTAACTTAATTAGCAATATTGTAGGCAATGTGCAACATTTGGAAGAAACATCAGGTAGAATGAAAGATGATGGAAACCAGTCCACAGAGATAATGAATGATCTTGACGAATCTAATGAACGAACCAATAATGCTATTGAGCGGATTAATAAGCAGGTAAATTTGACATATGATGCATCTGTCCGGATTAATAATGTAATCCAGATGATTACATCTATCGCGAATCAGACGATATTACTTGCATTGAATGCCAGTATAGAAGCCACAAGAGCTGGGGAACATGGCAGAGGATTTTCTGTAGTTGCAGAAGAAATTAGTAAGTTGGCAAATCAGTCAAGCGAATCTGCAAAACAAATTGATGCTATCATTGGAGACCTTTCAACAGAATCTGGAAAAATGCTGGAGGTTATGAATGAAGTTTTGGAAGATGTTGAAAAACAGAGAGAAAAACTGGTTGAAACACAGGGGCATTTTAAAAAAGTGAATGATGGGATTGGAGTTTCGTTACAGGAAATATTAGAAATAAGAGCACAGACAAAAACATGTGATGCTACTCGGGGAAAGATTACGAAATCCATAGAAACATTGAGAACAATATCGGAAGAAAGTGTTTATGCTACGAATGACACACGGAAATCTGTAACAGGATTGAATCAAAATATCAGTGAGATTGAAGCAACAGCAGCATTATTAAAAGATTATGCTGAAACACTGAATAATCAGGTGCAGTTTTTTTCTATTAAATAAGAAATTTATAATTTAGAGAAATAACCTGGAAATTAACACTTTTCAAACAATAATCAAACACTACATAAACAGTTATTTTGTACTATAACATCATCAATAGAAACACAAATAAATCAAATGAAAAGGAGATATGCATTATGGCAAAGTCAAAACTTGTAGCAGCAAATAAGAAATTTGAGGAAGTAGTTGTAGGTGGATACAAAAAGATTGAAGAGGGAGTTGTCGGTGGTTATAAAAAAATAGAGAACGGTGTTGTTGGTGGATTTAATAAAATGTCTGACAAATTCGTGGATAACTATCTTACAAAGCAGGGCGAATCAGTAGAAGATGCAAAGGAAAGACTAACTACAGAGTAGAATCACATAGACTTTAAAAAGAAAAGGAGAATCTGGCTTTAGTGTAATAATATCAAATTTACAGATATCGTTTGGTGAAAATCTCTTTCGATATCTGTTTTTATATATTATAATATTATACCTATTAACATTCTGAAATAATTTCCTAAAAAATTACAAACAAAATGAGTGTAAAATCTCTTCCATATGATATTATAGTGTTAAGTGGAGTGAACATATGAATGATAAAAATTATATAAAAGTAAATGAATATGCTTTGCAGGATTAAGAAACTGAAAAATCAAGATGAACTGTTAATAAAAGATCAGCAGTATGGATGGGATAATAGGAGGGAAAATAATGATTAACATATTAGTAGTAGATGACGATGCAGAATTAAACAGAATAGTCTGTACTTATTTAAATGATAGTGGTTTTCAGGCCAAAGGCTGTTTGAATGCTAATGATGCATATGAGGAAATGTATAACAACATGTATGAGATGATAATTTCTGATATTATGATGCCGAAAATTGATGGATTTGAGTTCGCCAGGACGGTACGTAAGGTAAACAGAACAATTCCAATTTTATTTATGTCTGCAAAGGATGATCTGTCCTCCAAACAGAAGGGATTTCAGCTTGGTATTGATGATTATATGGTAAAACCCATTGAACTAGATGAGTTGTTGCTCCGTGTAAGAGCACTGCTTCGCCGTGCGAATATTGAAATGGAGAGAAAATTAGTAGTAGGAAATCTTACACTTGATGCAGATGCAGTGAGTGCCACAATAGAGGATGAAGAAGTAGCAGTTACTACCAGAGAATTTAATATTTTATATAAGTTGCTTTCCTATCCCAAAAAAACATTTTCAAGAGCACAGCTCATGGATGAGTTTTGGGGCGTTGACACAGATACAAGTCTTCGTGCAGTAGATGTGTATATAACAAAGCTGAGGGATAAGTTTTCAGGGTGTGATGGATTTCAAATAGTAACAGTAAGAGGAATTGGATACAAGGCGGTGCTGTCATGAAAAAAGATGTCAGGTCGGATTTGAAAAGCAGAAATTATTTGAATCCGGTACTGATATTTATTCCTACGTTGCTTTTTTTTAGCGTTATTACTACTGCTCAGTTATTTATATTAGGTGAATACATAGATTACACAAATATAGCGATAAGCCATATTATCCTGATTATTTTTTTCTGGGTTTTCTGTGCGTCTATTTTTACTTATATTACCTTTCATCAAATCAATGAACAGTATGAAAAACCAATGAAGGAGTTCGCAAAGGCGACGAATCAGGTAGCCAATGGTGATTTTTCTGTCTACGTTGCCCCAATTCATTCTGCTGATAAGATGAATTTTCTGGATAATGCGTTTCTTGATTTTAATAAGATGGTGGAGGAACTTGGTAGTATTGAAACATTGAAAACGGATTTTGTATCAAATGTATCTCATGAGATAAAGACACCCATTGCAGTTATACAGAATTATGCAGAATGCTTGCGCAAGGTATCTATTTCCGAAGAACAGAGAATTGAATATGCAAAAGCTATTGAAGATGCTTCGAAACGTTTATCAAATTTGATTACAAATATCTTAAAGCTGAATAAACTTGAAAATCAGAAGATACAACCAGAAGTCTCACAATATGATATTTGCAGGCAGTTAAGTGAATGTGCAATTCAATTTGAAGAAGCATGGGAAAAGAAAAATATAGAATTTGATGCTGACCTTGAAGACAGGGCGATGATATGTGCTGATGAAAGTCTAATGGAATTAGTTTGGAATAATTTGTTATCAAATGCCATTAAGTTTACAGAAAATGGTGGAAGGGTTACTTTAAGACAGACTTCCACAGAAGAGCGAATCACGGTGTCTGTTTCAGATACAGGATGTGGAATGAGTGAGGATATCTTGAAACATATCTTTGATAAATTTTATCAAGGTGATATTTCCCATTCCAAAGAAGGAAATGGACTGGGGCTTGCCTTGATATTACGAGTACTGCAACTACAGGAAAGTATAATTAGTGTAAAGAGTACACCAGGTATAGGAACTACATTTACAGTTACCATGCCGGTTTCTATTGCTTATAGCAGGGAAGAGGATGAAGAACCTGAGGAGGTCTATTTATGAGTGAAATAATAAAAGACAGCCATTCATTTGTGGGATATGATTATAAGGAAGTAATTACAAATAAAGAAAAGATTTCATTTCTAATAGATGGATATGAGAATTTTGGTTGGGTAGTTGATGAAAATACAAGCCATAATATGCCTGGAACTATACCCAATCCATATGCAAATGTTGTCTTGCGGTTAAAGAGAGATCGCAAGATTATGAATAAAATGGAGCTTACTAGATTGCAGAGAAATTTTGAATTTTGTATGAAAGAAATAGATCAGCTGGAAAAGTCAAAAACCTCAAAAGCTACCATGTATTCAATTGTTGTGGGAATTATTGGAACATCATTTATGGCAGGCTCTGTATTTGCTGTAACTGCCACACCACCAATGATTGTACTATGTATTATTCTGGCGGTACCTGCTTTTGCTGGCTGGATATTACCTTATTATATATATAAAATTGTTGTAAGAAAAAGAACGGAAAAAGTCTCTCCATTAATTGAAGAAAAACAGGATGAAGTTTATGAGATTTGCGAAAAAGGGAGTAAGCTTTTATACAAATAAGTAAGCGATTAAATATGTCCTATTTTATTTAGAAAAATATACAAATTAATAATTCTCAAACAGTTTTAAAACATTACTAAAATGAAGGATTAGTAAGATAATCTTATCAAATGAAGCAAAAGCATAAACTAAAACCACAACCGGATACAGATTCAACGTAAAAATGTTTGTTGAGAGCTAAGCTAAGTTTAACTTGACATGGTACTTTTATTATGATATTTTTAATAAAATATATTAAAGTTAACTTTAAGTTCTTGTATAAAGGAGTGTGCCAAACATGAAATATTCCATTGGAGAGGTTGCAAAAAAATTCAATTTATCAGCTTCAACTTTAAGATACTACGATAAGGAAGGTCTGTTTCCTAATTTAGAACGTTCAGAATCCGGTATCCGCTCTTTTTCAGATACTGATCTGGGATCACTTAAAATTATTGAATGTCTAAAAAATACGGGAATGCCCATTAAAAATATTAAGGAATTCATAGACTGGTGCGGACAGGGAGATGCCACATTGCATGAACGCTATGAGATGTTTATTGAGAGAAAAATAATTATGGATGAACAGATAGCTTCTTTGCAGAAAACACTTAAAGTCATAGATTATAAGTGCTGGTACTATCAAACAGCGCTTGCGGCAGGTACAGAAAAGATACATGCCAAAACAAATCAGCAAGGTACTGAAGAAGTAATATCTTAATAGATGGTTCTAATAATGGAGGCGGTCATATTGACGATGCCTCCATTAATTTTGTCTAAAACTCAATAATCCCATTCTACGCAACAATTTTTGGTGCGTTTTTTTTATGAAAAAGAGTTGACTTAAAGTTAACTTTAAGTTGTACAATTATATGAAACTCAATAATCGGAATTTAACATAAACAATATTTTAAAAAAATGGAGGAATTAAAAATGAGCTTTAATATGTATGTACCAACAAGATTTATTTTCGGATGTGGAAGGCTTAGCGAATTGCATGAGCAGAAACTGCCTGGCAAAAAGCCTGTGGTGTGGCGGAACTCAAAATGAGCGATTATGGTATCACGCCGGATGAGTTTGATAAAATTGCCACCAATGCTCGTGAAACTATGGGCGGACTGTTTGCAGCAAATCCATGTGAAATGACGCATAAGGATGTTGTAGATGTACTAAGAAATTCTTATCGATAAGGAGGATACCAATGGACATTCATGATTTATTAGCACACTTGAATCGAGGTGAAGCGATTGAGGGTGGTTCGGAATTACACCGGGTAATGAAAGACGTCTCTCAGGAAGCATTAAAGTTAACTGCAGAGCTCAACGGTCAGTATCATGCTCCGGAAGTGGTACGGGAACTGTTTTCATTGTTGATTGGCAAACCGGTGGATGCAACAGTTGGCATGTTTCCGCCGTTTTATACGGATTGTGGGAAAAACATCTGTGTGGGTAAGAATGTCTTTATCAATTCAGGCTGTCGTTTTCAGGATCAGGGCGGTATTGCAATTGGCGATGGCGTTCTCATTGGGCATAATGTGGTGTTGGCTACACTTAATCATGACATTGATCCGAGAAAACGCAGCACTATGTATCCCGCACCCATTGTGATTGGTAAAAATGTGTGGATTGGAGCAAATGCCACTGTGGTTCCCGGCGTGACCATAGGTGATGGTGCCGTCATTGCCGCCGGTGCAGTTGTGACCAAGGATGTACCTGAAAATGTAATTGTAGGTGGTGTTCCTGCAAAAATTATCAAGAAAATAGAAACCGGAGGTTAAACGTAGCAGCCTACATTAATAAGTATAGTTTTCTAAAAAAAACACTTGGCCTCAAGTTAGATTTAGGGATTAGGATAAAAGCATAGAATTTTATGTTAATGAATTATATAAGCATAAAATGTGAAAAGTAATAAAAAATTATTTAATGCGCTAAAAATGCGCAGGAATGGAGAGAAGAATGAATTTAGATTTTACTTATCAAAACCCAACAACAATTTATTTTGGAAAGACTGCTTTAGATAACTTAAGCAGTGAACTTGCAAGTTATGGTGATACCATTATGCTTGCTTATGGAAAAGGTGCTATTAAGAAAAGTGGACTTTATGATCAAGTTGTATCTATCTTAAAGGAAAGTGGTAAAAACATCGTTGAATTATCTGGAATTATGGCAAACCCAACTTATGAAAAAGTCATGGAAGGTGTTGCTCTTGTACGTGAGAATAAGGTAGACCTGATTTTAGCTGTTGGTGGCGGTTCCGTTATTGATTGTTCAAAGGCAATTTCGGTATCCGCATATTGTGAAGGTGATGCGTGGACACGTTACTGGTTAAAATTTGAGCCTGTAGATAATAAAATAGTACCCGTTGCATCTATTCTTACATTGGCAGGAACAGGATCCGAAATGAATGGTGGATCAGTTATTACCAATGATGATATGAAACTTAAGATGGGACGTGTTTTCCCATCAAATATGAATCCAAAATTTTCAATATTGAATCCGGAATATACATTTACATTACCTGAATATCAGATGGTAAGTGGAATTTTTGATATGATGTCACATTTAATGGAAGCTTATTTCTCAGGTGAAGATGATACTACTACTGACTATATGATTGAAGGAGTTCTTCGTTCTATCGTAAGCAGTGCAAAAATTGCAGTGAAAGATCCTAAAGACTACGAAGCAAGAAGTAATTTGATGTGGAGCTCTACTCTTGCAATGAACCCGATTATGGGGTTAAGCAAAACAAAAGACTGGGAAGTTCATATGATTGAACATCAGCTTGGTGCCTATACGGATTGTGCACACGGTATGGGTCTGGCATCAATTTCACTTCCATATTACCGATATATATATCAGTTTGGTTTAGATAAGTTTGTTCGCTTTGCTAAGCAAGTATGGTGTGTAGATGAAACTGGAAAGACAAAGGAAGAAGTTGCTTTGGAAGGTATTAATGCTATGGAAAGATTCGTAAAAGAATGTGGCATAGTGACGAGCCTTAAGGAGCTTGGTGCAACAGAAGGAATGCTTCCACTAATTGCAAATTCAACTGTACTTTTAGGCGGATATAAAGTTCTTACAGCAGAGGAAATCTTAGAAATTTTAACGACTGCATATGCTGCGGAATAAGATTATGAGTAAACAAAAGAATACTTGAAGACTACAATATGGAAGAAGCCCACTGACGAGGTAAAAAACGGCAGTGGGCATAACTCTTTTCTTATCAATTGTGCAGATAATAAATTATAATTAATAGTAAATGCAAGAAGTTTCATATAATTTTTGCAAAACGTTAAAAATAAGGTATTGACATAAAGTTAACTTTATCATTTATCATAAATATACTACGTTGATAGTGTTAACACTATCACTACTTTTGAGGAGGTTAACAATATGAAACAAATATTAGCATCAGGTCTTGTATTTATAATGCTTTTCTCACTTGCAGGTTGTGGATATAACATTGATTCCAAGAAAAGTAATCCTTCAACGCCATCCGATAAAAATTCGGATGGCGGAAATAAAATATCCGAAAGTTCAGTTACGAAGGAAACATCTTCAACAGGAGAAGGCGATTCTGTGGAGAATGCAAGAATCAAGTTTAAGTTTGGTAATGAAGAAGTTATTGCCAAGATGTATGATAATCCTACTAGCAGAGCCTTGCTGGTTCAGCTACCGCTTACTATAACTTTTGAAGATTATGCAAGTTTAGAAAAAATCGGCTATCCTCCTAAATCGCTGACAACAGAAGGTGCACCTTCAGGTGCTGATCCTAAATTAGGTGATTTAGCTATATATTCACCTTGGGGGAATCTAGTTGTTTACTACGGAGAAAGCAAGTATGCCAATGGATTGATTATACTCGGACATATTGAATCAGGCGAGGAAAAATTTTTAAAAATGGAACAAAAATTTACTGTTACTATTGAAAGAATGGATTAATTAGTGGGAGTAAAGAAAAAAGAAAACTACATTATCAGATGAGACAAGCTTATTACTATGTATAGTAGTTTATTAAGCAAGAAGTTCTTGTTTGATAGAGAATTTATATTATTGGAGGTAAAAAAATATGAAAAAAATAATTTCATTAGCTGTTACAATTTGCATGGTATTTTCCTTAGCTGCTTGTAGCAATGGAAAAACAATAAGCAATGGTGAATCTACTAAGAGTAGCACTACTACAACAAAGACCACAGATAATTTGAATGCATCAACTGAAAAAGAGACAAAAGGATCTAATAGGTCTACACGTGTTATTGAGAATGGAACAGCAATTACACTGACCATTGGAGATACTGTGATGCCGGCAACATTAAATAACTCTACAACGGCAAAGGAATTAATTTCTCGTCTCCCATATACTGTGAGTTTGAATAGATTTTCCCACGATTATTGTGGTGTAATGGAAGATCCTTTGAAATATGATGAAAAGGATGTACATAACGGATGGATGAACGGCGATATTGATTTTGCCCGTGATGCAAATTATTTTACTATACTTTTTGAGGATGAAGAAAAATCTCAACAATTCGGAGATCAAGTAAACATCGGAAAGCTCGATGGCGATTTATCTGAAATAAAAGGATTAGGAAGTTCAATTGATATACTGATTCAATTAGCAGCAACTACGAAGTAAAAAGAAAGAAAGAATTTTAGTTTTCAAAATAATATTATCTTTTGAAGTAATAACCCAATAGGAAAAGACCTCAATAACCTGTGTTTACTCAGTCGTAACATAATACGTGAAGTTAAAAATAGCTGCAACTATAATGTAGCTGTTTTCCCGTGGTGGGATTTACCAAAATGATTGTACAGGCTTATTAAATAGGAAAAATAGTATAAGGATTATAGAAGGTGGTAATTAAATGTTGAAGATAAATATTAGAAGTATGAATGTTATGAAAAAGCTAATAGTAATCCTTATTACTATAATATTAGCAATTTCCCTTACGGCGTGTAAGAAAAATAACGGTTCACCTCAGAATAGTAATAAAACAAACAAGGTTTCAAATTCAGATAAAATTCTTATAGCTTATTTTTCTCGTGAAGGTAACACCAGCGGAGCAAGTACAAATTCAAATGTAGATGCTGTGACAAGAGCCAGTTTACAGCCCGGTAATACACGGATAATTGCTGACCAAATCCATGAAGCCATGGTTGGCGATATTTTTAAAATCCAGACTGTGAAACCATACCCCAGTGATTATGATAAGGTTGTGGATCAGGCAAAGAAGGAACAGGACTCAGATTATAAACCTGATCTGAAAACAAAGGTTGAAAATATTGGATCCTATGATGTGATTTTTATTGGCTATCCTAATTGGTGGGTTACATTACCAATGCCAGTTGAGAAGTTTTTATCAGAATATGACTTGTCCGGAAAAATAATTATTCCCTTCTGTACCCACGAAGGAAGCGGATTTGGCCGAAGCATTGATGACATAAAAGAGCTTTGCCCTAATTCAACTATTGCAGATGGTTTTGAAGTTATGGATAAAGATGCAAAAAATTCAAAGAATGATGTATCAAAGTGGCTGAAAAACATTGGAATGCTTAAATAGCATTAACGAAATGAGCATAAGATGAATCCAAAATTGATTAGCAAAATTATGAAATTAGTAAAACAACAGATACTTAATGGAGAGAGCATTATTTCATAGCAAAGATGTACAGGTTTCCTATTCAACGTTTGCTGATGGGGAGTCTCCGTTAAAGGAGAGCCAGAATATTAAAATAGATCACAGTATATTTAAATGGGAATATCCATTAGAGTACTGTAAAAACATTGTAGTAGAGGACAGTACATTTTTTGAAAAGGCCCGTTCGGGAATCTGGTATACGGAGAATATTGCAATAACAGACACTAGCATTGAAGCACCGAAGATTTTTAGGCGTGCAAAGGGTATTACATTAGAGAATGTTACCATGCAAAATGCTGGCGAGACATTATGGAACTGTGATGACATATTACATAAATTTCAAGGATTAAAAAATTATTCCTATTTGGCCAGTTAAATAAAAAACTGAGAATTATGCACAGGGTTATTAAATTTATTAAGAAGGTAGTGATTATAATGAGATTGAGTAAGTCAAGGTTTATGATTTCATTTTTAGTTTTAGTTTTTTTTCTAACTGTGATTTTCAATTATTGCATATACAAAGTAGATGCTGCATCAGTGGTAAAAGTGAAACAGTGGGAGGAAAAGAAAAATATAAGTTCAACTAAGACTTGGACAATAAAATTTAACACTAAATTAGATTCTAGCTCTGTAGATAAAGCTATTTCAGTAACAGATTCAGCAGGAAACATAGTTAATGTGAGAACAACTGTAACTGAAGATGGTAAAAGTATATTAGTATATGCTCCGGAAGAGAAATATACACCAAGAGAAAAGTATTACCTCAATATTTCTCAAGATTTAAAATCTATCTACAAACTTAACGGAAATGTTCAAACTCTAAAAAGCATTAACCAATCGGTTCAGATGAAATTTACAATTAATGATGATAGTTTAGAAATTATAAAAGATACTAAAATAAAATTGTCTTTTAACAACGAAGAAGTAATTGTGAAAATGAATGATACTGCAACAAGTAGAGATTTTTTAATGTTACTTCCATTAACATTAAAATTTGAAGATTATGCAGAAACTGAAAAAATTAGTTATCTTCCCAGGAAATTATTAACACAAGATGCACCATCAGGCAGTGATCCATCCCTTGGAGACTTTGATTTATATGCTCCTTGGGGAAACTTGGCTATTTTTCATAAAGATTCTGGCTATGCAAGCGGACTTATTGTATTAGGCAAAATTGAATCTGGAATAGAAAAGCTTGCAGGTATTAAGGGCGATTTTACAGTTGAAATTAAAAAAGTTGATTAAATCATTGAAAGGCATGCCTGTGGTGAGCGTTTTATCCGTATAGCTCAGTCACTTGAAATGAAAGATGCACAGAAATCGGAGAACTTCACTACCCTGGCGAAAGCCTTAATAGGTTGTCTAAGATAGGATTTATTAAATAATGAATTGCTTCATTTTTAATAAATAAAAGGAGCAGATGAAATGACACCGAAGAAAATATTTCAAATTATTGTAGACTTAGCAATGACTGCTATGCTGCCTGTACTCATGGCATATTCGCTGGTTGGTGAAGTAACGCATGAGTGGGTGGGGATTTCTATATTTATATTGTTTATCATCCACCACATTTTAAATTATAGATGGCATCAAAATCTTTTAAAAGGGAGGTATTCTGGCATTCGAATCCTGGGGACAGTTATCAACATTCTGATTTTTGCAATGATGGTCTGTCTTATGGTTAGTGGAATCATGATGTCCCGTCATGTGTTCATATTCCTTCATATAAATGGTGGTACGTCCTTTGTAAGAACAATTCATCTGCTTGCTTCCTATTGGGGCTTTGTTCTGATGTCAGTACATCTAGGTCTTCACTGGAATGTGCTGATGGGCGTTGCAAAAAAGATTGCTGGTAAAAAGGAGCCTTCCCGAATGCGTACTGTTTTTCTGCGTATAATAGCTGTTTTGATTGCTGCTTATGGTATATATTCCTTCTTGCAACGGAAAAACGCCTCTTATATGCTGCTTAAAACTCAGTTTGTGTTCTTTGATTTTGATGAACCATTGAGTTTGTTTTTCGCTGACCAGCTAGCAATCATGGGGCTGTTTGTCTGTATTGGCCATTATGCTTCAAAATTACTCCATAGAACGGTTTCCAAAAGAAAACCTACGAAGGAAATGTGACGTTGATAAGATATATGAACAGGTTCTTTAAAGAAAATAATATAGAAATTAATATGGAGTCTGGAGATAAATAAACATTAAAAAATACAGTAGATTTTATTTCATTTAGGTACTATGTGAGTTCATGTGCAACTTCAGATCCCGAAAAGAATAAAGCTGAGGCGGTTTCTCTTGGGATAAGTAGAATAAGGATTTGTAGCGGGATTAGAATCTCCGTACTCCTAAAATAGGGAGTATGTAGATTTTTTTTAATGTAAACAGGTATAATGATTTCCCGTGATATTTTATTATCTATTACATGTTTAAATTAATTGGAAAATATGAGAAATCAATTTTATCATTAAAAGGCAAACAAAGTTATTAAGAAAATTTTACTTCATTTTTATATAGTAGTTGTTAGCTTTAATGGATATCTATAATGATTTGGAGTATATTATAATTAGAAGCTTTTAATTTGATAAAGTTGTAGTTTTATAATCTAAACAAAAACAATAGTAATATATAAATTAGTAAAGGAGTGGTTAAGTTGATTAAGCTGGTATTAATAAGACATGGTGAAAGCCTTTGGAATAAAGAAAATAGATTTACCGGTTGGACAGATGTAGATTTATCAGAGAATGGTTTAATTGAGGCAAGGAAAGCTGGTGCAATACTTAAACAAAATGGGTATACCTTTGACATAGCCTATACTTCAGTATTAAAAAGGGCAATTAGAACTCTATGGATTGCATTGCATGAGATGGATTTAATGTGGATTCCTGTTTATAAGTCATGGAAGCTCAATGAAAGACATTACGGAGCATTGCAAGGTTTAAACAAGGCGGAAACTGCAGAAAAATATGGCGATGAGCAAGTTCATAAATGGAGAAGATATGTAGATGTAAGACCACCAGAACTTTCGATCACTGATGATAGATATCCAGGGAAGGAATTAAAATATAGTGAATTAAGAGAAGACCAACTTCCTACAACTGAAAATTTAGAGGATACTATAAAGAGGGTAATGGAGGAATGGTTCCAGGAAATAGCACCGAAAATTAAATCGGGTAAGAAGGTTATAATTTCTGCACATGGTAATACTTTAAGAGCTTTAGTGAAATACCTGGATAACATATCTAGCGATAATATAGTAAATTTGAATATACCTACAGGAATTCCACTTGTATATGAACTAGATGATAATTTGAAGCCTATTCGGCACTATTATTTAGAGCTAGATGGCAAATTGCCTGAAGAGGCAATTCCAAAAACATTTGCGGAATAAAAAAATGGTCAAAGATAACCAGAAAAAACTGCTGAAATATTTATATATATTTCAGCAGTTTTTTCTGGTTTAATTTTAAACCTGATTTAATGACAAATATGAAATGTATTATTTTAAATTAGCTAATAAGCTTTTAATATCAACAGTTTTTGTTAACATTCCATTTTGTTTTAGAAAATCTTGGGTTTTAGTAAGTTCAGCTATATCCTTTTCTGTTATTTCAGGATTGAAGTCATATAAGCCATACATACTCTTAACTTGATCCAAGGTAAGCTTCGTCTCATCAGCAGTTAATTTATAAGTTTCATCACTATTATCCTTCATAAATTGTAGGCTTTTCTCATGAACTGCCATATATCTTTTGGCTATAGCAGGATATTTTTCTAAAAACTTTCCACTTGCTGCTATTACAATGGTTGCATCTAAAATGCCTTCACCAGTGGTGAGTATTCGTGCTCCATTTTTCTCAGCGTTGGCAACTGAAGGACCCGCCACAAGAGCTGCATCTACTTTTCCAGCTAGAAGTGAAGAAACACTAGCAGGTATTGCCATATTGCTGAACTCAACATCCTCTGCTTTTAAATTTTCTTTTGTAAGGGCACCAAGAAGTAACTGATGAAGTATTGTTCCCTTAGGACCAACTACTTTCTTTCCTTTAAGATCCGCAATAGTTTTTATAGTTGGATCCTTTACCATTATTGTAAATGCTTTTGGAGCTCTGCTGTATATGCCAATAATTTTAATGTCAACTCCATTAGCACCTGCAAGAATTACTGAAGTTGCACCAATGGCATTGCAAAAATCAAGGGAACCTGCTGCTAGTGCCTCTGTCATCTTAGAACCTTCTGTTATTTCAGGATAACTGATATTAATACCATCTTTAGAGAATTCATTTTCAAAAAGCTGCTTTTTCTTTTCAATTATAGACGGTACATTTAAGGGCGCTTTTACATAGGAAATGTTAAGAACCTTAGGGTCCTTTACTTTTGGTGCGCTGGCTACTTGTTTTGGTGCACAACCAGTAAAAGAAGCTAAAATAATTAAGGTACTTACAATAAAACTTGTTTTTTTATAAAAATTCATAATGTTCCTCCTCTAGAAATTTATTAAAAATATTTAGAACTTGGTTTTTATGATGAAAAAATTTCAGACTCCTAGTATCTCTATAATAATCCAAACTAACAGGTATTTCTTTTATTATGATTCCTTTATCCATTACAACAATTTTTTGGCCAAGGGATATAGCTTCCTCAATGTCATGAGTTACAAATAGAATTGTTTTACCAGTTTTTATAAAAATATTTATCAATTCATTTTGAAGTTTTTTTCTATTAAATGCATCAAGTGCTCCCAAGGGCTCATCCATAAGTATTATTTGTGGTTCATAACATAGAGTTCTTCCCAGGGAAGTCCTTTGAGCCATACCTCCTGAAATTTGAGATGGATAGGCTTTTCTAAAATCATAAAGACCAAGTAGTTTCAAATAAGTGGATACTTTTTCTGCAACATAGTTTTTATCCTTACAGTTAATTAGAGAAAAAGCCATGTTCTCTTCCACTGTAAGCCAAGGCATAAGCCTAGGTTCTTGAAATACTATAGATACTTTATTGTTTTCACTATCATTTGAATGGGTAAACTCAATAGTGCCACATGTTTTATCCTCAAGACCGCAGAGCAATTTCAATAGGGTTGTTTTGCCACAACCACTTTTGCCAACTATTGTTACGAAGCTTCCATCTTCTATAGTTAAATCAATATTTTTTAGTGCATGAATCTTTTTATTTTCGATTTCATAGGTTTTGGACAGATTTTTTATTATTAAGCCTGCCATATTATATTCCCTTTCCCTTTGAACTCATGATATTTTTTGTTATTCGTATAAAACAGTAATCAATAAAATAACCTAAAATTCCTATGGATAATATGCCAACAATAACAATATCCGGTCTTGAAAGTTGCTCCGCATCTATAATCATATATCCAATTCCAGAGGATGCGGCTATAAGCTCAGCTCCCATTAAGGATCTCCAGCTATAGCCTAGGCCAAGTTGAATACCTGTTATTATTGAGGGAATTGCTTGAGGTAATATGATTCTAAAAAATTTATCCCTTTCGCTAAAATGAAATATTTCTCCAACCTGAAGAAGTTTTTTATCATAGTTTGTAACCCCACTTAAGGTATTTGAGAAAATAGGGAAAAATGTTGCTAAGAAAATAACAACAAATTTTGAAGATTCACCTATGCCGAGCCATAATATTAATATTGGTATCATGGCAATAGGCGGGATATGCCTCATAAATTCAAGAAAGGGCTCTAAATAAGGAATTACCTTTGGCTTACTTCCTAAAAACATTGCAAGTGGGAAAGCAAAGGCAAAGGTTATTGTAAACCCGATAAGAACTCTTGCAAAGCTTACTATTAAGTTTTTAAGCAGTGCACCGGATTTCAGCAGTTCATAAGCCGTAATTAAAACTATTTTTGGAGATGGAATTATATAGCTGTTAAATACATGTAGTTTGTCTACGATAATCCAAACTACAATTATGACCAGTGGGATAATCAATCCTTTTATTTTTCTCATATATTTCCCTTCCCTACTACTTTATAATAAAATGCAAATAAAAAAGCTCTCCAAATGGAAAGCACAATATGGCAAAACCTCAGTTAATAAAATCTGGATAGTTTGCATATCTTCTTTCCTTTCAGATCAGAACGAATCCTTTCTGTTAGGGGTATTTTATTATTTTCAAATAAAAAAAGAATATCTCTAATTATCTGATTAACATAAGTTCTATTAGCTCATATTTTACCATACTTAGTAATGAAAAATATAGTTTTTTTTATTTCCTTTACTTGAATATACAAAAGGCTTAAAATTAGTATTAGATATACTTAAATTATTATTTGCAAAGGGGGAGTAGCACTATTGAACTCCATATTGAAAAACATACAGGAAGCAGTAATTAAATATGCAAATATTATATCTCAGATTCTACAGGTAGAGGTGGAAATAGTAGATGATAATTTAATTAGAATAGCAGGTACAGGCATTTATAAAGACAAAATAGATGAAGATATATCCAAAGAGGGGTATGTTTATAAAAAAGTTATAAAATCTGGAGAACCACAGATTATATATGATCCAGGAAAGGATAAACTTTGCATACCTTGCCCTAAAAGAGATTTCTGCGTAGAAGAATTTGAAATGAGTACACCTATAAAATTGAATGAGGCAACTATTGGAGTCATTGGGTTAATATGCATTAACAATAATCAAAAGAATCACCTAATGGCCAATTTTGATGTGTATATGGCTTTTCTGCAGCAGATTTCTGAGTTTATAAGCAGCACCGCCTATGAAAAAAGAGAAAAAATGAAAACACAGACTTTGGTACAATTATTGAATTTTGTGGTTGATAAAACCGAGCAAGGTGTAATAATACTAGACAAAGACAATTGTATTACCCAGATAAATGAAAATGGATTAAAAGAGCTAAATTTATCAGGAAATTTTACAAATCATAAAGTTAAAATTAAGATAAGCGGTGATAATGTTTTTGACCTTCAAGAATATGAACTAAGGGTAGATAAAGAGGTTTTCTTTGTTATTGGTAGCATACACCCCATAAAATTTAATGAAGGGCAATATGACAAGATGTTTTTCTTTCAAGATGCAAAAAAATTTAAGGAAAAGTTATCAAATTTTGCTGCCTTTAATAAAGTAATAAAAAGTAATGATATTTTTGGAAAGTCAAAACAAATTCAAAAATTAAAGCAAGATGTTAAAAAAATTGCTATTTCCACATCTACAGTGCTTATAACTGGGGAAAGTGGTACTGGAAAGGAAATGTTTGCTAGAGCTATACATGATGAGGGTAACAGAAAAGATAAGCCTTTTATTGCTATAAATTGTGGTGCTATTCCAGATATGCTTCTTGAAAGCGAACTTTTTGGATATGCAAAAGGAGCTTTTAGCGGTGCTGATCCAATGGGGAAAATGGGTAAGTTTGAATTTGCTAATAAGGGTACAATACTTCTAGATGAGATAGGGGATATGCCTCTTTATCTTCAGAATAAACTTCTAAGAGTGCTGCAAGAAAGAACTATTATAAGAATAGGTTCAAATAAAATTATTGATATTGATGTTAGGGTGCTTGCTGCAACAAACAAAGATTTAATAAAGGCAATAAAAGAGAATAAATTCAGAGAGGATTTATACTATAGATTAAATGTAATACCTCTTGAAATACCCCCTTTAAGAGAGAGAAAAGAAGATATAAAAATACTTATAGAAACTTTTATTGAAAAATATTGCAATTTATTTAATAAAAACTTCTTAGATATAAAATTAGGAGATGATATATGGCAGATATTTTATAACTATGAATGGCCAGGGAACGTACGAGAACTGGAGAATACTGTGGAATATATTATTAATATGATGGGTACAGATGGGGTAATAACAAAAGAAATTTTACCTAAAAGTATTTTTCATAATAGGGCTAATATTTTTAACAATGAGGAGGGGATATACACACTTAAATATCTTGAAAAGAACGCAATAAAAAACGCTCTGGAAAAATATGGTGAAAGCACTGAAGGTAAAAAAAATGCAGCTATAAAACTTGGAATAGGAATAGCAACATTATATAGAAAAATTGAAGAATATAATTTATCAAAATGATAATTTCTTATTCATTTACACTTGTAATGATTGAAAATTAAGACAGATTCGACTTTATCATAATGATAATTATTATCATTATGATAATAAAATTTGTAGATTTTTAGCGAAATAGAGAATCTAATCATTGGTATCAGATAGATAGCTGGTTAATAAATATGGCACGATTATTGCTAATGTATAATTAGAATTATTTTTAGTGCTATATATTTGAGGAGGAAAATTAATGAGTGATAAAATGCGTCCAATCTCATTTGAAAGAATGGTTATGTGGATTACGAGTGAATTAAAAGAAAAAGAATCTATTTTTGGTATTCAAAAAAGTAAATTCTATATTAACAACAGTGGGAAATATATTAAAATGTTTGGTGAAAAGCTGTCATCTCCCATTGGACCTGCGGCAGGCCCAAATTCTCAATTAGCACAAAATATTGTTTGTTCTTATTTGACAGGATCACGTTTTATTGAATTAAAAACAGTGCAAATTATAGATGGTGAAGATATAACTGTTGCCAAACCTTGTATCAACGCGCAAGATGAATGCTACAATGTTGAGTGGTCTACTGAACTAACAGTGCCAGCTGCTTACGATGAGTATGTGAAGTCTTGGTTTTTGATTCATGTGTTGATGAAAGAATTGAAACTTAGCTCAGAAAAAGACTTTATGTTTAATATGAGTGTAGGCTACGATTTGGCAGGAATTAAGTCCCCTAAAATAGATGCTTATATTGAAGGAATGCGTAATGCATCAAATACATCTATTTGGAAAGAGTGTAGAGAGGTAATTTTATCTAACATTGATATGTTCGAAAATTTCAATGAAGAGGATTTGGATAAGATTTCTCCAGTTATTTGTCCGTCAATAACATTGTCAACACTACACGGATGCCCTCCAGCTGAAATTGAGAGAATTTCTAATTATTTGCTTTGTGAAAAAAACTTGCATACCTACATAAAAATGAACCCAACTATTTTGGGTGAAAAATTTGTACGAGATACGCTTGATGAAATGGGATATGACTATATAAAGGTTAATGCACACCATTTCGTAAACGATTTACAATTTGATGATGGAATAGCTATGCTAAAACGTTTGAAAACTTTAGCTAAAGGACTTAATTTAGAAGTGGGAGTAAAACTAACAAATACACTACCATCTAGAATTGAAAATAATGAATTACCTGGAGAAGAGATGTATATGTCAGGTCGTTCACTTTATCCTCTTTCAATTACACTAGCAAGCAAACTTGCTAAAGAATTTGATGGTGACCTTCTAATTTCATACTCAGGTGGAGCTGATGCATTTAATGTAGAAAAAATCCTAGCTACAGGGATTCTGCCAATTACAATTGCTACCACAGTTTTAAAGCCAGGTGGTTATGCAAGAATAACACAAATGGCCGAAAAAGTAGAAACACAGCTTAAGAGTGATTTATGTAAAATTGATGTAGAGCTACTGGAAAATTTGGCTACCTCAGCTTTACAGGACAAGCATCATAAAAAAGAGCTACGTACTGTGGGGAGTAGAAAACTTATAACAAATCTTCCACTTTATGATTGTGCTATAGCACCGTGCACTATTGGATGTCCAATTAACCAACAGATTCCAGAATATGTGGCGTTAGTTAAAGAGAAGAAATATGATGAGGCATTTTCTATAATTGCAAAAGATAATGCATCTCCTGCAATTACAGGAACTATCTGTGATCATCAGTGCCAATATAAATGCACAAGATTAGATTATGATGAATCTGTTATGATAAGAGATATGAAAAAAATTGCTGTGCTTAATGCTGAAGATAAATTTAATGCTGCCATTATTCCAGCAGAAATAAAAAGTGATAAAAAAGTTGTTGTTATCGGAGCAGGTCCTGCAGGGCTTTCAGCAGCGCTTTACCTTCGAAGAAACGGAGTAGAGGTAACTGTAAAAGATAAAAAATCTAAAGCTTATGGAATTGTGGAGTATGTTATTCCAGAATTTAGAATTCCATCTGAAATGATAAAAAAGGACTTTGAAATGGTTAAAAGCCAAGGCGTAAAATTCGAATTTGACGCTTCTGAGAAATTCAATATTGAAGAGCTTAAAAAACAATATGATTATGTAGTGCTTGCAATAGGAGCAGAAAAACCAGGAGCATTAAACCTTGCAGAAGGAGAAAGTGAAACTCTAAATGCTATTTCTTTCCTTTCAAACTTTAAAAGAGAAAAAGGAAATGTAACCCTTGGAAAACATGTATGTGTTATTGGTGGTGGAGATATTGCAATGGACACAGCAAGAGCTGCTAAAAGAGCTATAGGCGTTGAAACAGTTTCCATTGTTTATAGAAGAACAAAACAATATATGCCGGCGGACGCAGAGGAAATGAATGCTGCCTTGTCTGATGGAGTTATTTTTAAAGAACTTCTTGCTCCAAGTGCAATTATTGATGGCAAACTTATTTGTAATGAAATGGTTCTAGGCAATAAAGATGCATCAGGTCGTAGAAGTCCTGTAGATACTGGTAAAACAATATCCCTAGATGCAGATACAGTTATAGTTGCTGTAGGAGAACGAGTTGATAGTGACTTAATGAAAACAATAGGAATTCAGGTTGATTCTAAGGGTTTCCCAGTGGTAAGCAAAGGACTTGAAACAAGCATAGCCAGTGTTTATATTGCAGGGGATGCTAAAAAGGGACCAGCTACTATTGTTAAAGCAATGGCAGATGGAAAACTTGTTTCAAAGGATATTTTATCAAAACTCGGGTTAACTGTAGATTTTGATAAAAAGGCAGTAATTGCAATGGATGAAAGTGATCTTTATAGCAAAAAAGGTATCCTTAATGATCCTATGCTGGATGAAAATGAGGGCGAGAGATGCCTAGCTTGTGATAAAATTTGTGAATTATGTGTGGATGTTTGTCCTAATAGAGCAAATGTAGTAATTAGAGTGGAAGAGGGATTCAATTCTACACATCAAATCATTCATTTAGATGGTATGTGTAATGAGTGTGGTAACTGTGGTATTTTCTGCCCGCATGATGGCAACCCATACAAGGATAAAATAACTGTTTTCTGGAGTGAAGAAGATTTTGTAGATAGTACTAATAAGGGATTCTATGTGAAAGATTTGGAAAGCAATAGTTGCAAGGTTAGAACCGAAGAGGGCAAAATAGTAGATTATACTATGGGACAAGAGAATGTTATATCAAAAGAAATGGAAAGTATGATTGTGTCTGTTATAAATAGTTATAGTTTTATGTTATAGATTTGAAATTTAGATTTTGACTGGAGGTAAATGGATGTTATTAATTGGAAACGGTAAAGTTATTACAAGAGATGAAGCATGTCCTATTATTGACAATGGTTGCATTGCAGTTGAAGGCAATAAAATTATTGAGATTGGTTTAACTAGTGACCTTAAAGAAAAATATAGCGCTGCAAGATTTATGGACGCTAAAGGACGACTTATTATGCCAGGATTTATAAATACTCATATGCATTATTATAGTACCTTTGCAAGAGGTATGGCTAATGATAGTCCTGCTGCAACAAAGTTTTCTGACATACTAAAAGGTTTGTGGTGGAGACTTGATAAAAAATTGACATTAGAAGATGTTTATTATAGCGCAATAGCACCAATGATAGATGGCGTGAGAAATGGTGTAACAACAATTTTTGATCATCATGCAAGTCCTTATGCAATTACAGGAAGTCTTTTTAAGATTGCAGAGGCGGCAGAAAGTATAGGCGTTCGTAGCAATTTGTGTTATGAGACCTCAGATAGAGATGGAGAAAAAATTGCTTTAGAGGGAATTGCTGAAAATGCAGATTTTATAAAACATTGCAATAAAAAAGATGATGATATGATTAAAGGAATGTTTGGACTTCATGCTTCAATGACAATTTCAGATTCCACTTTAGAAAAGTGTATGGATTCTATTTCAGGTTTAGATGCTGGTTTTCATGTTCATACAGCAGAAGGTATTGAAGACTTGGAAGATTGCAATGCAAAATATGGTATGGGTATCGTTGAGAGATGGAACAAGGCTGGGGTCTTATCTCCTAAGACTATAGCAGTACATTGCATTCACATATCAGATAAGGAAATGGATATGCTTAAAGATAAAAATACAATAGTTGTTCATAATCCTGAATCTAATATGGGAAATGCCGTAGGAGCATCTCCAATACTTGAAATGCATAAAAAAGGTATTCTTCTTGGACTTGGAACAGATGGATACACAAACGATATGATGGAATCATATAAGGTTGGTAATATTATTCATAAGCATGTTAAAGGTGATTCTACAGTAGCTTGGGGAGAAATTCCTGAAATGTTATTCCAAAATAACAAGAAAATTACTGAGAGATTTATTAAGAATCCAGTTGGTATTTTGAAAGAGGGAGCATTGGCAGATGTTATCATTGTTGATTATAATCCACCAACACTTATAAATGAAAATAATATAAACAGTCATTTGTTATTTGGAATTAATGGGCGTCATGTAGATACAACAATTATAAATGGTAAGGTTGTTATGGAAGAAAGAAAACTTGTAAATATAGATGAAGAAAAACTTATGGCAAAAACTCGCGAACTGGCAAGTGATGTTTGGAAGAGATTCTAATATAAAATTAAGCCAAAGTTAGATTTAGTTAGCAACTATTTTGAAGGAACAAGTAACAATTATATATATTATGAGGAGGATTTTAAATGCATAAATTAATAGACTTAACAATCAATGAGGAGCAACTTAAAAAAACCGTAGACAGTGCTAAAGAGAGAAATGTTATTATACCAACACTGGCTCAGATGAAGGACCCAAACAAGATCCCTGCAGAAATAAAAGAGAAATTAGAAAAAACTGGATTATGGGATATTGATCCTGTTAATTTGTTCAGAATTTCTTGGAAAAACCAACCTATAAAAGAAGGTGGATTATATAATGATCTTCCAAACTATATTGAAATTCCATCTGAAATATCAGGTGTTAAAGCAAGAATTTTCGCTATGGTTGGAAAGTATTTTCCAGTTGGATGTCATAAGGTTGGAGCAAGTTTTGCATGCCTAGTTCCACGTTTAGTTACTGGACAATTTGATCCTACATTCCACGAAGCAGTTTGGCCATCAACTGGTAATTACTGTCGTGGAGGAGCATACAACTCTGCATTACTTGGATGTAAAGCAGTTGCTATATTACCTGAGAATATGAGTAAAGAGCGTTTTGATTGGCTTAAGCAAGTAGCCGGAGAAGTTATTGCAACTCCTGGTTGTGAAAGTAATGTAAAAGAAATTTATGATAAAACATGGGAACTAAGAGAAACTAGAGATAATGTTGTAATATTTAATCAGTTTGGTGAACTTGGTAATCATTTATGGCATTATGAAGTAACAGGTAATGCAATGAACGACATTATTAAAGCTGAAGCTGGTGAAAATGGAAGATTTGCCGGTGTATGCTTAACATCAGGTTCAGCTGGTACGCTTGGAAGTGGAGACTTTATGAAAGATCAATATCCAAATTCTAAAATAGCTGTTGGTGAAGCTCTTCAATGCCCAACACTACTAAATAACGGCTTTGGTGATCATAGAATTGAAGGTATCGGTGATAAACATATTCCTTGGATTCATAATGTAAAAAATACAGATATGGTTGTTGCTATTGATGATAATGATGCATTAGCTATGTTTAAATTATTTAGTGAACCAGCTGGTCAGGCATATTTAAAAGAGCAAGGTGTTTCAGAGGAACTAATAAGCAAACTTGCATATGTTGGTATATCTGGTGCTGCTAATATCTTAACTTGTATTAAATTTGCTAAATACTATGAGTTAACTGAAAATGATATGGTAATGACAGTTCTAACAGATTCAGCTGAAATGTATGGATCAAGACTTGAAGAAATGCAAGCAGAAAGAGGCAGAGATTATTCAGAAATGGATGCTGCTATAGATCATAACAGAAGTATTTTAGGTCTTAGAACAGATAGTATGGAAGAATTAACTTACCAAAGTAAAAAACGAATTCACAATCTTAAGTACTATACTTGGATTGAACAACAAAAGTACGATTTAGATGAGTTAAATGCACAATGGTATGACTATGATAATTATTGGGGAAGATTGCATAAAATGGCACCTGAATTAGACAAACTTATTGAACAATTCAATGAAAGAACTGGACTTACAAAGACAAAATAATTAAAAGAACAGAAGACATTGCATATATGCAATGTCTTCTGTTTTTTTGTCATGAATTCATCTATTTATATGCATTATAACAAAAGGATGATTATTATAATGTGTTAATAAAAAAAATATAATGATATTAGTGCAATAAAGTAACAATAGTACCAAAAAATCAAATAAAAGACGGATATAATGCAGTAAAAGACAGCAATTTATGCCATGAAAAGATGCTATTTTCAGTTAATATTATCATAAGTGAAATAGTAGTTTCAGGGGCAATATTATTGCTAGTGAAAACGGTTAATGATATTTTGCTTAATAAAAGGTGAATTATAAGGGGATTAAAGTAGCATAAAACTTTGCAAAGCAAATTTTAGTAACTGCGATGAGAAAAAAAGAGGAGGTGACATTAATCGCAGCTTGCAATAATAATCCTTTGTTTCATTACCTATTGCGATACTTAATGAACACCTTGCCTGAACAACACTTTTAGATGGAGCATGCTCTGCTAGGGGGGCATATACGTAAAGATTTTAATTAAATAAGGTCTTTTGAAAAAACAACAAAAATATTGGAGGTAATATTATGTCAGAAGCAGTAGCTAATACGACTGCAGTCGTAGCTAAAAAAAAGTTATTATCAGGATTTTTTAATAAAGGAATTAAAATTGGTTTATTCTCAGGATTTTCATATGGATTATTTTCAGCATTTTTGGCATTAGCTATGTCAAAAGGTATTTGGGGAGACTGGTATGGTGCAAATACAGCTGGTTTATCTTCATTTGCTCTAATATATGTTATTGGAGCACTTGGTTGTGGTGTAAATGATACATGTAGTGCAGTTTGGGCGTTAGGTATGGCAGGAGCTCGAGGGAAACTAGGGGATTTCTTTAGAACACTTAATACTAAACCGGGTCGTATGATTATGTTAGCAGCACTTATGGGAGGGCCTATTGCAAACTCAGCTTATGTTATTGGTCTTGCATCAGCGGGCTCAATCATTGTTCCAATTTCTGCTCTTTGTCCAGCTATTGGCGCAATTTTAGGCAGAGTTTTATATAAACAACCATTAACAAAGCGGATGATGTTAGGTATTACTATCTGTGTTTCTGCAAGTGCTTTGATTGGTATATCAAGCATTAGTGGAGGCGCACAAAAGGGTGTAGGCATAGGTATTATAGCTGCGCTTGTAGCTGCTATCGGATGGGGTATTGAAGGTTGTATAGCTGGTTACAGTACAGCAATGGTAGATTCAGAGATTGGTATTACTATTCGTCAGACAACATCAGGCCTTGCA
The DNA here is from genome assembly GCA_964467165.1 of uncultured Clostridium sp. Lineage (GTDB taxonomy): Bacteria > Bacillota > Clostridia > Clostridiales > Clostridiaceae > Clostridium_AD. The sequence continues at coordinate 70,661 of CAYXOL010000005.1, forward strand.
AATTTATTTATATTTATTCCTATAATAGCAATAATAGGTGGTAATGGAGGTCTCTCAGTTAAAGTTATTGGTCAAGCATTTACAAGCGGTCCTGCTATGATTTGGTTTGCTATTAGTGGTCTTTGTGCTTATCTTTCATATATGGCTTGGTATAAGGGATCTAGTATGACTGGTGTTGCACTTGGTATGGCGACTAATGGAACATACTCTTTCTTCGGACCATTCTGTTGCTGGATAATACTAGGTGTGGGTTTCGGGATAGAAGGATGGACACTTACTCCTATATCTTGGTTCTGCGCTGTATTAATGGCAATTGGTATTTTGATAATCGCAATGAATCCAATGGATTTATTGAAAAAAAAGGAGGCGTAATTGTATGAAACCACTTAATTATGCTATTTTAAAACATTTTACAAAAACAGAAGTATCCTGTGCAGACGATGTTATGGAAGCTTTAAAAGGTGAATATAGCCACTTCAAAGCTTTTAATAAAGAGTCTATTATCTCAGCTTTAATGACGGCCGAAGCAAATGGCCTTATTGAAGAAAAAAGTTTTGATATGGATAAGTCAGGTGATTTAAGGATTTATTATCACGCAAATGCAGAAGGTGCAGCTACAATTAATAATTACATTAAGGATTAATGCTATTAGTGCAAGAATGTAACGATAGTACAAAGATTTAAAAGAACAAGTGGATAAAATGCGGTAAAGTACCGCACTTTATACCATGAAAGAAAGTGTTATTCAGTTATTATTAAAGTAAGTGAAATTGTACTTCTGAGTGAGGATATTATGATAAGAAAACGTTTAATGTATTGATTAATTCCATTGATTTTTAAGAAAATCAATACACTTAAGAAGTATGTATCTAAAAAACATAATATAGAAGATTAAAGGAGGAATATGTAGTGAGGTATTATGGAGAAGAAGCGTTAGGGGTTATTGAAACATTAGGTATGGTTCCGGCAATTGAGGCGGCTGATAAAATGCTAAAGGCAGCTAATGTTGAACTAGTAGCATATGAAAACATAGGATCTACTCTTGTTACAGTTATGGTAAAGGGTGATGTTGGTGCCGTTAAGGCATCTGTAGAAGCAGGGGCAGTAGCTGCTGCTGCAATAGGTACATTAACAGCTCAAAATGTTATGCCACGTCCAATTAAAGATATTGGAGATATTGTTTCAGTATATCAGCTATCTGATACAGAGGGAACATCATCTACGGGTAAATATAGAGCTTTAGGATTAATAGAGACTTTCGGTATAGTTTTTGCTTTAGAGGCTGCAGATGCAATGTGTAAAGCTGCGGATGTTGAATTGATTGGTTTCGAAAACGTAGCTTCTGGTTATATATCTGTATTAGTTCGTGGAGATGTAGGAGCATGTAAAGCGTCTGTAGAGTCTGGTATACAAGCTGTAACAGATATGGGCGCTGAAGTTTATAGCTCAGTTGTTATACCAAGTCCTCATCAAGACCTTGAAAAAATTATTGGACTTTATTCACTTGAAACTTTAAATCCTTAATAAGTGGCCAAGATGATAACACTTAGTTAATGAAAATGAAAAGAGGAATCAGGAATGAATATTATTGACAATGATTTGCTCTCAATTCAAGAAGCTCGAATTATTGCTGAGAATGCTAGTGAAGCACAAAAACTTCTAGCAACTTTTCCGCAAGAAAAACTAGATGAGATTGTTGAGCAAATGGCAGAAGAAATTGGCAAGTATGCCCGTGAACTTGCCATTATGTCACAGGATGAAACTGATTATGGCACATGGCAGGATAAATATATAAAAAATCAATTTGCCTCTGAGCATTTATTAACTAAACTTCGTGGAATGCGATGTGTAGGTATTATTGATGAAGATCATGAAAGTAAAACTATGGATATAGGCGTACCTGTGGGTGTAATTATAGCATTATGTCCTGCAACTAGTCCTGTTTCCACTACCATCTACAAGGCGTTAATTGCCATTAAGTCCGGCAATGCGATTATCTTTTCTCCGCATCCTAGAGCTAAGAAAACAATTTGCAAGGCACTTGACATTATGATTGTTGTAGCTGAGAAATTTGGACTTCCAGAAGGAGCCCTTACATATTTACATACAGTGACTACTTCTGGGACAATCCAGTTAATGAATCATAAGGCAACCTCTTTGATTATGAATACAGGTGTATTTGGAATGCTTAATGAATCATATAAATCTGGAAAACCTGTGATTTATGGAGGAAATGGAAATGGACCGGCATTTATTGAACGCACAGCTGATGTTAAGCAAGCGGTGAGTGATATTATTGCTAGTAAAACCTTTGATAATGGAATTGTATCAGGGGCGGAACAATCTATTGTTGTAGATGGTTGTATTGAATCCGAAGTGAAACGTGAACTACAAAGCAAGGGTGCATATTTTATGACAGAGGAAGAAGCAGATAAACTTGGCTCTCTCTTTTACCTTTCTGATGGAAGTTTGAACTCAGAATTGGTAGGGAAATCTGTACAGCAGTTGGCTAGGAGAGCAAATTTTCAGGTTCCTAGCAGTACAGTACTTCTGATTTCTGAGCAAAAATATGTTTCTGAGACTAATCCTTATTCTAAGGAAAAACTTTGCCCGGTACTGGCTTACTACATTGAAGATGATTGGATGCATGCTTGCGAAAAGTGCATTGAGCTACTCTTAAGTGAGAGGCACGGACACACCCTTGTTATGCATTCAAATGATGAAAATGTAATTCGATTGTTTGCATTAAAAAAACCGGTGGGTAGGATGCTTATTAATACACCTGCTGCCTTTGGTAGCATGGGTGCTACAACTAATTTGTTTCCTGCACTAACTCTTGGTAGTGGATCCGCAGGGCAAGGAATAACTTCCGATAATGTTTCTCCAATGAATCTTATTTATATACGAAAAGTAGGATATGGTGTTCGTAATATAGAGGATATTATTCATGGGGTGAATACAGAGGAAAAAAATCCATTGCCCGACGCGCAAAAGCTGTCAGCATATAATTCAGAGGAGTTACAGATGCTCCAGGATATATTAAAAAAAGTTTTACAAGAGATTAAATAGAATTATATATCTGTATATAGATGATAAATAATATATAAAGATTTCGAAAAATAAGCAGTAAAAATTTAAAATAATATGAAAAAGTGAGGTATAAGAATTATGGATATTCGTGAATTTTCAAGTAAATTTGCAGAAGCAACTAAAAGTATGTCTGAAGAAGAACGATCAGCTTTAATGAAAATGTTTGAGGGAGTTTCAAAAGAAATTACAAAAAAAGATGAAGTAGTTTCAGGAACTTATGTGGCATCTTCTGACAATAATGGAGAAGTTCCAAATGGAATTACAGAGCGTCTGCAAAAACTGAAAGATAACTATATGAAATGGACGCCTACAATTACAACTCATCGTGCTCGTGCAATCACTAAGATGGCAAAAGAAAATCCTGGAATGCCTAAAAGCATATTCCGTGGTAAAAGTTTCAAATATTGTTGTGAAACAGCACCATTGTTAATACAAGAAGATGAATTAATCGTAGGAGCACCTTGTGGAGCACCTCGTGCTGGAGCTTGTTCTCCTGATATTGCGTGGAGATGGATGGAAGATGAACTTGATACTATCGGAACTCGTGCTCAAGATCCTTTTTATATATCTGATGAGGATAAAAAGTTTATGCGTGAAGAACTTTTCCCATTTTGGAAAGGAAAATCTGTTGATGAATACTGTGAAGATCAATATCGTGAGGCAGGCCTTTGGGAACTATCGGGCGAATCTTACGTTTCAGATTGTTCATACCATGCAATAAATGGTGGTGGGGATTCAAATCCTGGATATGACATAATCCTTATGGAAAAGGGAATGCTAGATATTCAAAAGGAAGCAAAGGATCATTTAGAAAAGCTAGATTACCAAAATCCAGCAGATATAGATAAGATTTATTACTATAAATCTGTTATTGACACTACTGAAGGAGTTATGATTTATGCTAAGCGTTTATCTGATCACGCGGCTCAGCTGGCTGCTAAGGAAACTAACCCTAAGCGTAAAGCGGAATTACTTAAAATTGCAGAAGTAAATGCATATGTTCCTGCACATAAGCCTCGTAATTTCTGGGAAGCAATTCAGTCTGTTTGGACTATTGAATCACTTCTAGTAGTTGAGGAAAACCAAACTGGTATGTCTATCGGTCGTGTTGATCAATATATGTACCCATTCTACAAGGCAGATATAGAGCAAGGTCGTATGAGTCAGTTTGAAGCATTTGAACTAGCTGGTAGTATGCTTATTAAAATGTCTGAGATGATGTGGATTACAAGTGAAGGCGGTTCTAAGTTCTTTGCAGGATATCAGCCATTTGTAAATATGTGTGTTGGTGGGGTTACTCGCGATGGTCTTGATGCAACAAATGACCTAACTTACTTACTTATGGATGCTGTTCGTCACGTTAAAATTTACCAACCATCACTAGCTACACGTATTCACAACAAGTCACCTAAGAAGTATATGAAGAAGATTGTTGATGTTGTTCGTGCTGGTATGGGATTCCCGGCTTGCCATTTTGATGATGCTCATATTAAGATGATGCTATCAAAAGGTGTTTCTATGGAAGATGCTAGAGACTATTGCCTTATGGGTTGTGTTGAACCTCAAAAATCAGGTCGTTTATATCAATGGACTTCAACTGCTTATACACAGTGGCCAATATGTATAGAACTTGTTCTAAATCACGGTGTTCCATTATGGTATAAAAAGCAAGTTTGTCCTGATATGGGAGACTTAAGTAACTTTAAGACTTATGAACAGTTCGACAATGCTGTTAAGGAACAAATTAAATATATTACAAAGTGGTCAAGTGTTGCTACTGTTATTTCTCAACGTGTCCACAGAGAACTAGCTCCAAAACCTTTAATGTCAATTATGTTTGAGGGTACAATGGAGAGTGGTAAGGATGTTTCTGCTGGTGGTGCTATGTACAACTTCGGACCTGGTGTTATATGGTCAGGACTTGCTACTCATGCAGACTCTATGGCTGCTATCAAGAAGTTAGTATTTGATGATAAGAAATATACTTTAGAGCAATTAAATGAAGGATTAAAGGCTGAATTCGTAGGATATGAGCAAATGAAAAGTGATTGTCTGAAAGCTCCTAAGTACGGCAATGATGATGATTATGTAGATTTAATTGCTTCTGATTTGATTAATTTCACTGAGAGAGAACATAGAAAGTACAAGACTCTTTATTCTGTATTAAGTCATGGTACACTGTCTATTTCAAACAACACACCTTTTGGTCAATTACTTGGTGCATCTGCTAATGGTCGTGAAGCTTGGTCACCATTATCAGATGGAATTAGTCCTACTCAAGGTGCGGATTTTAAAGGGCCAACTGCTATTATTAAATCTGTTTCCAAGATGGCTTGTGACACTATGAACATAGGAATGGTTCACAACTTTAAGCTTATGGCAGGACTATTAGATACACCAGAAGGCGAAGAGGGTATTCTTACATTACTTCGTACTGCTTGTGTATTTGGTAATGGAGAGATGCAATTTAATTACCTTGATAATGACACATTGATTGCAGCACAAAAAAATCCAGAGAAGTATCGTGACTTAATTGTTAGGGTTGCAGGATACAGTGCATTCTTTGTTGAACTCTGCAAGGATGTTCAAGATGAAATTATCAGTAGAACTATGCTGACACATTTCTAATTAAGATATTCCATTGACTTTAAAATGACTTAACTGATGCCTGATCCTCTTATGCTGTAGGTATGTTAGAGGATTGGGCCCAGTTGAATTATTTATTTGAACGGGAGATTAGATATTATGAGTAATACAAAAGTAGCTGTAATTGAAAGAAAAGCATTGATTTTCAATGTTCAAAAATATAATATGTACGATGGTCCGGGAGTAAGAACACTGGTGTTCTTTAAAGGATGTCCATTGCGTTGCAAATGGTGTGCTAATCCTGAGGGACTTGAAAAAAAATATCAAGTTATGTTTAAAAGAAATTCCTGTATAGATTGTGGTGCATGTGTTAGTGTTTGCCCAGTTTCCATACATACTATGTCAAAGGAAATAAAACATGAGATAAACCATAGCATTGATTGTATAGGTTGTCGAAAATGTGAGGAAATTTGTACTGAAGCTGCATTATCTATTGTGGGTCAAGTAAAAACTGTTTCTGAGCTTATGGAAATAATCCAAGAAGACGTTATGTTTTACGATGTATCAGGTGGTGGCGTTACGTTAGGTGGCGGAGAGGTACTTATGCAACCTGAATTCGCAACAAATTTACTTATGACATGTAAGCAAGAAGGAATAAATACTGCTATTGAAACATCAGGCTATGCAAAACTGGAATCAATACTTAAGGTTGCACAGTTTACAGATTTATTCTTGTTTGATATAAAGCACGTTGATGCTCAGCGTCACTATGAACTTACGGGAGTTCACAATGAGAGAATATTAGAAAACTTAAAGGAACTTTTAAAACGTAGGTATAATGTTAAGGTTAGAATGCCATTGCTTAAAGGCATAAATGATAGACGCGGTGAGATAGAAAGTGTAATTGAATTTTTGATGCCTTTCCGTGAATATAAAAACTTCAAAGGAATAGACTTACTTCCTTACCACAAGATGGGTGTGAATAAATACACACAGTTGGAAATGGAGTATCCAATAGAGGGAGATCCAAGCTTAAGCAGTGAAGAACTTGACATGATTGAGAGCTGGATAAAAAAATATGATTTTCCAGTTGTGGTTATAAAACACTGATAAAAAGTTTGTTAAAATAAATAATAGATTGAGAGGTAACTTTTATGGGACCAGTTGGTGAAAATGGGATACAACGTGTCATAGAAGAATCAGTACCGGGTAAGCAGGTTACAATTGCCCACGTTATTGCATCTCCTATGCCGGACATTTATGAACGCTTGGGGATAGATAATAAAGGGTCAATTGGAATTTTAACTATAACGCCATATGAAGCGGCTATTATTGCAGCAGATGTTGCAACAAAGGCTGCAGATGTTGAAATTGGATTTTTAGATCGTTTTACTGGGTCTTTAATTCTTGTAGGTGATGTTCAGAGCGTTGAAACGGCACTTATTGCAGTAAATGATGCCTTGAAAGATCTGCTAGGCTTTGCCATAGCGAAAATTACAAGAACATGAGAAAAAAACGGATAATGGTAATAGGGCCTTCTCATTGTGGCAAGACTACAGTGGTGAATATGATTAATGATTATGATGGACCACTTAGGAAAACGCAAGACATGATTTATGGAAAGAATACTATAGATGTTCCAGGATCTTATATTGAATGTCCTTGGATGTATAAACATTTAATTGCAGCTGCACAAGACGCATCATTAGTTTTGATTTTAGTTGATCAGTCAAAGTACAGTAATATCTATTCACCAGGTTTTGCTAAGGCGTTTAGATGTCCTGTAATAGGTGTAATAACGAAAATTGATTTAATGCCCGAAAATCAGCAGTTGTGTTTGAAACAGCTTAAACACATAGGGGTACCTGAGCCTTATTATAACATTAGTGTTTCAAGTGGGGCGGGCATAGCAGATTTGAAACAATATTTACTTACTTTTGAAAAAAAAGAGTAAAGGGGGACTAATATGAAATTTATTACCGAAAGTGATTTACGGGATTTAGATAGAAGACAACCTTTTACAAATTATGAGATAGAGCCAGGAGCAAGACTTACACCTGGAGCGCGTCAGTTTTTGTCTGATCGCGGCATTAATATGTTTGACACTGATTCTTATACAAAACAAAACACTGTAAGCACAAAGAAGTCACCTGAAGTAATCCAAAAGAAGAATACCTGGAAAAAGAAGAAACTACGTAGTGTTATGAACTCTACGCAGGCATTGTTTTTTCAATATTACGAAGAACTTTTGAGTGGGGATGCTTATTTAGCAGAGAGTGTTACTAATTTAGGTAAACAGTTCTCCTCCATTAAAAATCATATAGAGAGTGGAGCCACAGTGGAAAACTTAAGTTTCACTGAATGCACAGGCATGAAGGCTGAAAATTTTTCTAGCGATATGGACGACTGCTTTGAAATCACAGAATCCCATATGCAGCTTAAACAGGGAAGGAAGATTATACTTTTACATAGACTACGCTGTGATCTTCGTGAAATTGAACCGGTTGTTTTAGAACTATATGAGGACAGTGATGATGGGAAGAAACTATGTACAGAAGTTATTGGGAAGGTTAATCAGATTATTAATATCTTGTCTCAAATGATTTGTTCGGTTTTAGGAGGTAAAGAATGTCAGAGAAAAAGTTAAATTTTGAATACTGTGATCAGCTTGTTCGCGATTTTGAATATGTAGTTGAGCATCCTATTGTGAGTAAATCTTCTGTTTACTATACAGGAGTTGATTTAGGTACAGCATGTGTAGTTTTAGCGGTTTTGGATGAAAACTACAAACCTGTAGCAGGTGCTTATAGATATGCAGATGTAGTTCGAGATGGTATGGTTGTGGATTATATTGGTGCAATTAAAATTGTTAGAGAACTTAAGCAAGAGATTGAGGCGAAGTTAGGTGCAGAGCTTTTATATGCAGCTGCTGCAATTCCTCCTGGAACAGATGCTTTGGATTCAGGAGCAGTTAGCAATGTGGTTCAGGCTGCTGGATTTGAAATTACATGTGTGCTTGATGAATCTACGGCTGCGAATAATGTGCTAAAAATTAAAGAGGGTGCAGTTGTGGATGTGGGCGGTGGAACCACCGGAATTTCTATTTTAAAGAATGGAGAAGTTATTTATGTTGCTGATGAACCAACTGGAGGTACACATTTTTCCTTAGTTGTTTCTGGGGCATACAAAATACCTTTTGCAGATGCAGAGTTATATAAGCGGAATCCTGAAAATCATAAGGAAGTGTTACCAGTACTTAAGCCAGTAGTTGAAAAAATAGCTTCTATTATTAATCAGCATATTAAAGGTCATGATGTTCAGGAAATATGTTTGGTAGGTGGAACTTGCTGTCTTACTGGAATTGAAAAAATTATAGAAAAAAAGACAGGTATTTATACTCATAAGCCACAAAATCCGATGTTTGTAACTCCACTAGGTATAGCACTTAGTTGCACTCAGGAAAGTATATGATAGAGGGGGAGGATTAAATATGGAGTTTAGAGTTATTAAATCCCCTACACCAGGTACGATAGATATACTTATGAGGCGTATGGGACCAGGAGTTGATCAAGATACCATTTGTGTTGATGCAGTTGGGCTGGTGCAAGGAAGAATGATAGAGATGATTTGCGCAGCAGATATTGCAGAAAAGGCAGTTGGCGTCACAGTGCAAGATATTAGGGGAAGTTGTCCTCAAAATATGATAATGATTGCGATTTTTGGAGATACTTCATCTGTTGAATCTGCTATTGAAGAGATTAAATGCAGCATGAAAAAGGAGAAAAATTTATGATAATAGCGAAACTGATTGCTAGTGTATGGGCAACAAGGAAATCAGACTCACTTAACGGATTAAAGTTTATGCTGGCAGAAATAATTGAGGGTACAAGTGCTGGTCAGCGATTAATTGTTGTTGATACTATCAGTGCCGGTATTGGAGATAGGGTTATTGTATGTACTGGGTCATCGGCTCGCCGAATGCTTGGTAATGACGATATTCCAGTTGATGCAGCTGTTGTTGGAATAATAGACGACGATTGCAACATTTAACAACATTTTGGAAGCTTTAAGGCTATTATCTTCTATAAGTAGCAGTTACTTAGCCGAAAAAAGTTACACAGATTGTAGTCTAAAGCTGCTTCCAAAGTTGTTAATATTGCAGCTTCGCAGAAGATGATTTAATAGAGAACTAGGGAGTGATAAGGATGAGTCTTCTTGATATGGTTAGAGAAGCTGGTGTTATTGGTGCAGGTGGTGCAGGATTTCCTACCCATGTAAAACTAGCATCTAGCTGTGAATATATACTTCTTAACGGAGCCGAATGTGAACCGTTACTTAGGGTGGATCAGCAGTTGATGAAGTTATTTCCCGATGAAATAATAAAAGGATTTGTGTTAGCGGGAAAGTTTGTTTCTGCAAACAAAGCAATTATAGGTGTTAAGGGAAAGCATAAACAAGTAATTTCTCTTTTGCGAGAGAGGATAGAAGCTTTGCAGGTAAGTGATTACGTTGTAGTTAAAGAGCTTCCTGATGCTTACCCAGTTGGTGATGAACAAGTTTTGGTTTATGAACTTACAGGTAGGGTGGTACCTGAAATGGGTATTCCAATCAAGGTAGGATGTGTAGTAGTAAATTCAGAAACGGTATTAAATCTTTACAATGCCTCCATGGGACAATCTGTTACAGAAAAATATATTACAGTTGCAGGGGATATACCGAAAAGTTTGACAATAAAGGTACCGGTTGGCACACCTATTATAGATGTTCTAAAGCAAAGTGGTATAGAAAGTTTTGATGACTATGCAGTCATTGATGGTGGTCCTATGATGGGTCCTGTGATGGATAGTATTGATGGATATATTACAAAGAAAAATAAGGGATTCGTAATTTTGAAAAAAGAGCATGCTCTCATTCGTAAGAAATCTATGAGCATTGAACAGGCAAGAAGAGTGAATAGAGCTTCCTGTGAACAATGTCGTATGTGTACTGATATATGTCCTCGGTTCCTTCTTGGACATAATGTGCAACCACATAAGATGATGACTGCTTTAAACTACGCACTAACAGATGTTGAAGGACAGAAGAATGCCCAGTTATGCTGTCAGTGTAATTTATGTGAACTGTTCTCTTGTCCTGTGGGACTTTATCCGAAATCTGCAAATGTCTATTTTAAAGAGAAATTGGCAAAGCAGAATATAAGGTATAAGCCAGTGCAGTCAGAATTCATTCCTCGCAAAAACCGTGAATATAGATTGGTTCCAAGTAAACGCCTTGTGGCTAGACTGGGGTTACAAAATTTTGACAATCCGGCTCCTATGACGGAAGTTGAAATAAAACCTGAATTAGTACACATTGCAACAAGGCAGCATGTAGGGGCACCTGCAGTTAGTATTGTTAATATAGGAGACAAGGTGCAGCTTGGACAGTTAATTGGTAAAATTCCTGAAGATAGTTTGGGTGCGACAATTCATTCAAGTATTTCTGGAACGGTTATAGAGTGTGGAAATGATTTTATTGCAATAAGGAGGGATTAATATGTCTATAGCAATCGGAATGGTTGAATTTACAAGTATTTCGCGAGGTATATATGTAGCAGATCAGATGTTGAAAATTGCTGATGTAGAAATAGTTACAGCAAGTTCAGTTTGCCCCGGAAAGTATATAGTTATTGTTCAGGGGGATGTTTCATCAGTTCAAGATTCAGTGAGTATTGGTGAAAAATTGGCAGAAGAATTTTTAATTGATTCTATTGTTATACCAAATGTAAGCCCCGCAGTTTTTCCAGCAATCACAGGCACAACTATGCCAGATGAAATTCAGGCACTAGGAATTATGGAGTCATTTTCACTTGCTACCATGGTTATCGCCGCTGATGCAATACTGAAAGCTGCAGATTTAGAGCCCATAGAGCTCCGTTTAGGAAATGGAATAGGCGGTAAGTCATTCTTTACTTTTACTGGGGATGTAGGTGCTGTAGAGACCGGTATTGAAACAGGAAAGAATATTGCAAAAGAAAAAGGGCTGCTTGTGAATGCAGAGATTATAGCTTCACCATCAGATAGATTGTTGTCATCTTTGTTCTAATATTTTAGAACTTATATATAAAGGTGTTTAAAGTGACTATACCAATAAATAAAAGGATGTGAAGTAATGAAAAAATTAATTAGTGTAAAAAATGTGGAAGATGCAGAAAAACAGGGACAAAAGATAATATATATAGATAACGATACAATTCTTACTCCGTCAGCTAAAGATGCAGCGAGAAATTGTGGAATAGAGTTTTCTACAGATGCCCCTGTCTGTGAAACAAAATCTTCTTGTGAAGAAAAAGCTGCTGTACCAGTAAAAGCTTGTGAAGAAAAGGGTTCTTGCGAAGGAATGGCTTCTGAACTTGCCAAAGCCTGTGAAGGTGGAATAGATGCTGATATGATTTATAAGGTATTTAAAGCTATGATGGATAAGGGTCTTTTAAATGGTATTCTTGATTCAGTTTCAAGCAAACCATATATTTCAGAAACAGATGCTTGTGGGCTTAAGATAGTTCGTGGTAATACAGTGAAGATGGAAGTTCTTGATACTGGGAATCCAGATGATAAGGTATTTTATCAGGAAATTATCAGTGCTACTGATGGTTCTTCAATGAATGCAGGATTTATTACAATTGAAGATTGTAATTTCGACTGGGAAACTACTTGTGAAGAAATCTACTGCGTTGCAGAAGGTACACTAACAGTAACAGTAAACGGAAAGGTTTATACTGCAAATCCAGGTGATTCAGTATTCTTCCCTAAGGGAGCTAAATTTGCATTTGGTTCACCAAACAAGATGAAAGCGTTCTACGTTACACACTAGAAACTTTCAGTAAAGTTAAGGAGGTTAAGCAATGCAGGCACTTGGGTTAATCGAAACAAAGGGACTTATTGCAGCTATTGAGAGTGCAGATGCTATGCTCAAGGCCGCAGATGTGAATCTCTTGGAAAGAACATATGTAGGTGGAGGTCTTGTTTCAATTATTGTAACTGGTGATGTGGGAGCAGTGAAAGCAGCTGTAGAGGCTGGTGGAGCTGCAGTTAGAAAAATAAATAGTGCACTTCTGGTTTCAGAGCACGTGATTCCACGTCCACATGAAGATTTAGAATATACAATTATACCAGGGTCACCACTGAAAAATGTAGAAATTTCAACTGATGTGATAGTAGAAACTGAATTCAATGAGCAAGCAAAAGTTGAAATTGTTGAAGAAGAAACTGCTAAGGTCGCTGCTAAAGATGAAGAAATAGTAGTTGAAAATATACAAGAAATAGAAATATTTCTAGAAAAAACAGTTGATTCTTTAGAAAATGATTTGTGTGAATTAAGTAATAAAGAATCTGTAGATAAGATGGTAGCTGAAGATGGTTTGGAAGAAGCTATTAAGATTTTAAGTAAGTTTAAAGTTATTGAACTTCGAAATTTAGCTCGTCAATATAAAAACTTTGGTATTGCAGGCAGGAGGGTTTCTAAAGCTAATAAAATGCTGCTGATTACAGAGTTTAAAAAATATTACGGAAATAATTAACGTAGTTATAAAGCTTTATGAGAAAAAGAATGGAGGAGTTTTAATTGGAGAATATAGATTATGATTTACGTTCAGTACAAGAAGCAAGAAATCTGGCAAGACTTGGAAAAGTTGCGGCAACTCAGATTGCTGATTATACGCAGGAGCAAATAGACAAGATTTTATGCAATATGGTTAAAGTAGCAGAGGAAAATTCAGTTTGCCTTGCTCAGATGGCCGTAGAAGAAACTGGTTTTGGAAAAGTTGAAGATAAGACTTATAAAAACCATATGGCATCTACTTTGGTTTATAATGCTACTAAAGATATGAAGACTATTGGTATAATTCACGAAGATGAAGTTCAAAGAGTAATTGATATTGCTGAACCTGTTGGTTTAATAATGGGTATTGTACCTTCTACAAATCCAACATCTACTGCAATTTTCAAAGCAATAATTGCAATTAAATCACGTAATGCAATTGTGTTTTCACCACATCCAGCTGCATTAAAATGTACAATGAAGGCAATAACTCTTATGAATGATGCTGCAGTAGCGGCAGGAGCACCTGCTAACATTATTAGTAGTCTTTCTACATTATCAATTGGTGCTACAAATGAGTTAATGAAATGCAAGGAAGTTGCTTTAATTATTGCAACTGGAGGCCCAGGAATGGTAAAAGCCGCTTATAGCGCTGGTAAGCCTGCGTTGGGTGTTGGAGCTGGTAACTCTCCGGCTTATATTGAGAAAACAGCAAATGTTCAGCAAGCGGTTAAGAATATTATGGCAAGCAAGACTTTTGACTATGGAACTATTTGTGCATCTGAGCAGTCTATAATTGTTGAAGAGTGTAACCATGACCAAGTAGTGGCTGAACTTAAAAAACAGGGCGGTTATTTTATGACAGTTGAAGAAACTGCAAAAGTTTGCGCACTATTATTTAAGAATGGACACACAATGAGTGCTAAATTCGTAGGAAGATCTCCTCAGGTTATTGCAGCAGCTGCTGGTATTTCTATTCCAGAGGGAACTAAAGTGCTTATAGGAAAGCAGCAAGATGTTGGTGAGGCTTATCCATTGTCTTATGAAAAACTTACAACAGTACTAGCTTTTTATACAGTAAAAGATTGGCATGAGGCATGTAATCTTAGCATTAAGCTACTTCAGAATGGAATCGGACATACTATGAGTATTCATACAGAAGATAGAGCTATTGTAATGGAATTTGCTAAAAAACCAGCAGCTCGTATTTTAGTTAATACTGGTGGAACTCAAGGTGGTACAGGTGCAAGCACAGGCCTTATACCTTCATTTACACTAGGTTGCGGTACATGGGGCGGAAGTTCTGTTTCTGAAAATGTTACTCCAATGCATTTGATTAATATCAAAAGAGTTGCATATGGTATTAAGGATTGTAGCACATTGGTTTCAGCTGATCCTACTTTCAATCACCCTGAATTATCTGTTAGTTGTGAAGCTAAAAGTAACGTAGGCTGTGGTTTATTAAGTCCTGACTCATATGCGGCTGCATCAGCTTCTGTTACTGCATGTGCAGCTGGCAATGGTTCTAATGACAATGAAAAACTTTTGAAACTTGTAAATGATCTGGTAGCTGCAATGAAGGGAGCTAACTAGAATGGAAATGGATAAGTATAATGCTGTTCTAAAACTTTTGCTGGAGGCTGTTCAAACTAATGGTTCTGCTACAGAAGTTAAAGAAGACATATATGAGATTCCAGTTGGAGTTTCCAATCGTCACATTCATCTTTCTCAGGCAGATTTAAGTAGTCTGTTTGGTGAAGGATATCAACTTACAAAGAGTAAAGACTTATCACAACCAGGACAGTATGCATGTAAGGAAATTTTAACAATTTGCGGACCAAAGGGTGCCATTGAGAAAGTTAGAATTCTTGGTCCTGTGCGCAGTAAATCGCAGGTAGAAGTTCTCACAGGAGATTCATTTAAACTTGGCACACGTTCAGATGCAAGGTTATCAGGTGACTTACAAGGAACACCTGGAATTACTTTAATTGGTCCTAAGGGATCGGTTCAGTTAGCAGAAGGTTTGATTGTTGCACAAAGACATATTCATATGACTCTTAAAGATGCACAGGGTCTTGGTGTACATGATGGGCAGATGGTATCTATTCAAGTTAACGGATCTCGTGGTGGTACTTATAGTAATGTGGCAGTTAGAGCAAATGAAGATTATTGTCTAGAATGTCATCTTGACACAGAAGAAGCAAATGCTATGAATCTTAATTCCTTATCAAAAATTACAATCACAAAATAAAAAATTAGGAGGAAATAAAAATGAAATATGATGCATTAGGTATGATCGAAACAAAGGGTTTAGTTGGAGCTATTGAGGCTGCAGATGCAATGGTTAAAGCAGCAAATGTATATTTAGTAGGTAAAGAATTTGTTGGTGGAGGTCTTGTAACAGTAATGGTAAGAGGCGACGTTGGTGCTGTAAAAGCGGCAACTGATGCAGGAGCTGCGGCTGCTCAAAGAGTTGGAGAACTTATTTCAGTTCATGTTATTCCTCGTCCACATGTAGAAGTTGAAGGCATTCTTCCTAAAATGATAAAGACTGAAGAATAGGAAAATAGATTCTGACCATTATTAGAGGAATTTATATAAATTATATTGGTATCATGGTGGGTTAATATTGTACTATAAGAAATTACAATTACAAATAAAAATTTAGGAGGAAATAAAAATGAAATATGATGCATTAGGTATGATCGAAACAAAGGGTTTAGTTGGAGCTATTGAGGCTGCGGATGCAATGGTTAAGGCAGCAAATGTATACTTAGTAGGTAAAGAATTTGTTGGTGGAGGTCTTGTAACAGTAATGGTAAGAGGTGACGTTGGAGCTGTAAAGGCAGCAACAGATGCTGGTGCTGCAGCAGCACAAAGAGTTGGAGAACTTATTTCAGTTCATGTTATCCCTCGTCCACACGCTGAAGTTGAAGGTATTCTTCCTAAAACAGCAATCAAAGAATAGTTTGTTATTTAAACCATATTATTAAAATAATGCTTGTTTGTTAAAATAGGGCTGATTTACACAACTAAAGAAAATTTAGAGTGTAAACAGTCCTATTTTTTTTAAAACATCAGAGGAGGAAAATTATGAAACAGCAAAATTCATATCTACCTGAACGTCTTCAGATTCTGAAACAAGCATATTTAGGGGTTAAGCCAAGTATTACTATTAATCGCGCATTGGCATATACGGAGATGGCAAAAAAACACCCTGACCTTCCAAGGAACGTGCTTAGGGCCAAAGGATTTAGGAGAGCATGCGAAACTGCACCAATGCTTATACAAGAACATGAGCTTATAGTAGGACACCCTTGCGGAAAACCTCGTGCCGGTTCCTTTTCTCCAGATATAGCATGGGAGTGGGTTCGTGATGAACTTGATACCATTAGCACAAGGTCACAGGATCCGTACTTTATAAGTGAAGAAGACAAGAAGGTTATGCGAGAGGAATTATTCCCGTTTTGGGAAGGGAAATCTCTAGCGGAGGAATGTGAAAAAGCTTTTCGCAAAGAAGATTTGTGGGAATTTGGTGCCCAGGCTTGCATAAGTGATTTGACCTATCATATTACTAGCGGTGGAGGGGATACAAGTCCAGGTTATGATATCATTCTTTTCAAAAAAGGTATTAATGGAGTCAAAGCTGAAGCTGAAACTTTTCTTGCTGGCTTATCCGTTGACAAAAGTGAGGACAAGGATAAAATTGAATTTTATCAAGCATCAATCCAAACTTGTGAGGGAATTCTTACATATGCCGCTCGCCTTTGCGCATATGCACAGCAACTCTCCGAAAAGGAGCAGGATCCGAAGCGAAAATTAGAACTTCAAAAAATCGCAGAGGTAAATGCTAGGGTGCCAGCTAATCCACCGGAAACATTCCACGAAGCATTACAGTCCATTTGGACAATACAGTCACTGTTTTTGATGGAAGAGAATCAATGTAGTACATCACTGGGCCGTATTGACCAGTATGTGTTGCCTTGCTATGCGTCAGATATTGAGAATGGAAAGCTAAGCCAGGAGCAGGCTTTTGAACTTATGGGTTGTTTCATGATTAAATGCTCAGAAATGATTTGGTATACACCGGAAGGTAGCGCCAAATATTTTGCGGGATATATGCCTTTTATCAATATGTGCGTAGGTGGATTGAAACGTGAAGGTGGAGATGGCACTAACGAATTAACATATCTGATTATGGATGCCGTTGAAAAAGTTAAGGTTTACCAGCCATCCCTTGCCTGCCGTATTCACAATCAGTCTCCACAGCGTTATTTAGAAAAAATTGTAGATGTTATAAGTGCCGGAGCAGGTATGCCTGCATGTCATTTTGATGATGCACATATCAAAATGATGATTAGAAAAGGCTTTGATTTTGAAGACGCTCGTGACTATTCGCTTATGGGTTGTGTGGAACCACAAAAATCCGGACGTATACATCAGTGGACAGCAGGTGGTTTTACACAATGGCCTATTATTATTGAAATGGCACTAAATCGTGGTGTTCTTAATTCCTACGGTAGCAAGCAGTGGCTAGACACCGGAGATATTGAGAGCCTTACAACTTATGAACAATTTGACGCTGTTGTGAAGCAGCAACTGAACTATCTGCTAGATATGAATTCTAGAGGAACAGTTCTGACGCAACAAGTTTTCAGAGATGTTACACCTTCTAATTATATGTCACTGTTTGTTGACGGTTGCATGCAAACAGGTAAAGACGTAACAGCCGGTGGAGCTGTTCTTTATGAAGGACCGGGAACAATTTTTGCAGGACTAGGTACCTATGTGGACAGTTTGGCTGCAATTAAAAAACTGGTTTATGATGATAAAAAATATACACTTGCAGAAATTAAAGAAGCTCTTGACGCTAATTGGGAAGGGTATGAACAGATACATCGGGACTGCCTTGATGCACCTAAATACGGGAATGATGTGGACTATGCAGATCTCATTGCCAAGGATATTGTGGATTATACAGAGAATAGAATTAATGGGCATAAGTCACTTTATGCAAGACAAATCCATGGAACTCTGTCCCAGTCCTTTAATACGCCTTTAGGCGGTATGATTGGAGCAACACCCAATGGTAGACTTTCCGGCGCAGCACTTTCTGATGCAATGAGCCCTTCTCAGGGGGCTGATAAAAAAGGAGCTACTGCAGTCATAAAGTCTGTATCCAAGATTAATGTTGAATCAATGAGTCTTGGTATGGCTCATAACTTTAAAATAACTAGTAATTCTTTAGATACTCCTGAAGGTAGGTCGGGACTTATTACCTTGTTGCGTACTGCCTCCATTATGGGTAATGCTCAGATGCAATTCAATTGTGTGGATAATAAAACATTACTACAAGCTCAAGCTCACCCAGAAGAATATCGAGATCTTATAGTACGAGTTGCCGGATATTGTGCCTTTTTTGTTGAACTTTGCAAGGAAGTACAAGATGAAATCATTAGTCGTACTGTAATAGAGTAAGTGCACCTAGTGAGAATTACTGTCTTTAAGTAATTAAATAATATAAAAAGAGACTACACAAATATTTTTGTGTAGTCTCTTTTTATGGGAAAAGTTTATTCTTTCAGTTTTGAAGAACATTTACATTTTCTATAGATATTTGGAGTCATGTTTTTCTTCGCAGAGAATACCCTGTTAAAATAAGAGGGATCTGAGAAACCACATTCAATTGAAATTCGGTAAGCAGGGTAATTAGTTGTTTCCAGCAACCGGCAGGCATATTGAATTTTAAGGTTAATTACGTAATCTGTAAAGGAGACACCAATCTCCTTTTTAAAAACATGGCTGAAATATTTTGGATTCATAAACACCGTAGATGCTACCATTTCCAGAGTTAATCTCTCTTTAAACTGTTCTTTAATATATTTTATGGATTCCTCAATAAAGTTATGTTGGAATTCAGTGGGTTCTATGATGTTTTTTTCAGCCTTTACCTCTAATAAATCGGGACACTCGGCTACGGAGTCCAGCATTTTACGAAAAAGTTCTTTGAAGACTTTGGGCTTGATAGGCTTTAACTGGTATTCAAAAACCCTAAGTTTAATGGCTTTCTGAGCATTGGGAAAGTCCGCATAGGCAGATAAAATGCTGATACAAGCGCTTGGAAGAAATTTTCTAATTTCCTCAATGGCGCTTAGACCATCCATTTCCGGAATCATAACATCCATTATTATAATATTAGGGTTATGCTGTTTTGCTAGCTTCACGGCTTGAAGTCCGCTTTCACAGGTCAGAAGCGTATCCTCGGCGGAAAGAGTCTCAAGCACAATTTCCCTTAGAAAATCTTGTTCAAGTATTTCATCTTCCACAATTAAGACTACATTCATAGTAATAACCCCGCAACAGGTTGGGTGGGAATGGTGATAGTTACAGTGCTTCCGCTATAGTCGGACTTTGCTATTTTTAGTCCGTATTGTTCTCCGTAATATCGTTTCAAGCGCTTATCTGTATTTCCAAACCCTAGACCTGATTTATTTTCAAATTGTTGGATGTTCTTCAAAACATCTTTTGGAAAACCGGTTCCATTATCAATAATAGAAATAACAATCTCATTTTTATATTCTTCTGCGTAAATGCTTATTTTGCCGCCATCTCGTTTTTGAGTGATGCCATGAATAACAGCGTTTTCAACAAGGGGTTGTATCACCATGTTGGGGATTCTGTAAGCATTAATATTCTCCGGGATGAGGATTTCATAAGTCAAACGGTTTTTAAATCTTGATTTTTGGATAAATAAATATTTCTTAATGTTGTCAATTTCGGCACCAATGGTGTGAAGTTGATTGGTTTGCTTTAAATTGTACCTGAGCAAATCGGAAAGACAATATATAAGTTCCTCAGTTTGGGAATTCTCAAAATACGCTATGCGGGCAATACAGTTTAAGGTATTAAACAAAAAATGAGGATTGACCATAAGAGCCATGTTTTCACCCTCTAAGTCAATGATTTTTTTCTCCAGTATTTCCTTTTCAATTGACAACCTTACCGCAGCTGGATCTGTATGGCTGAGAACCTCGGATAAGTCAAGTGAAATGTTTTTAGCAATATGGTCACACAGTTGTTCGTGTATTTTAATTTTATTTGATTCCACGGTTTTCAGCGATAAAATAGACTTGGCTATAAATTCCAGTTCTGTATTTTTATCTTTTTTTAGAGACTGTACTTCAATCATGTATTTTCGATATTCATTGTCCTGTAAAAATGATTGTACACCTACTATATAACCTAAAGTCTCATCATTAAGAGTGATGGGAAAAAGGATGTTTTCAAGGCCATGACGGCAGACAAATCTATTCTCACTGCTAGGGTTTAGTCTGCATTTGTAGTCGGAACATACTTGACCTTTATTTTCATTACATATATATGTACAAAAATCCGGGGATGGAATAAACTCAAATAAAACATCTCCATTTGTATCTACCAAAAATAGAGGAAGATCAGACAGAGATAAAATACTCATATAGCGGGTATATAAAATATTGGAGGCTATTAAATTTTTCAGCAGATTATCAGTTTTCTTCATGCTTTAGCCCACCTTTTGCCATGTAATTTATATTAGAAAGAAAAAGATGGTTCAGGTATATGAGTTGTAATTTTCTTTCAAATTTAAGTATGACTATTATACTATTATAATGTATTAATCTATAATAGTAAACAATCTATAGCTGGTTTTATAAATAACTTGTCAAAAAAGAAACTAAAGCCATGTATTCTAGGTTTTAGTCTCTTTTTTGACAAGTTTTAATATTTTACACAATTATTAATAACATTTTTGATAAATAGCAATAAGTTCTTCCTTGGAAGGCTGTCTTGGATTAGTTGGGGTACAACGATCCAGAAGGGCTGCTTGTGACATATTATCTAAAGCGGTTTCAAAGTCCTTTGGGTCAACTCCAAGTGTTCGAATATTCGTTTCCACTCCTAGAAGTTTTTTTAGTTTATCTATAGCTAAGATGAAATTCACAGTACCTTCACGTGGTGTACGAGCTGGAAGTTGCAGAATCTTGGCTAGTTTTGCGTATCTTTCTGCAGCATAACCGTTGGCACTTCCTCTTAAGTCAGAGTTGTATTCCATAACAGCACTAAGTAAAAGGGCATTAGAGCGACCATGAGAAATGTGAAAAGTTGCTCCAAGGGCATGTGCTAAGCTGTGATTTATACCTAGGCCTGTATTCGTAAATGCCATTCCTGCCATGCAAGAAGCATTTTGTACACGATCCCTGGCATCAGAATCCTTGGGATCCTTGTAAAGTGTCTCAATATTTTCGAAGATCAATTTTACGGCTTTTTCCACAAGAGCGTCTGTAAAATCAGTTGCATTTGTTGAAACATAGGCTTCTACAGCATGAACTAGAACATCTACACCAGTATCTACAACCACACGCTTAGGAACATGCTGAATACAAGTAGAGTCAAGTATTGCTATATCTGGTGCTATAAATTCATCTACAATACACAATTTTGTACCCTCAGAAGTAATAACAGTGAAGTCCGTTACTTCCGAACCGGTTCCACTTGTGGAAGGGATTGCAATAAAC
This sequence comes from uncultured Clostridium sp., assembly GCA_964467165.1. GTDB lineage: Bacteria > Bacillota > Clostridia > Clostridiales > Clostridiaceae > Clostridium_AD. The sequence continues at coordinate 92,470 of CAYXOL010000005.1, forward strand.
AGTGGTTTATTCATTTTATCATCTGGTAGACTTTTTAATTTCCAAGAAAAATACAGAATTCCTTTTGCTGTATCGATAGCAGAGCCTCCACCAAGTGCTACAAGGACATCTGCACCGCTTTCCTCGTATAGTTTTAGTCCATCCGTAACTACTTTAACATCCGGATCGGGTCGTACCCCTGAAAAAACAATGGATGTTATTCCAGCTTTGCTTAGGTGATCTACAGCAGTTTGAAGATAGCCTAGTGTTTCCATTATAGAATCCGAGACAATAAATGCTCGGGTACCTTTAATCTGTTCTAAAAGTTGCATAGAGTCCTTATTAAAATAAACCTTGGACTTTAGTTTAAACTTATCTTCCATGATTTGTACCTCCTATTCTTTGATGCTACAGTAAAACTCTTAATAAATAATATCATACAGAACAATTACTTTATTGCAGAATTAATATATAGTTTTAGCACTATTGTATGGAGTTAAAATCTTATATTGTACAATATTGTTTTTCTTGAACAATAGCTACAATAAAACATAGTTTTTTAGCTTTATATTTTTTGAGATAAAAATGTGATATAATAGCAACATATGTAGCATTTATTCTGTGAAAATATACTTTACATTTGGGAAACATTGTGATAGACTATCGATACTTACTATTAAGTAATATTACTTGATATTAAGAGTTTTTAGCAGGAAATGTGAAGAAGTTTTAAATTAGAGTGAACTTCAAAATCAAAGAAAATAATAGATTGGAATATGTGTGGTGGAAATATTAATGAAAATGGAAGAATTAGTACAAGAAAAATTACGTCTGGTTTTTAATGATGATAGCATTATGTTCGACAAATCAAGGTTTGCAGGCGGCCTTACCAATTACAATTACCTTATGAATATCAAGGGAATAGAGTATGTTGTTCGTCAACCGGGTGGAATGACAAATTTGATGATTGACAGAAAAATTGAAAAACATAATAATAATATTGCCTGGGGATTTGGCATGAATTCTGAATGTGTGTTTTTTGATGAGGATAGTGGCATTAAAATCAGTATATTCATTAAAAACAGCAAAAATATTGCTGAAATAGACCCAAGTGCTCTAAGAAATTTGAGAGCTGTTTCTGCTCTGATGAAAAAAACTCATTCTAGCCCAAAACATTTTCCGAATTTCTTTGATTGGCAAACGGAGCTTACTAAATATGAAAAAATTATTGAGGAGCTTAAGGGGGGGTTTTTCTTTGACTATGTGGCATTGAAAAATCAATTGATTCTTTTTATGGAAGAAAATATAAAAAGTACAATCTATGTGCCATGTCATAACGACACAGTGCCCGAAAACTTTGTGGTGGATGATAATGGCAGAACTTACCTTCTAGATTGGGAATATTCTGGAATGAATGACCCAAGTTGGGATGTGGCTGCGTATATTCTTGAATCTAGACTAAGCGAAGACGCCATCGAATATCTTCTTTTAGAATATTATGGAGATGTGCCTACACCTGAAGAAATATTAAAAATAAAATGCTATATGGTAGCACAGGATTTACTTTGGATGGTATGGGCCATGATTAGACACTATAGCGGAGACGATTTTTTGGATTATTGTAGTTTAAGATATCAACGTTTTCAAAAGAATGTCAACGCAATCACTGTTTCATCAGAGTATTCTATTGCTGATATGGTACAAAATTAGGTGGACACAACTGTTATCTAAAAAACATATTTAGATATCTGAAAATCGCCACCTTGAATGGATACAACTAAAAAAGTTGTATCCATTCAAGGTGGCGATTTTTTTATGCGGAAAAGTGGAATAAGAATAGGGTATTATAATTAAGCAATTAGTGCAATAAAATAACCATAGTACAAAAACTTCAAAAAAAAGGCGGATATAATGCAGTAAAAAATTGCACTTTATGCCATGAAAAAATCCGTTACTAGGGTATATTAATAATGGATAGAATTCTAGGATATAGGCAGTAATTATTACTCAGAAAACGGTTTCTGATTTACGCATAACAAAGTTTAATTTTAAAGCGATTAAACTTAAATAAAAAGATATAAAGAAATTTCTAATAACCATATTTAAAAATGGTCATTATAAATTATAGATTAATGTAAATACATTAAAAATATTTCAAACAGGGGGGTTTTGTTTATGAGCGAAGTGACAGGGTCAATTGATGCATCCGCAGTTGCTGCTAAAAAGAAGTTATCATCACAATTTTACAAAAAAGGTATATCCATCGCTTTATTCTCAGGTCTTATGTATGGATTCTATTCAGCATTTTTGACTTTAGGTATGTCTAAGGGAGTGTGGGGTGACTGGTACGGCATTAATACAGCAGGGTTATCTGCTTTTGCTGTTACATATTTATTAGGTGCAATTGGTAGTGCTGTAAATGATACTTGTAGTGCTGTTTGGGCATTGCTTTATGCAGGTGTTAAAGGTAAGCTTTCTGATTTCTTTAGATGTATAAATACTACTCCAGGTCGTGTAATGATTTTAGCGGCTCTTGTGGGAGGACCTATTTCTAGTACAGCCTATGTTGTTGGTCTTCAGATGGCTGGTTCAATCGTTATTCCTATTACTGCGCTTTGCCCAGCTATTGGTGCAATTTTAGGTAGAGTATTATACAAACAAAAGTTAACCAAGCGTATGATGTTTGGTATTGCTATCTGTGTTGTTGCTAGTTTTATGATTGGTAGTACAAGTATTGGTGGAGATGCGCCAAAAGGTATGTTCTTAGGTGTTTGTATTGCTTTCATAGCAGCTCTTGGTTGGGGCTTTGAAGGGTGTGTAGCTGGTTACGGTACATCTATGATTGACTCTGAGATAGGGATTACTATTCGTCAGACAATATCAGGTATTTCAAATTTAATTATATTAATTCCTATTTTGGGTATGATGGCAGGAAGTGTTAGTATTTCAACTGATCTTGTTGTTAAGGCATTTACAAGTGGTCCTGCTATGATTTGGTTTGCTTTAGCTGGTCTTTGTGCATTCGTTTCATATATGAGTTGGTATAAGGGCAACAGTATGTGTGGTGCCGCTCTTGGTATGGCATGTAATGGTACATATTCCTTCTGGGGTCCATTCTGTTGTTGGATAATACTTGGTGTATTTGCAGGTCTGGATGGGTGGTCATTACCTCCTATTGCTTGGGCTGCAGCTGTATTAATGATAGTTGGTATCTTAGTAATCTCTATGAATCCTATGGATTTGTTTAGAAAAAAGGAGGCGATTTAGTATGAAAGCTCTTAATTATGCTATACTAAAACATTTTACAAAAGTTAAAGAAGCTTGTGCAGAAGACGTTATTGAGGTTTTGAAAGGCGAATATGGTAATTTCAAAGCACTTAACACAAAGGATGTAATCGCTGCATTAATGACAGCCGAAGCTAATGGCCTTCTTGAAGAAACAAGATTTGAAATGACTAAAGATAAGGTCTTAAAAGTGTACTATCATGCAAATGAAGAAGGTGCAGCTACAATTAATAAATATATTAAAGACTGATAATTGTTGGGAAAATAACATTGGATTTAATCAGAACTAGATATTCATCCATCAATTTGTCCTTTTAACTTTATTGGTAAGGCTGCGGAATGGTCTCCGTAGCCGTAGTAAAAAGTAATTAATAGTTTTGAAAGTGTAAAAAGCCAGTGGACTTGCAGATTTGATGCAACTCTACTGGCTTTTTTAATAGAGGTGGAAAGTATTAAAATTCATAATAAAGTGAAAGATAAGTAGGAGCGTGGCAATGAGGGTAAAAATAGTGTATATTAGTACTATATGGTGGATTAATAGCTCACTATTTTAGTATAAAGGATGGTGTTATCTTGAAGGATTTTAAAATTCTTTTAGTGGAAGATGAAAAGCTTATGTCAATGTTTGTTGAAATGGAATTAAATCATGAGGGATATAAAGTTCATGTGGCCTGGGATGGACGTGAAGCTTTAAATATGGTTGAGAAAGATGAGTATGATTTAATACTTCTTGATATTATGATACCTGGAATTAATGGAATTGAGGTATGCAGAAGAATAAGACTATTCACAATGGTGCCGATTATTATGCTTACAGCAAAAAGTGATTTGTCTGACAAGGTATTAGGATTAGATGTAGGTGCAAATGATTACCTAACAAAACCCTTTGCAATAGAAGAACTATTGGCAAGAATTAGAGTGTATGAAAGGAATAAATCCATAAGCAATAACAGAGATGAAATCAGTGTTAAAGATGTAGTAATGGACAATAGGGCTCATAATATTAAGCGAAATGGCAAAGAGATTGATCTTACAAAAAAAGAATATTACCTACTAGAAATGCTGTTAATAAATAAAGATGTTGTGCTCACCAGAGCGCAAATCATTGAAGAAGTATGGGGTTATGACTACATGGGTGATACCAATGTGGTAGATGTGTTTATAAGGTATTTGCGAAGTAAAATTGACGATGAATTTCAAGATAAGCTTATAACTACTGTAAGAGGGGTAGGATATGTTGTCAAGAGTGATTAATTATGAATATTAAGATTATAAAAAGCGCAAAAGTTTCTGCAAAATTAACTATGCTCTATGCGGTAATGTTTTCATTAGTATTACTCATTTTAAATGCCTCAATTTTATATGGAATAAAATATTACCTTTATAGCCAGGCAAATAAACAAGTAGAAGATGTTAAAATTATGGTTTTAAATAAGGCTATGTTACAAAGTATGCATATAGATTTGTCGGATGAAAAAATAATTTCAGATATTCCATCCAAAGAAAATATGTCCATAAGGGTACTTAAGCAAGATGGGAAGGTATTAAATATAACAAAGGAATTTAATTATAGTATTAAAGTAGAAGAGCCATATGATAAAATAAAAAAAATTAAACTGGATGACAGGCACCTGGTATATGAAAATTTAACAATCGAAACTGTGGAATATGGAACTGCATATATTCAAATAGTTAAGGATATGGAGAATGAATATGACTTCTTGGAAATTCTATTTATTCTTATGGCAATAGCTGATTTTATAGGAATTATTGCTTCAATTATAATAGGATATAGTATAAGCAAAAAAATGTTACAACCAATTGACCGCATAACAAAAGCTGCTGATAATATTAGTATTAATAATTTAAAGCAGAGAATTGAGGTTACAGGTCCTGATGATGAACTTAAAAGACTAGGCAATACATTTAACAAAATGATAGATAGACTTCAAGAATCTTTTGAAAGACAAAATCAGTTTGTATCGGATGCTTCCCATGAACTTAGAACTCCTATTGCAGTTATTCAAGGGTATGCAAACCTACTTGATAGATGGGGAAAAGATGATAGGCAGGCCTTAGAAAAGTCTATTCATGCCATTAAGCTGGAAAGTAGCAATATGCAAAACCTAGTTGAAAAGTTGCTATTTCTTGCAAAGGGTGATAGTGGGAATCAAAGAATACAGAAAAGCGAATTTTGGCTAAATGAGCTTATTTCCGAAGTGCTAAAGGAAAGTGTACTTATAGATGAGAGGCATATTATATCAAGCCATAGAAATGATGCTGTAAGTATATTTGCAGATTATGAAATGATTAAACAGATGTTAAGGATATTCATAGAAAATAGTATTAAATTTACGCCAGAGCAAGGAAAGATTGATATAAGTTCAGAGATTTGCAATAAAACAGTAAAAATTATAGTTAGTGATAGTGGAATAGGAATAGCAGAAGACGAAATTAAAAATATATTTGAAAGGTTTTATACTGTAGATGAATCTAGATCTAAAGAAAAAGGTGGTACCGGGCTTGGGCTATCCATTGCAAAATGGATTGTAGAGGTACATCATGGAGTTATTAATGTGGAAAACCTGGAAGGGAAAGGAACAAAGATAAGTGTGATTTTAGAAATTGAAAAGTAAAACAATATACAGTGCGACATGGGATTTTAATAGGGCTTTTAAAATTATTAAATAAAACATTAAAAAATCCTACTGATAAGAAGGAAAGTGTAGTATACTTAATTCAGAATTGATACCACAATTTACAATCATATTTAAAATTAGCCAAACTATAACTAATTAAATATGAAAACTATGGGGATTTGGGGGGAAATATGAAAAATATATTTAAAGCATTTATATTCATTATTTTAACTTTTGCATTGTGTATGCCTATGCAAAGAATAGTTAAGGCTAGTACCTATGCAGATATGGGTTCCAAAAAAAATGTGGTAGTTAGTAAACCTTGGACAGTGAGTTTTAATAAATCATTGATTGCTACTACTGTTAATACCACAAACATTAAGGTGGTAGATCAGGATAGTAAACCTATAGACATTAAAGTTAGCTTAGCTAATAGCAATAAAAATGTAGTAGTAACTCCTGTAAAAAATTATGAAAACAAGAGTGCATATACTTTGATAGTTACGGAAAAGGTTAAATCTACAGATGGAAGTCCTCTTCCTAAAGAAGTAAGAATGAATTTTACAACTGAAGGTGTACCTGCACCTGCAAAACCAAGTGAATTCACTGTATGCATTGATCCAGCTCAGTACTTTAAAGACATAACTGGTGCAAGTGGTGCTAAGGCTAAGGATATAAACTTAAGTGTAGCATTAAAACTAGGTGACATGCTAAAAACAAGAGGGTTTAAAGTAGTATATACTAGAGATAGTGATGCAGTATCTTGGAATGTGGGTAATGAAGATGATGTAAAAGCTTCAATAGCGAAAAATGCAAATGCAAATGTGTTTTTGAGCATAAACACTAATTCATACACAGTAAATACTTCCAATGGAATTGAAACATATTATCTACCTGATGATGATAATAATAAGATGCTCGCAGGTCTTTTACAAAGTGAACTTATAAAGGCAACAGAGGCTAATGATAGGGGACTAAAAGAAGGAGGCTTTGATATATTAAAGAAGACAAGCTGTCCAGCGGTAGTCTTGGAATTAGGGTTCTTAAGTAATCTAGAAGAAGAGAAATTATTAACTAGTGAGGAATGTCAAAATAATGAAGCAAAGGCTATAGCTAATGGGCTAATGAAATATGCGGGATTCGCAAATACGGATACCTATTACGATTCTTTATTTGATATATCTTCAGTTGGAGATGTAACAGTTAATTTAGAAGTTGGTGACGTATATACCTTCCCTAAAACTATGAAGGCCACCATGAGTAATAACTCAATAAAATCGGTTGAAGTAGGTTGGTCTGACACGTCAGTTGCTTTAACTGATGTAGGTACTTATACATATGAGGGAGTTATAAAAAAATATGATGACAATGCTAGAGTTATAATTAATGTAAAAGAGGCAACTATAAAAAAATATAAAGTAGTTTTAGACCCAGGTCATGGAGGTGCGGATTCAGGCGCAGTAGGAGCAATGGGTACTAAAGAAAAGACAATAGTACTAGCAATTGCTTCAAAAGTAGGAAATATCTTAGCTAAGAATGGTGTGGACGTTGTATATACAAGAACAATAGATAAAACCCAGAGCCTTCAAGCAAAATGTGATGTCTCAAACAATGCTAAACCAAATTATTTTGTAAGTATTCATGCAAATAGCTATTCAGCTCCAACTGTAAGTGGGATTGAAACTTTTTATAAGAGTGGCAGTGTAGCTGGCCAAAAGCTAGCCCAAGCTGTTCAAACTGAGTTAATTAAATCGACCGGAAGAGTAGATAGGAAGATAAAAACTGCAGGGTTTTATGTTTTAAATAATACAAATACTACAGCTATATTGGTAGAAACATCATTCCTGTCAAATGCAACAGAAGAAAAATTATTACTTACAGAGGCTTACCAAATAAAATTAGCGAAGGCAATTTCAACTGGTATTTTAAAAAGTTTAGGAATTACTAATATAGTATTTTAACTTCACTAAGTGAAGTGAAAAAGAGTAAAATATATAGGAATATATTTCACTCTTTTTTTCTTTGCTAATATACATAATTGCATTATAATTATATTAGGATATTATGTTTAAATAATTGGGGGTTCCTAGATGAAAAAATCCGTATTAGCTTTGATAAGATTATTTTCAGGCCTTTTTTTATACGCGGTTGGTATAGTTTTCACTATTAATGCAAACTTAGGATTATCTCCTTGGGATGTTTTTCACCAAGGTATAGCAAAGATTTCAGGTATTACAATGGGACAAGCAAGTATTATGGCTGGGTTAGTAATTGTAATATTAGATTGGGTACTGGGGGAAAAGGTCGGGATAGGTACAATATTAAATATGTTGTTTATAGGTATCTTTATGGACTTATTGATGCTTAATCATCTAGTGCCTATCTTTAATAATATAATAGCAAGAGTAATAATGATGCTTCTTGGGATGTTTATTATAGGGATTGCTAGCTATTTTTATATCAGTGCAGCACTGGGTTCGGGACCTAGAGATGGTTTAATGGTATCATTAACAAAACGTACAGCAAAATCAGTAAGATTTATTAGAAATTGTATTGAGTTTACAGTATTAGTTGTTGGTTATTTTTTAGGAGGGACTGTAGGCTTTGGAACATTAGTTATGGTAATTGGGGGAGGATATTTTGTTCAATTTGCCTTTAAAATATTTAAATTTGATGTTAGAAAAGTCCAACATAAATTTATTGATTATTATATAAAACTTATAAAGGACAGGTTAGTAGATAAGAAAGAAGATGCTAACATTAATTAACCTGCTGCAAATTTATAAAGGGTAACTCTTTCCATGAGAAAATAGGGCAACAATTATTGTTGCTCTATTTTGATTTATTATATTTCCTAATAAGAGTTCGGCCATGACGTTACGAAGTGTAAATGGCGATGATGAAATAAAAGCAATAATGGAGGTAGAACCCTTAAAGTTTTATGTAACCAGCCTAACAGTTAGAATAACTGCAACTGAGAACCTTCACAAAAGCTGCTACTTATGGAGACTTGTATATGGGTTCGGATCTGGTATTTAATAGCACCGAGGTTTCCATATTTATTAATGGGAAAGAATATAAGAACCTGACAGCTGGAGACTCAGGAGGACAACAAAACTATAACACACCTCCAATCGGAGATAGTAAGGCCTATGTGAAGATTTTGGTTAAGAGTAGTGGAAAGTAATATAAAGTAGATATACAGTAAAGAGAGCACTATATTTTTCGAAAAACTTGACAGTTATAATGATATTATAATAATATTATATAAATGGAATAGTTCCAGATGGAACTATTCTTTTTTTAAAATATTATTTAGTATAGGAGTGTTTTTTTCTATGAGTACAACAATTTATTATTTTAGTGGTACAGGGAATGATTTATACTAGCTTTACACCTTATGAAAAAGATAAGAATTTCTGGACAGACAAGAAATGTAATAGCTGTGGCACATGTTCGAGGATATAAGGTTTTTGTGGTGAAAAAGGTATATTTTAAAGCTATTGATTCATATTCCAAAACAGAAGAGATAAGTACTGCTATAAAGCAACTTGGAATGGGCTGTGCATAAAGAGGTGGAAAACTTGCACAACATGCAAACTCCATACCTAAGATAAAATCTTTTAATGAACGGCTTGCAGAATATGCTTATGCGGCTACAGTGGATAAGCATAATATATATATAACTTTTGCTTTTAATATAACTAGAAACTGTGATTGTGATGGTCATAATATGAAACCAATAGTAAATGACGTTGGGGTTTTTGCCTCAACTGGCCCAGTGGCAATGGATAAAGCTTGTCTTGATGTTATTGATAAAAATAATGGTAAAACTATATTTAGAAGAGGAAGATCTACTCTTGATTATGCAGAAAAAATAGGTTTAGGTAGTAAAGAATATGAACTTATCGAAATAAAATAATATTCCAAGGTAAAAGAATATGATTTAATGCGTTTGAAGATGGAATTTAGGTTCTTTAACAAATGCATTTTTTGCTTTGAAATGATTTAATGTTAAGAAAAATATTTGGAAAATATTTAGAATTTTTTCGAATTATGTTATAATTTTAGATGTTATGATAGAGAGGTAATAAACATATGGATAAGAGTAGTTTATTTGCAGCATTTTCATTAGTTTCTGTATTTATATATATTTATGTCGGAGTCTACACATTTAGGCAGAATGCAAAATCAATTATCCATAGATTTTTCCTTCTATTATGTACAAGTTATGCAATTTGGTCTTTTGCTTATGCTTTTGCGTATGTATCAAAGGATAGAAATGTGTTTGCTTTATGGAACAAGATATCCGCTATTGGGTGGTGTAGTTTTAGTGCAATTTCATTATATTTAGTACTTTTAATAACAGAAAATACAATGATGAAGAAAAGGATAGTTAAGATTTTGATATTTTTACCGGCAGTTTTGTTTTTGTATATGGCAGTATTTTTATTTGGAGAGGGAATTAAAACTCCATTGCTTATAAGTAATATTTTTTATACGGGAGATTTTCTATATAATTTTTCATTTTTACTCATAAGCATAATAATTTTATTTATCTGGGGATTAAAAACTGATAGTAAAAGGATAAAAAAACAATCAGAAATATTAGTATTGTCAACTATAATTCCATTTTGTCTAAATCTATTGACTCAAACAATATTACCTATGTTTGGGATTGTAAATTTTCCCAATATGGGGCAATTGTATTCTGTTATTATGATTATGGGAATTTATGTAGTAATTACGAAATATAAGTTTTTAAGACTTCCAGAGGAGTTCTTGATAGATGAAATTGGAAATAGGATAATTGATATGGTTATATTATTAGATGAAAAATCGGAGATAGTTAGAGTTTCTAAGCATACTTTAAGTCTGTTAAATTTTGAAAAGGATGAACTACTAAATAAAAATATTAGTTATTTATTTGACGAAAATACTAAGAATAAAATTGGCATAGACAATATTCAAATACAGGAAAAAAAGTATAGTGATATAGAAATATTAAGTAAGTGTGGCGAAAAAATCCCAACCAACATAATCTACATACCTATCTTTGATAAGAAAATTCATGATTTTATTGGAGCAATTTTTGTTATACAGGATATTAGCATAGAATATGAATTGAGAAGGAAAAATGAAGAACTGCAAGAGAAAACTATTAGAGATGGTTTGACTAAATTATATAACCATCAATATTCAGTAGAAATAATTAGAAGAGAAGTAAATAAACTTAATGAAGAAGTAAATAAAAAGGAATTATCGCTGATGATGCTTGATATTGATTTTTTCAAATATGTTAATGATACTTTTGGTCATCTATATGGAGATTATGTTCTTGAAACTCTATCCAATATTTTAGTTAATAATGTAAATGATAAAGGATATGTTGGAAGATTTGGGGGAGAAGAATTTATAATAATACTTCCTCAAATAGCAATTGATGAAGCTTGTGATATAGGTGAAAAAATAAGAAATGAAATTGAAAAATATGAATTTAATAAGGCGTTGAAAATAACAATAAGCATAGGAATAAAGCAATTTAGTAATGAATCCTCCATGGAACTTGTTAAAAATGCTGACGATCTATTGTATAAAGCCAAACAAAACGGAAGGAATCGAATAGAATTTGAAAACTAGTAATAATAGGTTAAGAAATTAACTTGAACTTAGGAGGCGTTATATATCAAGCAAATAAAGGGATACTTAATGATTGCATTAGCAGGAATCTTATGGGGAACCATAGGTTTGTTTGGGAAAATATTTTTTAAATTTGGATTTGATCCAAAGCTTGTGGTGTTTTGTAGACTATTTGTAGGATTTCTTATAATGTTTATATTTGTTTTATTTAAAGATAAAAAATTATTAAAACTTGATAAAAGGGGGTTAAAGTATACCGCGTTAATCGGTATCGTTTCGCAAGCACTTTTTAATTTGATATATTTTGAAACAATAAAAAGGACTACTATATCCACAGCGGTTATTTTATTATACACAGCGCCGATTTTTTTAATAATTATGGGTAGGATATTTTATAAGGAACCTCTAACCCCAATTAAAGTTTCTGCACTTTTTTTATGTGTTATAGGCTGCTTTTTAACAGTTACCGGGGGCTCATTGGATACTTTAAATATCAATTCAATAGGGGTTCTACTGGGAATAGGATCGGGATTTACTTATGCTTTAGTTACAATTATAAGTAAAGTAATTATAAATGATTATCATCCATTAACCATTATTTTATATAGTTTTCTGTTTGGGTGGATATTTTTAGTGCCATTTTCAAGCCCGTTAGATCTTTTGCAAATAAAGTATAGTATGCCTATAGTAGCAAGTATTGTAGGCCTGGGGTTAATTCCAACAGTACTTTCATACATTTTGTATATTACGGGCTTATCTTATGGTGTTGAAGCATCAAAAGCAGGCATAATATGCTCATTAGAAATCGTGGTTTCTGTTATTATTTCCTATTTATTTTTTGATGAAGTGATTTTAGGAGTTAAACTATTGGGGATTATAATGGCTTTAGGTTCTATTATAATAATTAATTTTGATAGACGTGGAGTAATTATTGTTGAAAAACATGGAAATGCAGAGGGAAATCTGAACTGCATAAATGATAGTATAGAAGATTAAATATATGCTCTAAAAATTATAGAGTAATTTATTTAATCTCTATTTTAGTGATCTTATCCACAATATTCCACCATGTCTTACCGGGGGCTAATGGCAAACTACTACCTTGTTCATCAGTTAGAATGGTTTGAGAGGTTGGATTTTTCTTAGACCAGTGCATTTTAATAAACTTACCGTTGCTAATAACGTAACCATCTCCATTTCCCACAAGTGCAATATCTAAATGAAGTCCATCCACTTGTGTTTTAATGGAAGTGATTTGCACCACTATATTTTTAAATACTAAAGGAAGATTATCATCTTTATTAGTTGAAGATACTCCGTCCATGCTTTTAAAGTAAACCCCATCTTTATAGGTGTAACTGGTGTTGTAATATTTGTTAACTTTCAAAAGAACTTCATTAGCAGGTGACAGTTTATCGCTATCCCAGTAGCTTTTGTCAAATTTAAATTTTACTGTAGACGTGGTTGCATAATCTTTTGCTTTCACAAGAGCTCTTAATTTTTCAGTAGAAGTATAAAGGTTATGAGGAGCTTTACGGGAGGAATCTCTCCAATAAGTAGAAGCATAGGACATTTCATTCATACTCATTAGGTTTTTACTTTTTATTTCGTTAAGGGCCTCCTGGCTACCGCCACAATGAGCAAAGGGAAGGTTATATTCTCTTGAGATATCTAAGAAATAAGATCTAGCACTTCTAATTGGACCAACCTTCTGGGCATCTCCACTTTGAAATAATGCAATAAATCTAGGAATACCTCCTTCAGCCATGGTTTCATAGACAAGGTCTGCGGCATTTAATCCAGATTGTGGTCTGGCATCTAAGGAGTTCTCTACTATGGCAAGCACAGCAATATTATCTAACACTTCTTTTTTTACCTCTTCTCCAGTATAGGCAGCATAGTATTTTTGCTGGACCCTCACTGGTGCCTCTGTTTTTAGAGGTGCAGGTAGGCTAGGAGTAGGAGTAGGAGTAGGAGTAGGTTCGATTTTCTTTGTGCAACCCGCTGCAATAAAGCATAGTGTGATAATTATACATAATAAGGACTTGGATTTATTTTTCAAATTAAACATCTCCTAACAAATTCAAAATAGTAAGGGTGTTACTTCTTTACTATTATAATACATTATAAAAGAGAATAAAACATTGCGAAATACAAAATTATCAAATTAATTTGATTCTTTAACTTGCCATTAATTTTAATATAATGTAAAGTAATAGGATAATCAATTTCAAAAGCAAGTTAGCTTTGAAAGGTAGGGAGAAATGATAATAGATAAAAAATTATTAAAATACTGTTTATATGCTACGGCCACAGTGATTCTAATTTACATGGGTGTAATAATTTTGAATAATATAGGTAGTATATTTTCTGTATTAACAGGTACAATAGGAAGAATTATTGGACTTGTGAAACCGCTCCTTATGGCATTAGTAATTGCATATTTATTAAAGCCAATTGTAAATAGTATTGCAAATTTTTTAGAGAAGAATAAAATTTTTAAAAAGGTATCCACAAGAAGAGCAATTGGAATTTTATGCGTATATACACTAGTAATTGCAGTTTTTGTAGCAATTATAAGCGGAATATATATTATGGTTGGAGGGAAACTTTCTAATAATATAACTATAACTAATATGACAGAATACCTAACTAATTATTTGAAAAACTCAACATTGTCTGTAAGTGCTATTAGTGAAAAATTGCAAAGCTTGAATATATTAGGCGGAAATTTAAATGAGAAAATTGCCCAAATTGTAAGCTATGTGCAATCGTATTTTTCTGCAAGTATTGGATCAATGACAAATTCCTTTGTTTCTATAGGGGGTAATATTGCCTCATTTTTAATAGCTATAGTTTTAAGTATTTATTTAATGCAAGACTCTGAGTACTTTATAGATTTATGGAATAAAATTTTTAACCTTATATTTGGAAAAAGTAGTGCAGGCAGTAAAATTAAAGATGTTTTACATACAATTGATGATACATTTTACAAATATATACGAGGACAATTGCTAGAAGCATGCGTTGTTGGAGTTTTATCCGGCGTAGTGCTGTATTTTATTGGAATAGATTATGCTTTGATAATAGGAATTATTGCGGGTATTTGCAATATGATACCGTATATTGGGCCTATTGTTGGAACCATACTCGCAGTTATTATGGCACTGCTTAGTGGACAACCTATTACAGCAGTATGGGCAACTATTGGAATGATTTTAGTTCAACAAGTTGACAATAACTTTCTAGCACCCAAAATTGTGGGTGATAGTGTAGGACTTCATCCAGTATTCACAATGCTTGCCATTATTATGGGAGGAAGCTTAGGCGGACTTGTAGGCATGCTTATAGCGGTACCTGTTGCTGCTTCACTTAAGATATTAATTGCTAGATGGTATAATTCTCATATGGAAAGAGCAACTACAGAGTAAACTAAGCTGGAGAGATTTACAAAAAATAAGAAAGGTATCTTTATAGATGCCTTTTATTTTTTTGATTAATATTATTATAGTATTCTTCTTGCTGTATTATAATTTGGCATATATTTTAGTTCCATTATTTTGACACTTGACCCTGGTTTAGGAGAATGTATAAATTGTCCGTCTCCTACATAAATGCCAACATGACTTATTGTGGAACCAAAAAAAACTAAATCTCCTATACGTAAGTTAGATTTACTAACCACGGTGCCTTTTGAGGTTTGACTTTCGGCGGTGCGTGGTAATGTTATTTTGAAATGATTATAAACATGCATAGTAAAACCAGAGCAATCAAATCCAGATTTGGTAGTTCCCCCTCTTTTATAGGGTGTGCCTGTGAGTTGCTTTGCATAGGCCACAAGAGTAGCACCTGTAAGCTTCGTTTGTTTTGCAGCTGAGGCAACAATATTTGTTTCCAATACAGTTTGCTTAGCTTGTACATTAACACTGCTTATACTTATTGAACTTGCAACTAATAATGCAAGAACAAATGATGTAACCCTTTTAGCATTTTTCATCCATAGTCCCCCCATGTTTAAAATTGTAAACGTTATCCATTTGTGGTATTCTAAATAAATATGTAAATTTATTCTATAAAATATACATTACTGTGATTATACTAAGTTATTTTGAAAAGTCAATAGATTCTAAAGAAATAGTAACAAAATAGTTACAAAAATAATGTGTATTAAATATAGTGGTAGAGAAATAGTGCATATCTAACAAAAATGTTTAGTAAAAAGAATTGAATTTTTACTAAAAAAGTGATAATCTATAGATATAGATGTATAGAAAGAACAATTTATCATTAAAAGGAGACTAAAATATGATTAGTAAGTTAAGAGCTATGTTTAAAAAAGTGTACGCAATAGAGGCAGAAAAAGTATTTTTTGCTCCTGGAAGAGTGAATTTAATTGGAGAACATACAGATTATAACGGAGGTAATGTTTTTCCTTGTGCATTAACTTTTGGTACTTATGCACTAACAAAAAAGAGAAATGATAAAAAAATAAGATTTTATTCAGAGAATTTTGGGGAGCTAGGGATAATTGATGTGAATATAGATAAGATAGAATATAATAGTAAGGATGATTGGGCTAATTATCCAAAGGGGGTAATTTGGGCTTTTGAAAATAGTGGTATGAAAATAGATGGTGGCTTTGACATCTTATTTTATGGAAACATTCCAAATGGTTCAGGATTATCTTCCTCAGCATCAATAGAAGTAGTTACGGGAGTTGTTTTAAAGGAATTATACAATTTTTCTATTGATATGATTAATATTGCAAAGCTTAGTCAAGAGGCTGAAAATCAATTTATAGGAGTGAACTGTGGCATTATGGATCAGTTTGCTATAGCAATGGGTAAAAAAGATTGTGCAATACTTTTAGATACAAATACATTAAAATATGAATATGCAAAAATTAAGCTTAATGGAGCATCCATAGTAATAGCAAATACTAATAAGAGAAGAGGACTTGCGGATTCTAAATACAATGAAAGAAGGGTAGAATGTGAGAAGGCTCTTGTTAATTTACAAACTGTGCTAAAGATAAATTCTCTTTGTGAATTAAATGAAGAAGAATTTGAAAAAAATAGATATCTAATAGTCGATGAGGTTTGCGCAAGGCGTGCAAAGCATGCTATTTATGAGAATCAAAGAACTTTAAAAGCTGTAGCCGCACTTGAGAATAGTGATATAGAGTTATTTGGTAAGTTAATGAATAAGTCCCATGAATCACTAAGAGATGATTATGAAGTTACAGGTATAGAATTAGATACATTAGTAGAAATTGCTTGGAAAGTACCAGGAGTTATAGGATCAAGAATGACAGGGGCAGGCTTTGGTGGTTGCACAGTAAGTATAGTTAAAGAGGAATTTGTAGATGAGTTTATAAAAAGTGCTTCAGAGGAATATAAGAATAAAATTGGCTACGAGGCAGAGTTTTATGTGGCTCAAATAGGTGATGGTGCAAGAAAACTTTACTAAATATTTCGAAAAAATAATTTAGGAGATGATTAAATGAGTATATTGGTATGTGGTGGAGCAGGATATATAGGTTCACATTGTGTGTATGAATTAATTGAAGCAGGAGAAGAGGTTATAGTAGTTGATAATCTTCAAACTGGACATATTGCTGCAATTCATTCAAAGGCTAAATTTTACAAGGGTGATATAAGAGACTTTGATTTTATGGACAGTGTATTTAAAGAAAATAGTATAGAGGGAGTAATACATTTTGCTGCAAATTCCCTTGTGGGAGAAAGCATGGAAAATCCATTAAAATATTATAGCAACAATGTGCATGGTACAGAAGTACTTTTAAGTGCAATGGTTTCAAATAATGTTAAAAAGATAGTATTCTCATCAACAGCTGCAGTATATGGCGAGCCAGATAGAGTACCTATTGAAGAAACTGATAAGACACAGCCAACTAACACTTACGGAGAAACAAAACTTGCCATGGAAAAAATGATGAAGTGGTCAGATAAGGCCTATGGATTAAAATATATTGCATTAAGATATTTTAACGTTGCAGGAGCTAGTGTAAATGGATTAATAGGCGAAGACCACAGTCCAGAGACTCATTTAATTCCTTTAGTACTCCAGGTACCATTAGGTAAAAGAGAGAAAATATCTATATTTGGTGAAGACTATGATACAAAAGACGGCACCTGTATAAGAGATTATATTTATATAAAAGACCTTATAAATGCCCATATATTAGCTTTTAACAAGCTTAGAGATGGATATCATAGTGATGTGTTTAATTTAGGAAATGGATTTGGGTTTAGCGTAAAGGAAATAATAGAGGCGGCTAAAACTGTTACAGGCAAAGATATAAAAGCAGAGATTTGTAAGAGAAGAGCTGGAGACCCTGCGGTGCTTATAGCTTCAAGTGTGAAAGCTAAAGAAATATTAGGCTGGGAGCCTAAAGTTCAAGATATTGAAACTGTAATAGGTTCTGCTTGGAATTTTCATAAAAATAATATAAATGGATTCGATGATAAATAAGGAGTGCTAATATGGCAGTAAATATTTCAAAGCAGGTTCAAAATCTACTTTATTATGCAGTAAATAAGAAGTTGATAGAGCCAGAGGATATGATATACACAAAAAACAGGATTTTAGAAGCTTTATCATTAGATGAAATTGAAAAAGTTTCATTTGAAAATAAAGAGTATGGGGTACAACAAATTTTAGATAATATAACTGATTGGGCATATAAAAATAAAAAAATAGAAGATGATGGCATTGTTACTAGAGATTTATTTGATACAAAAATTATGGCCTGTCTAATAGGAAGACCTTCAGAAATAATAAGACAATTTAAAGAGCATTATAATGAAAGTCCAAATAGTGCAACAGATTACTTTTATAGATTGTCAATTAATTCCAATTATATAAGATGGGATAGGGTTCAAAAAGATTTAAAGTGGAAATGTGCAACTAACTATGGAGATATTGATATTACTATTAATTTATCTAAGCCAGAAAAGGATCCAAAAGCTATTGCTATGGCTAGAAATTTAAAGACAAGTGCCTATCCAACATGTTTACTTTGCAAAGAAAATGAGGGCTATGCAGGTAGGATAAACCACCCAGCTAGAGGAAATCACAGGATTATACCTGTTAAATTAAATAGTGAAAAATGGTTTATACAATATTCACCCTATGTGTATTACAATGAACATTGTATAGTGCTTAAGGGTGAACATGAGCCAATGAAAATATGTAAAGAAACATTTAGGAGGCTATTAGATTTCGTACTCCAATATCCACATTATATAATTGGATCTAATGCAGACCTTCCAATAGTTGGAGGATCAATATTAAGTCATGATCATTTCCAAGGTGGAAATTATGAATTTGCTATGGCAAAGGCGCCTGTAGAGGAAGAATTTGTGGTGTCAGGTTTTAAAGGAGCAACGCTTGGTAGAGTTAAGTGGCCTATGAGTGTTGTTAGAATAAAAGGTAATGATAGTGAAACCTTGGTGGAGCTCGCTTATTATATTTTAAATAGTTGGAAGAATTATTCTGATGAAAAGGCTGAGATAATGGCATTTACTGATGGTACACCACATAACACTATAACACCTATAGCTAGAAGACGAGGGGATTTTTATGAGATAGACCTAGTTCTAAGAAATAATAGAACGTCTAAGCAGCATCCAGATGGAATTTTCCATCCTCACGCGCAGCTACATCATATAAAGAAAGAAAATATTGGACTTATTGAGGTTATGGGACTTGCAGTACTGCCCGCAAGATTAAAAACAGAGATAAAAGAACTTAGTTATTATCTAGTAAATGAAAACAAGATTGATGAATTAGACAATTGCGGGGAGCTTGTGAAACATAAAAAATGGGCCTTGCAGATAGTGAAAAAATATTCAGATATAAATGAAACAAATGTAGATGATATATTAAAAAAAGAAATAGGTACTGTATTTTCACAGGTTTTAGAACATTCCGGGGTATTTAAAAGGAATGAAGCGGGAATACAAGGTTTCAATAAATTCATAAATAAGTTATAGTAAGAATATTTAAAGGGTGGATTAATAAATAATCCATCCTTTAAATCCAATTAGTTAATAAGTTATTATAATATAATTAGAATGGAAAAATAAGAATAAAACAAGTGAGCGTGAAAATTATGACAACAATAAAAGATATTGCAAATCAAGCTGGTGTTTCAATCGCTACTGTATCTAGGGTGTTAAACTTTGATGATACATTGAATGTAACAGATGCTACTAAACAAAGAATATTCGAAACAGCTGAACAACTAAATTATATAAAAAAGAAAGAAAAAAACATTAAGAAAAACACTTATAAGTTAGCCATAGCGAATTGGTACACTGAAAAAGAAGAAGTACTAGATCCATATTATTTATCTATAAGAATGGCTATAGAGAATAAATGTGCTAGTGAAAATATTGAAGTAGTAAAATTATCACCATTTTTTACTGCATATACAAATGAAATAGATGGGATTTTAGCTATTGGAAAATTTGGGAATAAGGAAGTAGAAAAACTTAAACTATTATCTGACAATATTGTGTTTGTTGACTCCTCACCGCAAAGTGAAGTTTATGATTCTGTAGTATGTGATTTAAAGTATGCAACTATCCATATATTAAATTACTTAGAAGGACTAGGACATAAAAATATTGGATTTATTGGCGGTACAGAATATATTAATGGAGGCACAGAAATTTTTATTGATAGACGTGAAAGAACATATAAAGAACAAATGTATAATAGAGGTGTAGACTACAGTAAAATTTTGTACGTAGGCGAATTCACATCGCAAAGCGGGTATGAGCTTATGAAAAAAGCCTTAGTGGATAAAAATAACTTAACTGCTTATATACTAGCTAATGATTCTATGGCAATAGGGGCATATAGAGCTATAAGTGAAGCAAGACTGAAAGTACCAGAAGATATTAGTATAGTATCATTTAATGATTATATAACCGCACAGTTTATAGTGCCCGCACTAACTAGTGTTAAAATACACATGGAATTTATGGGCGAAACGGCTGTAGAATTAATGCTAGAAAAGTTAAGAGATGGAAGGGATATAGCTAAAAAAATTGTTATACCAACAAAGCTTATTGTAAGAGATAGTTGCTGCGCGGTGAACAATAATATGTAGATGTTAAGGAGATACTGCGTAGAAATTGAAATAATAAATATTGAAATGAAGTTTATGTTCCCCCAAATATTAGTTTGGGGGATTTTTTATATAGAATAATCAAAGAATTACAGTATCATATTCTATGTACTTCTCATCTATATAAGACTAGAATTATAATATAAAGTAAAGGTGGTGGAGAAAATGATAAGTAATGAAATATTTATGAGTACGGTTTTTGTGGCAGGAATTTTTTCTTTCTTTTCACCGTGCCTGGTACCATTACTCCCAGTTTACATTTCAATTTTCGCAGGTGACCAAAACAATAAAAATCAAGAAAAATATATTAAAAAATTAGGCAGATTAAATATAAATCTTATAGTTATAGCAAAAACATTATTATTTGTTGCAGGAATATCTACAAGTTTTATAATATTAGGTTTTGGGGCTGGTTCTCTTGGAACTGTAATTAATAGCAAAGGGTTTATAACACTATGTGGAATAGTGGTTATTGCTTTAGGTATTCATCAAACTGGATTATTACACTTTAAATTATTAGATAGAGAAAAAAGATTAGTTATAAAGGGCAACAATGGTACACTGGGAATATTCCTATTAGGATTTTCATTTAGCTTTGGATGGACACCATGTATTGGACCTATACTTGCAGCAGTACTTGGAATTTCTGCATCGGGTGGTCAGGCACTTTACGCAGTATGGTTAATGATTATTTACTCTTTAGGGTTAATGATTCCGTTTTTAATAATTGCAATATTCTCAGATGGATTACTAAGACATGTTAAAAAGCTGAATAAGCATTTAGAAAAAATAAAAATTGCAGGTGGGATAATTATAATTTTAATGGGTATATTGCTAATGAATAATAGTTTGAATTTAATTACAAGATTATTTCAATAGTGGAGGAGGTCAAAATCATGAAAAACATGAGAATTATAGGTTTGCTATTGGTGACTGTTTTGGTAGGGTCAATATTAACAGGATGCCTAGGGAACAATAAAAATAAAAGTAATGCTACGGATAATAAATCCATAGCCTCGGAGGAGATTAAAATGGATAGTGATGTAAAAGTAATGAATACAGGAATGAAAGCTACTGATTTCGAATTAAAGGATCTCCAGGGAAAAAGTCATAAATTATCTGATTATACTGGTAAAAAAGTGTATATAAAATTTTGGGCATCTTGGTGCTCCATATGCCTAGCGGGCCTTGGAGAGATTAATACATTAGCTTCCCAGAATAAAGACTTTGAAGTAATCACAATAGTATCACCAAGTTTTAGGGGTGAGATGAACACAGATGATTTTAAAAAATGGTTTAGTGGTCTAGAATATAAAAATTTAACAGTACTTTTAGATGAAGAGGGAGCAGTAGCTAATAAGTACGGCGTCCGAGGATACCCTACTTCAGTATTCGTAGGAGGTGATGGGATTTTAGTTAAAACCTTACCAGGCCATAATAGTAATGAAGGTATAATATCTGAATTTAAAAATATAAAATAAATAAAATATTTCAGACATAAAAGGTATTGCAAAATATATTAGAAAGGTGGTAATAATATGAAATTCAGATACTTAGGAGTAGGTGCATTAATATTTACTATAATAGCAGCTGTGTTTTTAATACCAGCGTTATCAAAAGCAATATCTAGAAATAACAATAGTGTAGCTACGACTCCAATTAAGACCTCTAAATTTCCTGATAATCCTAATACTAATATAAAGTTTGATAAAGCAAAGCTTAAAGAAATTTGGCTAGCAGGTGGATGTTTTTGGGGGATTGAGGCGTATATGTCTAGAATATATGGAGTTTATGATGTGACTTCTGGCTATGCCAATGGGAATATAGATAATCCGACTTATGAACAGGTTTGCGCTGGGAAAACTAATTTTGCAGAAACAGTACATGTACTATATGATCCTGAAAGAGTTAGTTTAGAAACTCTATTAACTTCATTTTTTAAAGTAGTAGACCCAACTTCTAAAAATAAACAAGGAAGTGATGTAGGGGACCAGTATCGCTCAGGTATATATTATAAGGAGGCAGTTAATAAGATAGTAATTGATAGTGTAATTAAAAGTCAGCAAGTAAAATATACATCCATGATTTATACTGAAGTTTTACCACTAGCAAATTTCTTTTTAGCAGAAGAGTATCATCAAGATTATTTGGAGAAAAACCCTAATGGATATTGTCATATAGATTTTTCAAATCTTAGCGAAGAGGTGGTTAATATAGATATTAAAAAATACCCAAGACCGAGTAATGAAGTATTAAAATCAAAATTAACAGATATTCAATATAAGGTGGCCGTTATGAATAATACAGAAAGTGCTTTTTCCAATGAGTATTATGATAATCATGAAGCAGGCTTATATGTGGACGTTGTCACTGGTGAACCACTATTTTCGTCCAAGGATAAATATGATTCAGGATGTGGATGGCCGAGTTTTACAAAGCCAATTGTAGACCAGGTAATTGTATTAAAAGAGGATAAGAGTTTTAATATGACTCGAATAGAGGTTAGAAGTAGAAGTGGGAATATTCATTTAGGGCACGTTTTTGATGATGGACCCAGTGATAAGGGTGGAAAGAGATATTGTATCAATAGTGCTTCTATAAAATTCATTGCTAAGGAGAAAATGGAAACCCAGGGATATGGATATCTTTTAAATTTAATTTGATAGTGAATATTTTGAAGAAAAGGTTGATTTAGGTCAACCTTTTGTTTAAAGTTAACTATATAGAGAATTCTTGATTACGGGATGTGATATTGTGTACAAGTTATTAGTAGTAGATGATGAGTATATTATTAGAAAAGGAATTGTTTCTTTTGTTAATTTTAGTGAACTCAAGATAAATAAGGTGTTTGAAGCTAGTGATGGTAAGGCTGCATTAGAAATATTTAAAGAAGAACTACCAGATTTAGTTCTTGCTGATATTAATATGCCTAAAATAAATGGGTTAGAGTTTGCTGCAGCTTGTAAATCCATTAAACCTGATGTGAAAATATGTATTGTTACGGGTTATGATTACTTTGATTATGCAGTAACGGCTTTAAAACTTGGGGTGGACGATTATATTTTAAAACCTGCCTCTAAAAAGGATATAAGTGAAGTCTTAGCAAAATTAGTAAATAAGATTAGCCATGAAAATTATAAGCAAGAAGTAAAATCTATCGTTAATGGACTTGTTAATAATGAAGATTTAGAAGACGACAATGGATACAAGGCAAAAATACAAAAGGAGATTGAAGATAATATTTCAAATCCTCAGTTATCGCTAACCCTATTATCAGATAAAATGAGTCTTAGTTTTGGCTATTTAAGTAATCTTTTTAAAAAAGTTATTGGAACTTCCTTTCAAGAATATGTGTTAACTCAAAGAATGGAAAGGGCAAAAATAATACTACTTAGTACAGATATGAAAAATTATGAAATCGCTGAGGCTGTGGGTTTTGAAGATCCCAATTATTTTAGTGCTGCCTTTAAAAAGAAATATGGTTTGTCTCCAAATCAATATAAAGAGAAAGTAAGAGGCTAAATTTATGATAAAACCTAAAGCGTTTAATAAGATAAAATTTCAAATTTCAAGTTTTTATTTTATATCAAGTTTAATAGCTATTTTCCTTATGGCACTGATTTTATATAATAGCTTTTTTAATATAGAACTTCAGCAAGATTTAAACGCTACAAAAATAGCTGTAGAAAAAAGTGGGAATTACGTGGAATTATATGTGAATAAATTAAAGGTAATATCTAATATATTGGTTAGCAATAACCAAACTATAAATTATTTAAGCCAAAAGGAAAATCTAGAGGCTAAAAAAAATGTTAACCAATTGCTAAATAGCACAATACAAAGTGATGAGTCTATTAAATCTATTATAATTGTTGGGAAAGATGGACGACTTATATCTAATGAAAAAAAATTAAGCATGTCTATGTCAAGTGATATGATGAAAGAACAGTGGTATGTTGATGCTATTCATAGTAATAGTATGCCAGTACTTACTAAAGAAAGATTGCAGAATTTTTCAATGGATAAGGATAACTGGGTTATTTCAATTAGCCAAGAAATAAGAGATCCACTAGGTAATAACTTAGGGGTACTATTAATAGATGTTAAGTACAAAGTCATTGATAACTTTTTGAATGATTTAAATGTTGGTGCTAAAGATTATGTTTTTATTCTAAACAATAAAAATGAAGTAGTTTATCATAAAGATACAAATTATTTTATAAGTCAACTACTACAAAATAATTTAATCACAGAGAGTAAAATGCATCTAGGATACGATGCTAAAAATAAAACATTAATTCAACTTTATAAGATTAAAAATGCAGATTGGACACTATTTGAAGTGTCATCGTTATATGAACTGCAAGTAATAAAAAGAAATTTTATAGAAACTATAGCGCTAATTAGCATTGTTCTCCTACTTATAATGGCTTATAGTGGAAGTTTCTTTGCAGGGAGAATAACCGGTCCTATAGCAAAATTAGAACAGGCTATGAGAAATATTGAAGAGGATTTTACTACAGTAAAATTAAATGAAAGTGGTTGCTATGAAGCACAAAGCTTATCTGCTCATTTTAACAATATGATCCAAAAAATAAGAATACTTTTAGACGAAATATCTCAAAAGGAAAAATATCTAAGAACATCTGAATTAAATGCCTTACATAGCCAAATAAACCCGCATTTTTTGTATAATACCTTAGATACTATTGCATGGATGTCAGAATTTAAGGATACTGAAAAAGTTGTATCACTTACAAAAGCCCTAGCTCAATTTTTTAGATTATCCTTAAATGGAGGAAATGAGATAACCACAATATATAATGAATTTGAACATATAAAACAATATTTATATATTCAAAAACAAAGGTATGGAGATAAACTAAGCTGTGACTTTCATTATGATGAAAACATAAAAGAAGTTAAAATTTTAAAGATAATTCTTCAACCTATTGTGGAAAATGCAATTTACCATGGAATAAGGCAAGTGGATAGAAATGGATTTATAAATATAACTGCAAAAAGACAAGGTAATAGCATTATATTTACAATAAGAGATAATGGGGATGGTTTCGATTTAAGTGTATTGCAAAAAGAAAAATCCACTAAAGATGTTAAGCTTGGTGGGGTAGGCATAAAAAATGTGGATAAACGTATAAAACTATATTATGGCGAAGAATATGGAGTGAGTATGGAATCCATAATAGGGCAGGGAACTACGGTTTATATAAAAGTAGGGGAAATACTTGATTAGATATTTTTTAACAAGATTAAGATGCACTGCGAATAAGTTCGACAA
The DNA here is from genome assembly GCA_964467165.1 of uncultured Clostridium sp. Lineage (GTDB taxonomy): Bacteria > Bacillota > Clostridia > Clostridiales > Clostridiaceae > Clostridium_AD. The sequence goes on from CAYXOL010000005.1 coordinate 118,472, forward strand.
ATAGGGTGAAATGTGATATTATTATTAACGTGAGTAAGCCAGACAATCGCTGCTGTAGAAATACAGGAGAGGAAAGTCCGAGCTCCATAGGGCAGGGTGCTGGCTAATTACCAGTGGAGGCGACTCTAAGGAAAGTGCAACAGAGATATACCGCTAAAGGTATTTGAAGGTTCAGTTTACTGAAATTTTAAATATACTAGTAAGGGTGGAAAGGCGAGGTAAGAGCTCACCAGCGCAATGGCGACTTTGCGGCTATGTAAACCCCATCTGGAGCAAGATCGAATAGGAAGGCATTTTGGGATTGCCCGTCCCGCCTTCGGGTGTATCGCTTGAGCCTATTGGAAACAATAGGCCTAGATAGATGATTGTCTAATACAGAACTCGGCTTATAGACTTACTCGCACAAAAAACACTAGCATTTGCTTAGTGTTTTTTTGCTTTGATAATGGTAGAGTAGATAATTGATTTTCTTAATAAATTTGTAAGAATTATGATAAGTATTTTGTAAAAAGTACCCTGTATAATTGTTTATAGTCAGTGACATTTAAGGGGGGGGATTTAAATGAAAAAAGCAAGGCTCATTGTACTTGTTCTAGTGATAACAAGTATAGCAATAATGTTTTTAAAAAATATTATGCCAGATATACAAGAGAGGAACTTGCACTTAAACAATGATATATATAATTTCCTACAAGATAAAGGAAATCGGATAGATGTGTATAGTGAAAGCGTAGAATTAAATAAGGGTAGTTCAGAAAATACCTGTGTTTATTTTTTATCTGAAGTTTTAAGGAGAAATAATCTTAAGGTACCTGTAGAAATAAGCAATACGCAGCAAATAATATCTTTACTTAAGGAAAAGGGATTTAAAAAATACAGCAATTATGAAAAATTAATGCCTGGAGATATATGTTTTACTACAGATGCAAATGGACAGCAAAATGGTTTTCCAACGCATACCTATATATTCATGAAATGGGTAAAGGCTGGTAATTATGATTATGCTTACATATGTGATAACCAAGCAAAGGATTATGAGGGTAAAATTTATCATATTCGGAATATAAATGTTATAGCCAAAGCTAATGGTTTTGAAAAAGACAGTTTTGCGTTCTTCATGAAAAGGACTTGATTGTAAGCTTTCACTATTAACATGTATAATATAAGAAAGGGGTGATTTTCATGACTGTGCACAATGTTTTAATTGTAGATGATGAATATGAAATAAGGGAAGCAATAGGAATATATTTAAAAAATGAAGGAATAAGAGTTTTTTATGCGGTGGATGGTATAGAAGCTTTGGAGGTTTTGGAAAAAGAAGAAATTCACCTTATATTAATGGATTTAATGATGCCAAGAATGGATGGAATTAAAGCTACATTTAAAATAAGAGAAACCAAAAATATTCCAATAATAATGCTGTCAGCCAAATCAGAGGATACAGATAAAATACTAGGGCTTAATATAGGTGCAGATGATTATATAACAAAGCCATTTAATCCAATGGAACTTATAGCTAGAGTTAAATCTGGGCTTAGAAGATATACAAACCTTGGAAATTATAAAGAGAACGATGATGAGATAAATGTACGTGGACTAATATTAAATAAAAACACAAAAATGGTGACGGTTGAAGAAAAAGAAATGAGACTTACATCTATTGAATATAGGATATTGGAATTATTGATGGCAAATAAGGGGAGGGTATTTTCAATTGAAGAAATATATGAGAGGGTTTGGGAAGAAGCCTTTTATAATGGAGAGAATACTGTTTCTGTTCATATAAGGAGAATAAGAGAGAAGATAGAGATAAATCCAAAAGAACCTGAATATTTAAAGGTGGTGTGGGGTATTGGATATAAAATCGAAAAATAAAAATGTATATATTATAGTACTTATTATGTGTGTATATATGTTTGGACTTTCTGTATTGTCGATAAAAGACATTATAAATAATAGGAGTTATCTAGGAGTGGAACCTTATTTTAATAGCGTAGGCTTTAAAAATGAATTAATAGGTTATTTTAATAATATACAAGCACTTAATGGGATTTATAAAGATTATTCACAAAAATCAGATGATGAAAAGGTTACAAATGAAGAGCTAATATCAGCTAAAACATTGTATGATTCTAATCTCAAAAATAGTGAAGAAGTAATAAAAAATAAGTATACTAATGATATTGTAGTAGCAGAAAAAGAAAGAAATACGCTGGCAGTAAAAAGGTTAACTGAGGGTGAAGATAAAGAACTTAATGAATTAAAAAAGGAAAATACAAAGACTGTAGAGGATATGAAAAAGGAAATAGCTGCATATAAAACTAATGACTATGAAAATATTAAAATAGCTGTAAAAGAAAAGAGTTTAATAAAATACTACATAACAAGAGGAAAAAATAATGTTATAGACACTAATATAGTAAATGTTTCAGATATAGATGTTTATGTAAAAGATAATGCCTTGTACAGTATAAAATTTCCTGAACAATCAATAAACAATAATGATGGAATGGCCTCAATAAATAAATGGGTAGGTACCACTGGGCAAGCATATTTTATTATTCCAAAGGATATGGATCAAAACAATTATATATATTCCAATTATATTTATTATAATTCTGTAGCACAAAGAATTATTAAAGAGGCAATAATAGGAACTGTATCATTTATTATAGGATTTATAATGCTTATATATATATTAAAGAAAAACTATATGGAAATGTATTTCATTCAAAATCCAAATAAGAAGCACTATAAGATGCCCTTAGATCTATGGATGTTTATTTTTGTAATATTTTTACTTGTAATAAATAGCTACATAAATAGAGTGGCATTTTTCTCTAAACCATATAATCTCCGTCAAATTTATATGCTTACTCTAATAGCATTTTATATTTACTTCTTTATTTTTAGTGTAAGAGTGCTAGCTAATTTAATGAAAAACAAAGAAAAATTTAGAGAGGAATTGAAAAATTGTCTCTTTCATAAATTCTCCAGATTTATGAAAGAGAGCCCTCTTACTCAAAGTACTAAGTTTAAAGTAAAAGGTATTATTATACTTACTTTATTATGTGGAGTGTCAATAATAGGCGCGTTTATAGCCTTAGTATCCGGTTCATTCTTTGTAATAATACCAACAGTTTATGTGCTTTGTTACCTGGTATTTATATTAATTTACTCCTTTAAGGGAATAAAAATTTTTGGGAGTATTCTAATAGGCACAGAAGAAATAGTTTCAGGAAATCTTAATTATATTATAGAAGAAAAAGGGAAAGGTGACTTTTTTAAACTAGCCCACAACATAAATAATATGAAAGCTGGGGTTAAAAAAGCTCTTGAAAATGAGATAAAAAGTGAAAGGCTTAAGTCCGAACTCATAACTAATGTCTCTCATGATTTAAAGACTCCACTGACTTCTATTATAAATTATGTGGATTTGCTAAAAAAAGAAGGGTTATCTACGGAGGAAGCTCAAGGGTATATAGAAGTATTAGATAGAAAATCTCAGAGGCTTAAAATACTTATAGATGACTTATTTGAAGCTTCTAAGATGGCCAGTGGTGCGGTGGAACTTAATATGGAGAAGGTAGACGTAACCGCATTGCTACAGCAAGCATTAGCTGAGCTTGAAGAGAAAATCAACAATTCGTCTTTAGTTTTTAAACTAAAGATGCCCAGTGAAAGGGTTTATGCTAATTTAGATGGGAAAAAGACCTGGAGAGTATTTGAAAATCTTATTAATAATATATTAAAATACGCGCTTCCGAGTACTAGGGTATATATTGAGTTAGTAGAAGAGGATGATAAAATAATCATAACTATGAAAAATATATCTTCTTATGAAATGGATTTTGATAATGAAGAAATATTTGAAAGATTTATTAGGGGAGACAAGTCCAGAAATACTGAAGGCTCAGGGCTTGGGCTTTCTATTGCAAAGAGCATACTGGATCTTCAAGGTGGAGATCTTAGCATTGAAATTGATGGAGACCTTTTTAAAGCTAAGGTCACAGTGCCATCATTTCAAGTAGAAAATTAATTAGGTTTGTAAAAATAATAAATAGATATTGCCATTTACGAGCAATATCTATTTATTTAATTAAATGAAAAAAAATGACTGTTATGGTAGAAAACTTAGTTTTTTCTTTTGATTGTAAAGTTGCTTGTCCGCAGATTGAATTAACTGCTCGAAGCTAAGATTAATATCTGGGGAATAAACTGAAAAACCAAAACTAATAGTCAACTTATAGGGTTTGTTGGAAATGGAATTATATTTATCAAAATTACAATTAATAACTTTGCGAGTCTCATTAATTTCGTTTTTAGTTGACTTATTTGCTGCAATTATTACAAATTCATCTCCGCCAATGCGAGCTACGATATCATCTTTTCCAAAGGACTCTTTAAGTAGGAGCGCTGTAGTTAAAATGGCTTCATCGCCCTCTTTATGTCCGTAGGTATCATTTATTTTTTTTAATCCATCCAGATCCCCAAAACACATAATAGCCTTACCACCAGTTAAAGTTGCTGATTTGTATAGGCTGCCTCCGTGCATATAGAATCCTCTTCTATTGAAAATTCCTGTTAATTCATCAAGAATATAATTGCTTTTTAATTCTCCATTAAGTTTTTCAAGCTCAATAACAGCTAAATTTAACTGCTCTTCTGCTTTTAGGCGTTCATCAAACAACATTTGGATTTTCAAGGTATTGCTAATCTGTTCCCTAAAGGTTTCATAAATAAATTCATCTACTGCATTCATATCAAAAGCAATATATCCGAAATGATCTTCACCTGAAATCAGGGGAAAGAAAATCAGGTCATTCCTTTTTTCTTGATAAATAAGTTTATCTGGTAATATATTATGTGTAGATAAATACTGCATATCAGCCAACTTACCTTTATTATATCCTAAAATCAATTTAGAATTAGAGGGTAAATTGAAATTTTTATGGGAGGAGTTAGTTACTGGTGTGTCATAAACACATAAATAACATTGCTTAATTTCATACCAGGACATTGCAGTTATAATAGCCTTAGTTAATTCTTGAAGGTTAGGAATAGTATTAAAGTCCCTCATAATATCCCTTGTTCCTATATACATTCGTTTAAAGGTAAACTGTTGTATGGGATATGTTTTATTAAGGCTATTATCTATTAAATTTAATGGTAAGGGCTCCTTAATTTTTAAAATATTACTGCAGCCACAAGACTCACGTACTATTAACTTCCCCTTTAAATAAGTACATTGTGGAACAGGTTCTCCGTCTAAAAGCATGTCTATAAATTTAGCTGCATTTGAAGCCATTTCAAAAATAGGTTGCTCAATAGTAGTGAAAGCAGGTGTGAAAGATCTTGCTGCTTCAATATTATCAAACCCAGTTAAGGCAATATCGGTTCCTACTTCAATGCCCATATGTTTTAGACTATAAAATGCCTCAATTGCCATTTCATCGTTTGAGGCCACAATAACTTCTGGTTTCTTATTTCTATGAAGCATAAGTTCATTTATAGCTTTGGCTGCTGATAATACATGGAAATCGCCTTCAACCGTTAACTCCTCATCAAAGGGTATGTTATGCTCCATTAAAGCGTCCTTGTATCCTTCAAATCTCATAACTGCCTCAGCATTTAAAGAAGTCCCTGTTATAAAAGCTATTTTAGAATAATTATGATGCTCAATTAAGTGGTTAACCATTAAATGCATATATGCTCTGTTATCAAAGACTATGCTAGGGATATCTTTAATATCTATACCAATGCTAACCATTGGTATTTTTCTATAAGGTTCTAAAAAATCAATAAATTTAGCTAAACCAATATAGTTAAGTAACAAGCCTGGGCATATAATTAACCCATCCAGTTTATCCTTATTAACTAAATTGTATATAGCATTCTGATTTGATTCATCCCTAAGAGGGCTCTCAAGGGCACCACCTGCAAAAAAAAGCACATCAAAATTTCTTTCCTGCGCAATTTTTCTTATTCCTCTACAAACAAGTGACTGATAGAAGCCATCAAAAGAGTTTATTAAAACACCTATAGTTTTTCTTCTATTTGAGAATAATTTATTCATCTGAAAAGAGCCCCCATTTCATTGATAATAATGATAAAATTAAGAATCAATTCTAATTTTATCATTAATTCTTACATTATAGCAAGTAATATAAATAATAGTTTAATTTTAACAAATCAACTAAAATAATTGGATTGGAAACATAAAAGCCCCGGTAAAAAACTGGAGACTTATAAGTAATGCTAGCTTATGATAAATCTAATTTTTTATCTATTAAATAGCTACTGCTTAGGAAGAATCCTACAAAAGTAATAATATCAAATAGGGTACTAGCAATATTAGGATTAAATGCCCCACCTGAAATTGAAAAATTAGAAGTTGATGATTTAAAACTATTTTCAAAGGAAGAACCGTAAAGGTTAAGTGTTTGAGGAAATATGCTTGAAATTTTAGTGGATAACCAACTTAGTGCTATGGATAGTATTATAAAAATTATGAAAGAACCTATTTTACCTAATTTTTTACTTTTTAAAGCTACTTTGCCAATAATCATGCAGAAGTATATAAAAGTTAAGGAAGAAAAAACACCCCATATATATACAATTATAGAATAGAATACATCAATGAAATTAAAGTCTTTAAATAAATTAAAAAATGTTTTGTCTGACACTGTAAAATTAAACATGAAAATGGATACAAAAATTACAATTGATATTTGAATTAAAGCAGTTAAAAGTCTTGAAGTTATTATTGACATACCAGATTGTGGAAGTGTAAATAACAGGTAACCTTCATCTCCATGTAAATATTTGCTCATGATTTTTAATGAAGATATAAATATTACTATTATTGCACCAATAATTAAGAACACAGATAATCCAGTTGCGGCAACGTCCCAGGAATCTCTCTTTGTCATAAGAAATAGGTTAGCGATTATAACAGAGATACAAATAGCAAGTATGGTTAAAAAAGTTGATCTTAATTCATATTTTATAAGCTTAAACATTATTGAAATACCTCCCTATACAATTCATCAATTGATTTTTTTCTTTCCATTCTCAATTCTTCTGCATTACCTTGAAGGATTATCTCACCATCAGATATAAATGCTACATCATCGAAAACTCGCTCTATATCATTTACAAGATGTGTTGTAATTATCATTGAACTATTTTCAGTGAAATTATTTACTATAGCATTTAATATTTGTTCTCTAGTAGTAGGGTCCACACCACCAAGTGGTTCATCAAGTATATAAAGCTTGGCCGATCTTGAAAGTACCAAGGTAAGCTTTAATTTTTCCTTCATTCCCTTTGAAAGACTTTTTACTGGGCTGTTTTCATCAAGTTTCATAAACTGCAACATTTCCTTTGCTTTTTTTTCATCAAAATCTGAATAAAAATCCTTGAAATACTTAATAGCATCTTTTACTTTCATCCACTTTAGAAGATATTCATTATCAGGCAAATAGGAAACTATAGACTTAGTATAAACACCTGGCTTATGACCATCTATGAGCAGTTCCCCACTGGATGCATGAAGTATGCCTGCTGCTATTTTTAAGAAGGTAGTTTTACCGCTACCGTTGGGACCAAGAAGTCCCAGGATTTTTCCAGGCATTATTTCTAGATTTACACCTTGCAAGGCTTTTTTATTTAAGTAAGACTTACATATTTCTTCAGATTTTAATATATTAGTCATTCTCTTTTACCTCCGTAGTTTCATTTGATACAGATTCAATTATTTCATTAGTAGTAAAGCCTAAGCTTTTCATTCTAAGTATAAAGGAATCTATAACTTCCTTTGCCATTTCTTTTTTTAAATCATCTACCATATTTTTACCCTCCCCAACGAATGTTCCCATACCTCTTTGTGTATAAACAATTCCAAGTCTTTCAAGTTCTTGATAAGATCTTTGAAGTGTATTTGGATTTACCCTTAAATTTAGTGCCATTTCTCTAACTGAGGGTAATTTATCCAATGCTTTTAGTTTTCCTTTAACTATGTCCATTTTTATAAGGTCCATAATTTGCAGATATATAGGTGTTTTGTCATTAAATTCTGTATCCATTATTCCATCTCCTTTGTGAAAATACATTGACGTACTAGTGACCTATGTTAATAGTACACTAGTGCGTTAGTGATGTCAATATGGAAATTAAAATAACGTTCTGTAGATAGTATTTATGTAATCAGATAATACCATAATGTTTCACATAAGAAAGATAAGAGAATAGCTTTGTTTGCCTCATTTATAGCACAGTTTTTCAAAAGCAAAAAGCTGCTGATATAAATATATTATCAGTAGCTTTTATATTTGTTATTCTAAATATACCAAATTGTAAGGGGTTTCCTGATAAACATAATAATTTAACCAATTTGAAAAAAGTAGATTTGAGTGGCCTCTCCATTTTACTACTGGCGTATTCCGTGGATCATCTTTTGGATAATAATTTTCTGGAACATTTATATTTAGTCCCTTTGCAACATCTCTATCATATTCTTTTTTTAAGGTTAATGAGTCATACTCTGAATGCCCAGTTACAAATATTTTACGTCCTTTTTTTTCAGATACAATATAGATTCCTGATTTTTCTGATTGGGATAGAATTTCAAGCTCAGCTACTTTATCAATATCCTCTTTTCGTATCTCAGTATATCTTGAATGCGGAACATAAAATTCATCATCAAATCCGTTGAAAAGTTTAATGTTTTGTTTTGTTAGTTCATGTTTGAACACTCCAAACATTTTACTATCAAGTTTATGTTTTTGAACCCCGTAATGATAATAAAGACCAGCCTGAGCACCCCAACAAATATGCAGAGTAGAGTATACATTGTGAGAACTCCATTCCATGATAGTTTTAAGTTCTTCCCAATAATCTACATCTTCAAAAGGAACACCTTCAATGGGGGCTCCCGTTAGTATCATTCCATCAAATTTAGAGTCCCTTATTTCTTCAAAAGTATTATAAAAGTTAATTAAATGTTCCTGGGATACGTTTTTACTGGCATGACTTTTGGGGTGAAGAAGTACTATATCTATTTGTAAGGGAGAATTCCCAAGTAGTCTTAAAATTTGAGTTTCAGTTTCAATTTTTGTGGGCATAAGGTTCAGTATTATAATTTTCAAAGGACGAATATCTTGATGAAATGCACGATCCTCTGTAATAGTAAAAATATTTTCTTTATTTAAAATTTTAGAAGCGGGAAGATTATCAGGTATTTTAATTGGCATTTACATCTCTCCTTGTAATAAATTATTCTTTTGTTTTCCTTTGCATATATCTAAAGGATGTCAGCAATTGCTCTCGAATCCTTAATTAAGGTGCTTCTAATACTGGAAATATTAGAGAAGATTTTTCGTGCCACATCAGGTTTATTCATGGTGTATAGATGAATTCCATCTATTCCGGATGAGAACAAGTCTACAATTTGTTCAGTGGCATAGATTATACCAGCTTCCTTTAAAGCATCAGGATTATGTTCATATTTTTCAATGATTCTTTGAAATTTTTGCGTTAATTTACTCCCGCACATTTGAGTTATTCGTTCAATTTGTTTTTTGTTTATCACAGGCATAATACCTGCTGAAATAGGTATTTTTATTCCTAATATATCCAGCCTCTCTAAAAAATCGTATAGCATTTCATTATCGAAGAAAATTTGAGTTATTAAAAAATCTAAGCCATTATCAACTTTAGCTTTTAAAAATTTCAAATCATGAATTTTACTCGAACATTCTATATGACCCTCTGGATAGCAAGCCCCACCTATGCAAAAATTCTCATGACTTTTGATTTGCTTTACTAGATCACTTGCATGTTTAAATTGTGAGTTACTAGAAGTCGCCTGATTTTCATTTGGAGTATCTCCTCTTAGTGCTAAAATATTTTCCACATTATGTTCTTTTAATTCATTTAGAATGTTATCAATTTCAGTACTTGTTGAATTATAACAAGTAAGATGTGCAAGTGTTTCAACTTTATATTTATTTTTAAGGATATTAGCTATTTCCACTGTATGAGCCCTACTACTTCCACCGGCACCATAGGTTACGCTTATAAAATCAGGTTTTAAATCTTTAAGACCTTCTATTGTATTATAAATGGTATCTATTGGACTGGTTTGCTTTGGTGGAAATATTTCTAAAGATATAACAGGTTTTTTATTATTATATAAATCTTTAATTTGCATATAAATCTCCTTTTATTTAATTTTTAATATTTCATAGTGACAGTAACCATGCCGCTCTAAATAAGAATTTTATTCACACCGAAAAAATTCTCTTGCGATTTTTACAGATTGAGTTGCATCTTTCGCATAATAATCGGCTCCTATCATTTTTGCATAATCTTCATTTAGAACTGCGCCTCCAACCATAACTATGCAATCTAAATCATTATCTCTAAGTGCTTTTATTGTTTGTTCCATGCTTCTTACTGTTGTTGTCATAAGTGCACTTAGGCCAACTAATTTAATATTTCCACGCCTTACAGCATTAACTACATCATCTTCATGTACATCCTTACCTAAGTCAATCACTTCAAATCCATAGTTTTCTAATAAGATTTTCACTATATTTTTGCCAATATCGTGGATGTCACCTCTAACGGTTGCAAGCACTATTTTACCCTTGCTAACATTCTTGCCTGTTGTGGATAATATGCTTTCTTTAATTACCTCAAAAGCTTTTTTCACTGTTTCTGCAGATTGTAATAGTTGCGGAAGAAATATTTCTCCACTTTCATATTTTTTTCCTACAATATCAAGTGAGGGGATTAGGTATTTATTCACAATTTCCATTTCTGACATGCTTTTTAAAAGCTCGTTGGTTAGAGCTGTTGCTTCTTCTTTCAAGCCATCTATAATAATTTTATTTAAATCTTTATTTGTATTAACTTCTTTAGAAGTAGCTTTTCCTTCAAAGGAAGAATAAATATTTATATATTTTTTTGAGTTTTTATCAGTATTCCATAAAACATTAAATGCATTAATTGTGGAGGTCATATCATTTGAGAGAGGATTTAATATAGGTGCATCAAGCCCAGCTGTTAATGCAGCAGCCAAAAATGTTCTATTTAATATTTCTCTTTGTGGCAATCCAAAGGATACATTACTTACCCCAAGAGTTGTTTTAACTCCTAGTGTATTTTTAACAAGCTGAACTGCCCGAATAGTCTCTTTAACCTCACTTTGCTGCGCGGAGGCAGTTAGAACAAGACAATCTATTATAATATCTGCCCTATCTATTCTATATTCCTGCGCCCTTTGTACAATTTTTTCTGCTATTTTAAGCCTGTCTTCAGCTTTTGATGGAATGCCATTTTCATCTAAGGTTAAGCCAATTACGCAGGCACCATACTTTTTAACTATTGGGAATATGGAATCCATTACGTCTTCTGTACCATTAACAGAATTTATTAGTGGTTTCCCATTATAGATTCTAACTGCGGCCTCAATTACGTCACGCCGAGCGCTATCAATTTGAAGAGGAAGATTTACTACACTTTGTATTTCTCTTATTGTTTGTTTCATGACTTCAACCTCATCAATTTCAGGTAGTCCCACATTCACATCTAGAATATCCGCACCGGCATCCCTTTGGTTAATAGCTTCTTCAAGTATATAGTCCATATTATTATTTTTTAAAGCCTCTTTTAGCTTTTTCTTGCCTGTAGGATTTATCCGCTCGCCGATGATTTTTACTCCTTCTCCAAGAAGCACTGTTAAGGAGGATGAACTTACTGCTGTTATTTTTTGAATATCACGGTTTTTAGGCTTTAGGTTTTTAATCTCATTTTTAATAGCTTTTATATGATCACAGGTGGTTCCGCAGCATCCTCCCAAAATTGTAACACCAAGTTCTGCCATAAGTTTTGCATACTCTGCAAATTCATGTGGCTGTACATCAAAAACTGTTTCTCCCTTTTCAAGTCTAGGAAGTCCGGCGTTGGGCTGAGCTATAACTGGAACTTTTGAATATTTAAGAATTTCTGAAACTATAGGTAGCATTTCATTTGGTCCTAGGGAGCAATTTACTCCAAGTGCATCAACTCCTAGGCTTTGAAGTACATTAACCATAGTTATTGGATCAGTACCCGTTAAGGTTCTTCCATCACTTTGGTATGACATTGTACATATTATTGGAAGAGTACTATTTTCCTTTGCAGCAAGAATAGCTGCCTTTGCTTCATATATGTCTGTCATTGTTTCAATAAGTATTAAATCTGCTCCTTCTCTAACGCCAATTTTAATCTGTTTTGCAAAAACCTCATAAGCATTATCAAATGATAGTATACCAAGTGGCTCCATTAACTGGCCAATGGGTCCAATATCAAGGGCAACAAGATTATCACCAGCAACTTTTTTTGCTATTCTCACAGCGCTTCCTACAAGTTCTTCCACAGTATATTTGGTATGTTTAAGCTTATAACTATTTGCCCCAAAGGTATTTGTGGTTATAATATCGCAACCTGCATCTAGGTATTCTCTATGTATTTTTTCAATAATTTCTGGGTGTAATATATTATAGCTTTCTGGTAATTCGCCTCTTTTAAGTCCATATTTCTGAAGCATTGTTCCCATAGCTCCGTCAAATAATAAAAAATTACTAAAATTTATTTCTTTACACACAATATCCTCCATCCTTTCTAAAACTGCAATCTGTATTTTTACAACTTTTACATTTATTCTTGGAACTTAGTGTCGCATTTTCACCTAAACCTATAAGTGCGGTTACGGATTTTCTAGGTATCATAATGTTACTTTCAGTAACAGAGAGGCCTATTTGTTTATAGGCCTCTAAAACATTTAATATGGTACCCTGATTATCAATTGAAAAATCTCCATACCCTGGGCTATATCTATTGGTGATATGCAAATTATCTTCTAATGCTTTTTCCATAATCTTAGTTTGCAATTCATCACAGAGATTTTCTATTGCAGTGGTTGCACAAGCATCCATAATTAAGCCTTTTGTAATATCAAATCTTGAGTAATAAGCTATTCTACTATCTACTTCTATGCCTAAGGTTGCGGCTAAAACTATACATTTTTTTGAAGCTGAAAGATGATTTATTATGTCTATATCCTCCAAAACTAAAGTACTACCTAAGAGGAAGAGTTCATCATTTTTTCTTTCGATATCAAAAATTTCATATACAAAACTCTCTTTGCATACTTCAATAACCTCTTTACAGCAATCTTCAATTAAATCAGTTAGACTTTTATCTATTTCTTGATTTTTATATCCTAAATACCTTAATACTTCCTTTTTATCAATTTCCATTTTATCTCCAATCAGTTTAATTAAATGACTCTATTCGTATTATACTTTCTATTTTGTTGACATTTTCTAGAGCTTTTATTTTTTCTAATGAATTACTTATATTTTTTTCTGAGCTTTTATGGGTAATAAATGCTAGTGGGGCATAATCATCATGCCTCAAATCTCCAATAACAGATATAATGCTAACATTATTTTCACCAAATACTTTCGCTATAGCTCCTAAAATCCCAACTTTGTCGTTAATGCTGAGTCTGATATAGAATTCTGATTCGTTTTCTTCTGATTTTTTTACTTGTTTAAAATCAGATTGATCACTTGTGTAACTTAAGCCTAAGGGAGTTACATTATTTCTTAGTATGGATATTATATCACCTACAACGGCACTTCCAGTTGGCATCTCTCCTGCGCCTCTTCCATATAGCATTAATTCTCCCACAGCATTTCCTTTTATCATAATAGAATTAAAGACATCATTTACATTTGCCATTGGGTGACTGGAGGGTACTAAGGCTGGATGTACTCTTAGTTCTAATTTATTATTCTCTTCTTTTGCTATTGCTAGAAGCTTTATTGTATAACCAAATTTTTTAGCGTATTCTATATCCAGGGGAGTAATACCCCTTATTCCTTCTCTATAAATAGAAGTATGATTAATTTTAGTTCCAAAGGATAATGATGACATTATAGCAAGTTTATACACAGCGTCATAGCCATCCACATCTGAGGTTGGATCTGCCTCCGCATAACCATTTTCTTGTGCCTGATTTAATGCTGCATCAAAACTGATTCCATCATTGGTCATTTTACTTAATATATAATTAGTGGTTCCATTTATTATTCCAATTATCTGCTCTATTCTATTGGCAGTAAGGCTTTCAGTGATTTCTCGTATTATTGGAATACCGCCAGCTACACTAGCTTCATAATAAAATAATACCTTTTCTTCCTCAGCTATTTTAAATAGCTCTTCGCTCCAGTTTGCAACAACTAATTTATTAGCAGTTACAATATGTTTTTTAGCTTTCATTGCACGTGCCGTATATTCCTTGGCCTCATTGCATCCACCAATAAGTTCAACTACAATTTTTATACTTTCATCACTAATAATATCATCAATATTATCTGTTAAAATGTCCTTAGATATAATAATATCTCTTTTTTTATTTATATCTTTTATTAATATTTTAGCTACCTCTATTTCATAATTTGACCGTTTCATTATTTCACTTTTATTTTCAAGAAGTATCTTCCATACTCCTGTGCCAACATTTCCAAAACCTAAAATCGCTATTTTTACTTTTTTCATATTAGTTTCCTTTCTAAACTTTAAACTTGTGTTTCAACAGGTATAACATTAATCACAAAATTTTTAATTAATTTATATTGTTTTATCGAGGGCTTGCTTTAAATCATATATAATGTCATCAATACCTTCTACACCAATTGAAAGTCTTATCAAATCTTCCGTAACTCCAGCGGCTTTCTGCTGATCTGGATTAAGCTCTGCATGAGTTGTACTTGAAGGGTGAATTACTAGTGATTTCGCATCTGCAACATTAGCAAGTAGTGAGAATAACTCTACACTGTTAATAAATTTTTTTCCAGCCTCAAGTCCACCTTTTATTCCGAAGGTGAATATTGATCCTGCTCCCTTTGGTAGGTATTTCTTAGCTAAATCTTTATATTTACTTCCCTCAAGTTCGGGATAACTTACCCATGAAACCAATGGATGATTGCTCAAAAATTCAACTACTGCTTTAGCATTTGAGACATGTCTCTCAACCCTGAGTGACAAGGATTCTAATCCCTGGAGAAATAAAAATGCATTCTGAGGGCTAAGTGTTGCGCCAGTATTTCTTAAAAGTTGAACTCTAGCCTTTAAAGCGAAGGCAGGGGCACCTAAATTCGCATACACTATTCCGTTATAACTTTTATCAGGAGTTGTAAAATCAGGGAATTTACCGCTTGCTGCCCAATCGAAGTTACCCCCGTCAACTATAATTCCCCCAATAGTAGTTCCATGTCCTCCGATGAACTTTGTTGCCGAATGAATAATTACATCTGCGCCATACTCAATTGGACGACAAAGGTAAGGAGTTGCAAAGGTATTGTCAATAATAAGGGGTATTTTACTTTCGTGAGCAATATTTGCTACTGCTTCTATATCTAAAACATTTATTTTTGGATTACCTAAGGTTTCAGCATAAAGGGCCTTTGTTTTAGCCGTGATAGCACTTCTGAAATTTTCAGGATCATCTGGGTCAACAAAGGTTACGTTAATGCCAAGTTTTCTAAGTGTCACATTAAATAATTCATAGGTACCACCATACAAAGTGCTTGCAGCTACTATTTCATCGCCTGAACTTGCTAAATTAAGGATTGAATAGAAGGTTGCTGCTATTCCTGAAGCTGTAGCAAGCCCTGCCACTCCACCCTCTAGCTCTGCTACTCTTTTCTCAAACACGTCGGTAGTTGGGTTCATTATTCTTGAATAGATGTTTCCCTCTTCTTTTAATTGGAATAGGTTTGCTGCATGATCTGCATTTTTAAAAACATAAGATGATGTTTGATAAATTGGAACTGCTCTTGCGCCTGTAGTAGGGTCTGGAACCTGTCCTGCATGTACCTGTAATGTTTCAAAACTTAATTTTCTTTCACTCATAATAATATCTCCTTTTTTTAATTATTTTAATAAAATTATATATTTGTATGCTAAAAACTATTTTGATTAGAATGGAAATAAAAAGCTGCTCTCCCATAAGGAAAGCAGCAATGATAACTTTAATAAACAATAAAATTGTCTTATAAAATTTGCTAACATCCTTATCTTTCAGATTTTACAATCTGATGGAATTGACACCATTGCATTTACTTGAAAATGCTGGTTGTCGGGCATCATGGGGCCAGTCCCTCCGCCGCTCTGGATAAGTTATATTCAATTATTAGTATCTAATATATTTCACATTTAACTAGAATAAAAAAAGCTACTCTCCTATAAGGAAAGTAGCATGATTAACTTTAATAAACAATAAAATTGTATAGTAAAATTTGCTAACATCCTTATCTTTCAGATTTTACAATCTGCTGGAATTGACACCAATGCATTCGTTTAAAAATGCTGGTTGTCGGGCTTCATAGGGCCGGTCCCTCTGCCACTCTGGATAAGTAGTATTTAGTTGTTAGTATTTAGTATATTGCTCATAAAAGCAATTGTCAATACTTTTATTTCTACTTGTATAAACAATATGATTGATTTATGATAATGTCTTACTATACCACATTTGATTATGTCCCAAT
>CAYXOL010000006.1:0-129604 GCA_964467165.1 uncultured Clostridium sp.
TTTGTAAATTATATATAAATATTATAAAATTATATTGTTCACAGAAAATACCTTTGATTATGTAGGTATAACTTGGTAAAATAGAAATTGAAGGGAAGTGTTAAATATATGTTAAAAGAATTTAAAAAATTTGCTCTTAAAGGAAATGTTATGGATTTAGCATTAGCTGTTATTATTGGCGGTGCATTTTCTAAAATAGTTGCTTCTTTAGTAAAGGATATTATAATGCCTATAATGGGTTTATTACTAGGTGGAATTAATTTCAGTGATCTACATTATAATGTTCCCTCAATACTAGACGGTGGAGCAGCCGTGTCCATTAATTACGGATTATTTATTCAAGCTATCATTGATTTCTTAATAATCGCATTTTCACTTTTTCTATTTATAAAGGCTATAAATTCACTTAAAAAGAAAAAAGCTGAACAAGTTGTTGTTATTGTTCCTTCAAAAGAAGAATCATTATTAACAGAAATCAGAGACTTATTAAAAGAAAAAAATAATTAAAAAATGCTCCAAGTTTCCACTTGGAGCATTTTTTGTAATAAAACACATACAGGAGGTTTTTTGTGAAAATATTTTCATCTAAAAAACAATTTTTTTTAATTTTACTTTTACCCTTAGGCATTATTCTTTCACGAATGTCTACCTTATTTCCAAACCACATTGAAAATTTTTATTCTTCCTTTGTATATAAAATAATTGCTAGCATACTAAGCTCAATTACTGGATTTTTACCCTTTTCTCTTGCAGAACTTATAGTTATATGTTTTTCAACATTCATATTATTTTATATTTCAAAAACAATCTTCAACTTGTTTAAACGTAAAAATAAAATACCCCGTATATTAAAAAACTTTTTTCTAAATTCACTTGCCACATTGGGTATAATATATTTTTCATTTCAGCTATTATGGGGATTTAATTATCAAAGACTTCCACTAAATATAATATTTCAATTAAATGTACGTAATTCCTCCTCACAAGAACTTGCTGACCTCTGTAAAATACTTGTAAATAATTCAAATGCTCTAAGAACAGAAATAAAAGAAACTCAGAATGGAGTAATGCAACTTCCCTACAAAGAAAATATTGTCCTAAAAACTGCCTACTTAGGGTATAAGAATGCTTCTCTAAAATATCCTAAATTAAAAGGTAACTACGGAACCCCTAAAGGTATATTACTTTCAACTCCAATGTGCTACACAGGAATTACAGGTATTTACTTTCCTTTTACAAACGAAGCAAATATTAATATGGCACAGCCCGATTCCTCTCTTCCCTTTACAACCACTCATGAAATGGCTCATCAGCGAGGCTTTGCAAAGGAAGATGAGGCAAACTATATTGCATATATAGTTTGTATAAATCATCCTGATATTAACTTTCAATATTCTGGAACACTTGCAGCATTATCTTATTCATTTAATGCATTACAAAAAAGTGATATTGAAAAATATAACAAGTTGATTTCGACCTGTAGTAATGCTGTGCTTAATGACTTAAAGTACAACCACGATTTTTGGATGCATTATTCTGGTCCCGTAGAAAAAATAAATAATAAAATTAACGACACCTATCTTAAATCTCAAAATCAACAATCTGGAACAAAAAGTTACGGTGCGATGGTGGATTTACTCCTTGCTCAGTACAGAAAAAAATGATTTTTTTAATACACAAAGGACAATATATAATCATATTCCTGTTAGGAATGTTACATATATTGCCCTTTTATATAATCGATTTTATATGCTTTACAACTATTATCTCACTCTTCTTGCAGATAAATAATCACTTCTTGTTAATGCTGATATTTTAACTACATCACCTGTACTTGGTGCATGTATGTATGCGTTATTTCCCACATATATACCAACATGGTGAGGGGTTTCCGAACCAAAAAACACCAAATCTCCTGGTTGTAAATCTTCACGCGCTACATATTCTCCATGGGTTATTTGATCGTAGGTAGACCTACCTGTACTAACTCCAAATTGAGCATATACGTATTGAACAAAACCTGAACAATCAAATGTAGTTGGACCTGTAGCTGCCCACTCATAGGGTGTTCCCAAGAAGTTTTGGGCATAAGCTACTACGTCATATGAACTAGCTGATGAAACTTTTGGAGATTCACTCACCTCTTTTACTACTTCTTTTTCCGGTTCGTATGTTGTTTCAACTTTTGTTTCATTTTTCACTACATTGCCGGTTATCCCTCTTGATGAATTAGTTTGCTCAGTTTTCTTGGTAGCCATTGCTATCTCATGTTTACGTGCTTCATTTTCTGCATCTGTTATTTGACTAATAGTACTACCCATTAATGTCTGAGTTACCACTATTTCATCCTTATGCAATTTTTGCTGTTTTTGAGACTCTACTATTAGTAGACTCTGTTTTTGTTTTTCTATAGTAAGCTTGTCCAATTTTGCTTCATTATTATCCTGCAATGTTGCTATTTTGGTTTTACTTTCGCTCAGATATTTTTTTCTTTGCTCAATATCTTGTTTTTTATGGTCTAATTCACTAATAAGCTGATTATCATATTCTACAATTTTTTTAACATTCTCCACCCTTGATACAAAATCCTCTAATCCTTTAGAATTCAATACAATCTCTAAATATGTATCTGCACCATTCATAAACATGACTCTCATTCTTTCATTAAATAAATCTTCTTCATCTTTTATATTGCTTTGTGCAACTACAATATCCTTTGTAGTCTGTTCAATCTTATCTTCAGTATTCTTTATCTCAATTTTTGCTTTATCAATTTCTGCATATATATTTTCAATATCAAAATCTAGCAACTCAATAGATATCTGTAACTTTTCAAAATCCTTCTGAAGTTCAGTATATGACTCTTGTTGCTCCATAAGTTGCTGCTTTTGATTATTTAGCTGCTGGGTCAATGGTGCTGCTAAAATTGGCATACTTATTGACATTGCTAGCAACGTAGATATAAGTAAAGATAATATTTTTCGTCTCATTATTATACCTCCATATCAAAAGTTGTAAATTTTTTATAAATTATTGTTTTTTGTTCATAAAATTATTATAACACTTTATTAGGACAAACCCTAATATTTATTGCTTATATTTAGCATTAATATAATAGAACACATATATATGAATAAATCCATAGATAAACTAGTACTCCAGATCAAACAGAATGTTTCCTGTTATAATTATAGAAAATCCTAAAGTATATATAAGCTAAAAAAATATACATTACACAAATAAATATTGTATAATGTATACCTTTTTAAACACATTATAATCTAAAGCTACTCATTACCTTTTGAAGTTCAACAGCCATTTGTGTTAAACTTTCAGCCGCGTTAGCCACTTCTTTCATTAACGCAGTTTGCTCCTCCGATGCTGCTACTACATTTTCAGCATTTGCTGAAGAATCAGTAGAAATCTTAGCCACATTTTCAATGGCTCCAACCATATTGTGTGTCCCTGCGCTTATTTCTTCTGTCACTGCGGACACATCTTGCATTTGAGATGCTATATAATTTATATCCTTTAATATATCTGCAAAAGATGTACCCGCTTGATCAACCATATTTATACCATCCTTAACTGCAATGGTACCATTATCCATAGCCTTAACTGCATTTACAATCTCTTTTTGGATTTCATTTATTAAGCTTGATATATTGCCAGCTGCCGATGCAGACTGTTCTGCCAATTTTCTGACCTCATCAGCAACTACTGCGAATCCTCTTCCCTGTTCACCAGCTCTTGCTGCTTCAATAGCTGCATTTAGTGCTAATAAATTTGTCTGACCAGCAATAGAAGTTATTAATGATACTATACTTCCAATTTCTTTTGATTTCTCTCCAAGTATTGACACCGCATTCGTAGACACTGCTACTTTACCCTGAATATTATTCATTTGTTCTATGGCAGAAGATACTACATCATTACCTTTTTCCGCTCTCTTAGATGCTTCTAGAGAAGTACTTGTTACAGTTTGTATATTATTTGATATCTGCTCCATACCTATAAATATTTCTTCTGCAATCTTTGTTGTATTATTTGCTATATTAACCTGCTCTCCACTACCAAATGCCACCTCTTGAATAGCTAAAGATACTTGCTCTGCGGATTGCTGTGTTTGATCAGAGCTTGCTGTAAGTTCCTCCGATGTTGCTACTACTTGTTCTAAACTTTCAGCAATTTTTTGGACTACTTCTCTTAAGTTATTAGTCATTCTGTTTAAATTGTTTCCCATTGATCCTAGTTCATTTTCACTTCTAACATTTATTATCTGAGTTAAATCTCCATCTGCAATAGCATGCGAAAGCTCATTTACTTCTTTAACATTCTTAGTAATATATCCACTGAACAGAATTACTGCCAATGTCACCAATGCACAGGCAATTAGACCTAATATAACTAAACTAATCAACAGCTTATTAATAGGAGCATAAAGTTCCTTTTCTGGAATTGATAGCACTACATTCCATCCAAGTTCCGATATCTGTTTGTAATATACAAGATTTTTGCCATTTTCATCTTCAAAATAAGATGTTCCCTGTTTATTTTGTAAAATATCTTTTCCTAGCTTTGCCATAGTTGGATTTTTATCTTCTGTAGCCTTAATTTTCATAATCAATTCTTTAGAAACACCTGCCAAATATGTTCCGTCTTTACCTAGTAGCATTGCTTTTCCTGTGTTTCCTACTTTAATATTTTTAATATTTTCTTGTATAGTGCTTAAACTCATGTCAGCAGTTACAACACCTAAAAAACTTTTATTTTCATCATATATTGGTGCAGTAGCTGTTAGCATAATCATTTTTAAAGTATCATCATAGTAAGGTTCCTGCCACGCAATATTTTTGTCAGTATTTTTACCTATAGTATACCAAGGCCATGCTGGATAATTATATTTTTCTGTAGTATACTCATCAGTAACCTTTGAAACTCCAGCTTCTTTATATGCATAAGGCCCAAAGAATTTTATATCTTTCTTATATTTATATGGCTCAAACCAAACTCCCACTCCTAATGTGTCTTTGTTAGTAGAAAGCACTTCCTGTTGAGCTTTTGTAATTGCGGCCTTGGTTAATAGCAAGCTACTAGCTCCAGTAAATTTACCTAAATCAATTGCTATTTGAGCATGCTTTTGCATATCTTTATCTATTAGATTAATAGTTTCTTGTAACTGATAATTCATCCTATTTTCAATTTCTGTGGTTATAAGTTTCTTAGATGTATAGTTTGAAAAAACACCCATTATTACTAAGGATATTAAAACTACAGGTAAAATTGAAATAAGTATTACAGTCTTAATATTTTTTACCTTAGTAAAATTTATATTTTTTTTCATTGTAAATTTTGCCATGCCTTCACCTCTTTTATTTTTTTTAATTAAATTGATACTTATATATTCGGTGAAACATCTACAATCTTTAGTTTTTTCCTAATAAACTCAAAATATAGGGTCACCTATCAACCAACACCTCACATAATCATATTATGCAAATACATTAGTTATAAGTAAATTTACATTTGAAACTATTGTAGCTTATTTACTAATCCCTTTATCTATATTCATTGAATCTACTATGGGACTGACTTTTGATGCACCTGTAATCTTCATATTTATATCTTCTTGTTTATTGCCATATACAATATAAATACCTGCTAAAATAGCAATTATAAAAAATAAAAATCCACCAATATTTTTTTTCAGTTTACTCTTATTTAGAATTTTTTTATTAAAAACTTTGGTACTATTAATATAACTATTGGAAATAGTTATTTTTTCATATTTATCAGATCTTAGTACAGCTAAAATATCTTTTTTTAAACTTTCCGCTGAAATATATCTATCCACAATATCAATTTCAACACATTTTTTTATTATTATTCTTAAATCATCCTCAATGCCACCCTCATAATTTTCATCTAAAAGAGGCTCTATACCTGTAGCTGGAATTCTTCCTTTAACCATAAAGTACATTAACATTCCTATACCATAAATATCTGTTGCAGCACAGCATCTCCCTGAGCCATATTGTTCTGGAGCTGCAAACCCATTAGAACCAGCACTCACTATATCTTTCTCATTGTCACTATTACAAACTTTTGAAATACCAAAGTCAATTAGCACAATTTTACCAGTAGATGTTATTATTATATTAGATGGTTTAATATCTCTATATATAATAGCAGGTTTTTTGTTGTGCAAATAGCCTAAAATATCACATAAATCCGATGTAATCTTACATATTTTCTCTGTTTTCAATTTACCATTTACTTTAACATATTCTTTTAATGTTTGACCTTCTACGTAATCTTGAACCATGTAGATACAATTATTCTCATAAAATATATCCACTATTCTACGAATACCCGTATGGTTTAAATTTTTTAAAATATTAGCTTCTGCTAAAATACCCTCATTTTTCATATCTTGTACTACTTCTTTTATAGCCCACAGGTTTCCAAGTCTTTTATTTTCACATAAATAAACTACCCCCATTCCACCCTTACCTAAAACCCTAATAACTTCATATTTTTGGTCTAATATATCTCCACTATTTAGCATAATTAACTAATTCACCTCTTATATAAATGTTTCACAACTTGTCCATTTAATATATACGCTTAAGTTACCCATTTTAAGGGGGCTAAATTTCTATTATAGTCATATCTTGTCCAACATCAGTATATGTTTATATATATGTAAATTCTTAAAGACAACCATACATTTGCTATTATTGGTATATCATAAATACTAATATCTCACCAAATGAGGAAACAAATGCAACTTAAGTATATCAAAGTTTTATTTGATTTACTAGTTGATTGTGATAAATCATTCTCCCAGGCCACCTAATTTCTTTTGATTTTTAAGTACCATTTTTGATATTGTGAATATAATACTACTGTAAAGTAAATTAAGGAGATGACTAAAGATGGCTTACAGTGTTAGAGAGTTGTTGGCTAGAATTATAAAATGTGAAGCTGGTGGGGAAGGAGAAAACGGAATGAAAGCCGTAGCCTCTGTAGTTATGAACAGAGTTAATGTATCCGCTGGTGAATATCTTAGGCTAGGTCAAGGCGATCTAAGAAAAGTTATATTTCAGACAGGACAATTTGATTGCGCGACTTCCGTACTTGGTGGCATGACCAACCCACAGACCATATGGTCAAATCCACCAGAGCAAATCCATTATGATATTGCTGATTGGGCTCTATCTGGCAATAGATTATATACCACTGGTTCTTCTTTATGGTATTTTAACCCCTTTGCACCAGGTTGCCCCTATCTGTTCCCTTTTAATGGTAGCGGCACCTACCAAGTTAGCATAGCTCAACATTGCTTTTATAATCCAACAGCAAAGTATTTTACAACTTAATTAAAAAATAATCCTAACAATGTTTTGTGATAATTTAATATAATTTTTTAAGGAGGATACTTTATGCTTATAATACCACCTAATAATTTCACTGGAACACCAATGTGGACTAATGGTCCTACATTTCTAGAACCCCCAATGACACCCTTGTCAAACTTTGACATACCTGATGAAACAAGACAAAAACCTCTACTAGAAACCTCTACTAGCAACCAAGGCTTTGAGATGGCACCTGTACCACCCGTAGTAAATAATCCCCTATATACCCAAGGTTGGTTAGTGGAACACATAGGCAAATATATAAAAATCGAATTTTTAATTGGAACTAGTATGTGGATTGATAGAGAAGGTATTTTAAAGGAAGTTGGAATTAGCTATTTTGTTATTCAAGAAAGCGGTACAAATGATTTAGTAATGTGTGATATATATTCTGTTAAATTTGTACGGATTTTCAGCACTCAACCTATAAAATGTATTCCATAAAACTAAAAACTAACGGACCACGTTATTTTCAAATGACTAAAACTTAAAAACATATATATTTAATCAAGCAACAAAAACTCTTATGTTAAAATCACAAGAGTTTTTGTTGTTGTGGATAAAACTATTTACACCCATTAAATAATTAATCTAAAATGCCTATACTATTTCACCTTTTCTACTTCACCATATTTTACTCCAAAGGTATCTACTGTAACTTTTTTCATTTTCTGTTGTATTTTAGGTTTAGTACCCTCAGTATCTACAGCAACTATTTTATCTACTGTTTCCATTCCCTCTGTAACCTTACCAAAAGAAGCATACTTGCCATCTAAACTAGCAGAATTATTGGCAGAGGTAGCAACAACTATAAAGAATTGTGAACCAGCCGAATTGGGTTCACCAGTCCTAGCCATAGAAATTACTCCTTTTTCATGCTTTAGTTCATTGTTAAAACCGTTCTCACTAAACTCACCAGCTATTGAGTACCCTGGGTCGCCACCACCTGTTCCTTCTGGATCTCCTCCTTGTATCATAAAACCTGGTATTACTCTATGAAAAATCAATCCATTATAAAAACCACTCTGAACTAGTGAAACAAAATTTCTAACCGTATTAGGTGCAATCTCTGGATATAATTCTATTTTTATAACGGAGGCATCTTCCATTTCTATAGTGACTATTGGATTTTTGTCATTTACTCCTTTTTCTGTTTTGATTTCTTTTGTTTGCTCTACCTTCTCCGCTACTGCGGTGGTGCTATCAACCTTAACTTGCTGCTTATTAGCACAGCCTCCTAGAAAAACCACAAAAATCAATGTACCTAATACCATTACATTCTTCATAAACTTCATTGTTTTCACATTAAAAACCACCTTTATATTTTTTAGTTAATAAATAAATTAAGAAAATTCATAATTATCTTTTACTTTAAACAGAGGATTTAATTAATTCCATATTTCCTTTAAGTGTATACTCTACTCCTTTTGATATATAAATTGTTTCTTCTTCTTTTAATTTAATTTGTACATTATTAGCATTAATTATCCCCTCACCACCTATTACAATGTAGCTATGGAAACTTTCATTAACCCTGTCTAAATAAGTATTATGGACAATAATTTTTTCAACTTTAAAATACGGTGTGTCTAATTTTTCAAATTTATCAATTTTTCCACCACCATTTTTACCCTCATAATCTATGACATCTAAAGATTTTTCAATGTGCAATTCTCTACCTCTTCCCCAGTCATGAAGTCTATAGGTTATATTACTACTTTGCTGTACTTCAACAAGCTTTATACCAGCTTCTATAGCATGTACAGTGCCAGCTGGTATATAAATGAAATCTCCTCTTTTTACACTTATTCGTTCTAAATAATCCTCTAATTTATCTTCTTTTATAATTTCTCTAAGCTTTTCTTTAGTTAAGCCCTTCTTTATTCCTGATATTAAAGTCGCGCCTTCCTTTGCTTCTAATATGTACCAACACTCTGTTTTTCCATTAGCGTTTTCAACCCTTTTAGCATAATCATCATTTGGATGTACTTGTACCGATAAATTATATTCTGCACTTATAATTTTACTTAATATAGGAAAATCATTGCCACATCCTAGAAGTTCTGATAATTTTTCTCCTTCATAGATACCATCTTGAACTGTGCATTTTCCATCCTCATGACATGAAAGCACCCATTTCTCCCATCCCCATATTTTTTCACTTATGTATGGCTTTAGTTTTAAAATTAACTCTTTAGACATTAAAATTCCCCCAATAACTTAATTATTTTCCTCCATATTTTTTATAATACCTTTGGCCTCTTCTATATTACTACTTGGACCACAAATATTATATTTACCATTATATTTAGTGTCTATCTTACTCAGTCTTATAAGGATTTGATTAAAATCTTTTGATGTATCAAGCGTTCCAGTGACTTCATATTGCCCTGTTTTAGTATTTTTAGTTTCTATATATGTATTGTATCCCACACTTTTAAAAATATTATTTTTAGACCATATTCTCTTTAAAATAACCTTCTCTGTAATTCCATCCACTTCAATACTTCCAGTAAATACATGATTTAAAGATAATTTCTTTTTTAGTTCTCCCACCAGAACAATTTCTGTGGGTTTTTGAAAATCACTATTGTCATCAAATATATATCCACTATAGTTTCTTACTATGCTCACCGGCTTAAAATATATAATGGATATTAAAATCATACCAATAATTCCAATTACTATTGAAGCTTTTAAACTTACTCTGTCCATGCTCATCACCTCAGATATAAATTATTTCATTTAACAATATTTCTATCTTACTTTTTAACTATACATAATATTATAAACTAAATTGACTTATAGTGCATTAAAAAAGTAAAGTAAGGGGACAGTTATGAAGTTTTCTTTTTAAAAATCATAAGTTTGATTTTTACCGAAAGCGTATTATACTATCAATGCTGGAGAAACTAGTGTATATAATATCTCAATAAAATTTAGGAAGGAGGCAATATCTATGTCAAGAAAAGATGCGAAAAACTATAACTATACAACACAGGAACAAATAATCATAAAGAAAAATGAGGATGCTAGATTACCAAAATCACTTGGTAGCCATGAAAAAATTGAGGCCGCTTCAGAGAGAAGTAAAATCGAATAATTTATCTTGACAATAAAAAATGGTAATGTTATTATTATATAAAATTTATAGTAATTTTTGTAAAAACCATGATGAGAAAAGTAAGATAATTAATTCTTCTAAGTGAGTTAGGGATGGTGCAAACCTAATAAGAATTATTATACTGAAAGACATCTCGGGGTTGTACATTTGAACTCTCACTCCTATATGGAGTGAGAGTTTTTTTGACGTATTTATTATTCCATATTTAAAATTCCATTCTATCTTTAGTTATATTTAATGATTAATGAGGGTGGTACCACGGAAATTTTTCGTCCCTGAGCAATATTTATGCTCAGGGATTTTTTAACGACATTTTTATATTAAAAATTATTTTAAGGGAGGTCATAATATATGAATACGTAAAGGAGAAATATATTTCTGATTTCATATTTCTAACTCATTATCCTCGTAGCAAAAGACCTATGTACACCATGCCAGAAGGGACTGATAATATACATAGCTTCGACTTATTATTTAGAGGCGTTGAAATAACTACTGGTGGACTCGCCATAGGACTTGAAAGATTAACTTCTCAACTTTTAGGTCTTAGAAATGTACGTGAAGTTACTCTGTTCCCAAGGGATAGAGATAGAATAGCTCCTTAATTTCACAAAGTTTATATATACCTTCATTTGCAAAAAATAATATAGATAGATTGGCCTTCCCAACTCTATCTCCATTACATTATATATTTATTTTATTACTATTTAAAATTAAAACTCATTTATCCATAGTTCTATTTTTTAGAAGATATCCTGGGTAAAATAAAATCAATAAACACCCCTGTACCTACTCCGCTTAAAAAACAAGCAACACATACAAATATATACAGTGCTTTTATTATATCTCCGAACCCTTCACCAGGAGCCGTCCTAATCATGTACACGTTATATATTCCCATAAGGAGAAAAATTACTGCTGGAACATATTTAGCATATTTCACTCTACCAACTAACCTATGAATTAAATAAGTTATACCAATTACTACAATACATACAGCGGCCACTATTATTATAAATCTTCTCATTATATCACCTCCCCCTTTTATTCAGATTCCATTCTAATTTAAGTATTGGCACTTTTCTTCTGAAATTACCTTAAAATATAAAATATTTTATAAATATCCACCAACAATTAAAACTTGAGCTAAAACTTGAGCTAAAACATAAGTTAGCATAATGTATATATCTCCATTTTTAAATTTACCTTTAAAAGTATAAAATCCTAACACAGTATCTGAACATAAAAATAATAATGACCCAATAAAAGGAAGCAAGAAGGCTGTACTCATAGGCATAACCCAAATACGTGCTAAACTAGAAAAGCTCATTAATAAAATAACTGCCATATATACATAAGTAGGTACTTTCATATCTCCTAAATACGCTGTCAATTCTTTCATTACAGTCGTAGCTATAATAACATATATTACTATAATAAGGTAAAACCATGCTGGTACATCTTTTGCAAAAGAAATTCTTTGTAAAAAGAGTAAAACATAGCAAAAGTGACCTAGGAGGAATCCTCCAAGGCCCAGCATGAAATTATTTTTTCTTTGTGGCCACATTAAAAATACATCGCCAATGAAACCAAAGACTAATGCTATTACAATAAATTTATTAACTTCTGATGCACTTAAGATATAATAAATTGCCACAAGTGGCATTAATAAAGGCTTCGTATAATAACACCCTTTTTTATTTTCCACTTTAATGAAAACAATATGCATAATAAAGATTATACAAAATAATCCCCCAATTACTAATTTAGTTATCAATTAAATATCTCCCCCCTTAAACCATAATAAGTATTTTATGTATATTTTATCATATTGTTGTCTTTATATCAACTCAGCAACAAATTGAATAAAACCCCTAAAGTTAACCCATTTAAATTTTCAGACGAATTTGCAACTTCGGTGGAAGATCCAGCCATTTCCCCCGCAGCTGAAGATATTTCTTCAGAAAAAGCCGATATTTCTTCCGACACCCTAGAAATTTCATTGATTTTGTTAATAATAACCTCTTTGTTGTTATCAATTTTCACTATGTTATTATTTACTTCATTAATCAGTGGTATACTGCTTTCAATATTTTCTACAATTTCTTTAAATGAACTTATAGAAGTTTTAATAACTCCCACCTGATTTTGTAGAATATTATAAGCACTATGAGAACTCAGAGCTACAGCCACACTTTCTGTTGATATGCCTTGTAATAAATTATTTATATTTCCAGAAGAGTGCTTAGACTGTTCTGCAAGTTTTCTTATTTCTTCTGCTACCACTGAAAAACCTCTTCCGGCCTCTCCTGCTCTAGCCGCTTCTATGGCTGCATTTAATGCTAACAGATTAGTCTGCTCTGCAATATTGTTTATTAGATTTGATATTTGGCTTATCTCAGAAATATTGCTTTCTAATCCACCAATTTTATTTTTTATATCTTCCACAGATATAGCAATACTTGTTATTGAATTTTCAAGCACTAGTAACTCTCCATTACTATTCTTAGCTTTGATGCTCATCAAATTAGCCGTAGAATTAATTTCTTCAATAGAAACTACTGCTTTATCCAGGTCCGTGCCAAAATTATTAACTAATGTAGTTATGTTAAATAATTCACTAGCCTGAGCCTGGTTTTTAATGGCTACATCTCCTATAGTTGACGCCACGGTATCAGAAACTGATGCCATCTCCTCTGATAGTGCTGTAATGTTTTAGAATGATTCATTACCATATCAGAAGATATATTTACTTTATCATCGGATGAAAGTTTACCATCAACTCCTTCTAATATTGCTTTTTCCGCATCATATTTCTCACCTAATTTTGAAGGATCTTGCATTGTTCATCAACTAAGAATTGAACATTAAATTGTTAAAACCATTCTTAATATTTTCTTTCCCAATTTCAATTTGATTCCCCCCATTTTAATTCACATTAGTTTAACCCTCAAAATACAATTCCAGTGTTTACTGTTACACTTTAAATATATTTACTATAAATGAGCGATTTTAATTCAATAAATTTCCAGTGAACAAAAAAAGAAAAACATTTATATAATCTCCTGTTATAATTAAGTTACCACACAAAACATAACTAAGGAGAAAAACATAAATGTTTAACAACTCAATTGTAACAAAATCATCACCCATATACAAATTTTTAATTGAATTAAAAATAACTCTGTATCTTACAACTCCTCAGATTCACCATTTAATATTATTTATAAATTCTATGGTGACTAAAGGCTACTGCGGAAAGGTAACTGACGTTTCGGATTTCATGCCGGTTAGGCATCGGACCAATATTGGAAAGTTTTTATCTGAGAGCCCCTGGAATGAAGATTTTATTGAAAGAGCCCTGAAAAAACATGTAATTATGAGAATATGGGAAACATCTAAAAAAACTGGCAAACCTATTTATGTTGTAATTGATGACACTATTTCAGAGAAGACAGTGCCCTCGTCAAAGGCTAAGAAACCTACTGAAAAATGTGGATTCCATAACTCGCATTTAAAAGGTAAAACAGTTTATGGTCATCAATTAGTTACCGTTATGTTATTGTGTGATACTCTTGTTTTGCCATACACTATGGAGATCTATGATAAAGTAAACATGAGTAAAATCCAAATGGCAATTGAGTTTATAAAATCCTTGCCACCTCCGGTAGATAAGGGTTATGTTTTATGTGATAGTTGGTATAGTAATAAAAAGTTATTTGATGTTTCTAAAGAAGCAGGCTACGCCTATATTGGAGGATTAAGAACAAATAGAGTAATATATCCAATAGGTCATGAAAGACTTGGAATCAAGCTTAACCGTATGATTAATACATTAACTAAGAATGATGTCAGCCTAGTCAAAGTTGGCAATAATGAGTATTATGTATACACATATAGGTGCAAGCTTAATGATATCAAGAACTCTTTGATTGCTCTTTGTTGGCCTAAAGAAGCTCTTTTTAAGGATGGTTGTTTAAGAGCATTTATAACCCTAGATACATCTCTCACTACAGAGCAACTATTAAATCACTATAAACACAGGTGGCCAATAGAAACATTTTTTAGGGAAACCAAAAAATATCTTGGATTAAATCATTATCAAGTTAGAAGTAGTCGTAGCATAAAAAGATACTTCTTGCTGCTAATGATGACTTACGTATACTGTGAACTAGAAGTAAGTCATGGTACATTAAATTTTAGTGCCGGGCTTAAAATTGCAAGGAACCAAGCTAAAAAAGAACAAGTATCTTGGATCTTTAATCAAGTTTCCATAGGAAATTCTCTTGAAACTATTTTTGAAACCTTAAAAATAGCCTAGGTAGCTCATTTGAATTTTATGTGGTAAATTTTGTATTCGGATTCGCTCATTTATAGATATTTAATTTTAATTTACGGTATTTTTCATAATTATTGTAATTTGTAAAGGGAGTAATTTCAACCTTTTTTACATTTCCTTCTTAATATTTGCTTAATCAGACTTAAAATCCCAATATCCCTATAACCTCCAACTAAAATAAAGCATTTATGATTACTCATAAATGCTTTATTAATTCATACTTATTTAACTTTCCAAGTTGTTCCTTCCTTAGTATCTAGAAGTTCAATATTCATAGCTATAAATTCATTTCTTATTTCATCTGCTCTAGCCCAATTTTTACTGGCTCTTGCGTCAGCTCTCTCAATTATAAGCTTATTTATAAATCCCTCATCTAAACCCGGAATCCCCTTTTCCACCATCATAAGATCTAATGACAGTACCTTATCAAAATCTTCTATAAGTATACCTTTTTCCTTATTATTAAGCTCACCATCTTTTAAAACATCAAAAAGAACAGTGAAGGCATTTGCTATATTTAAATCATCACTTATGCAAGACGTGAAATTCTCTTTGTAAGATGCTATTTTCCCATCATTTACTGTATCATTTTCATCTACTGAAATTAAAACAGACGCGATTCTCTCTTTAAGCTTTTTTAGTCCTTTCTTGGCATCAGTTAAACTCTCAAAACTAAAAACCAACTGCTTTCTATATTTAGATAGAAGACAGAAATATCTGTAATCTAAAGGACTATATCCTTCTTCTTCAAGTTTTGATACTGTTAAGAATTCACCAGTAGATTTCGACATTTTACCACTATCTACTACTAGAAACTCCGCATGCATCCAATACTTTACCCATTTATGTCCTAGTGCACCCTCAGATTGAGCTACTTCATTGGTGTGGTGTATAGCAATATGATCTATTCCGCCACAATGAATATCTAAATATTCACCAATATATTTAATAGACATTGCAGAGCATTCTAAATGCCAACCTGGAAATCCTCTACCCCAAGGTGACTCCCACTGCATAATCTGATTAGAAAACTTAGAATTTGTAAACCATAATACAAAATCAAGGGGATTTTTTTTATTAGGATCTATTTCTATTCTACTTCCTGCTTTAAGCTCATCTATACTAATATTCGCAAGCTTAGTGTAATCTGGAAATTTATCGATTTCAAAATATACATTTCCATTAGAAACATAAGTGTAGCCTTTTTCTTCAAGTTTCTTAATAAGATCTATCATGTCCTGGATATGATCAGTTGCTCTACAAACAATAGTTGGTCTTTTTATATTAAGCTTTTTACAATCTTCAAAAAAGGAATCTTCATAAAACTTAGCGATTTCCCATACTGTTTTATGCTCACGGCTTGCGCCTAACGCCATCTTATCTTCGCCCTCATCCCCATCTGATTGAAGGTGACCTACATCTGTCACATTCATTACATGCTTAACTTTAAAATTTACATACTCTAAGGATTTTTTGAGTATATCCTCAAAAATGTATGTACGTAAATTACCTATGTGTGCATAATTGTACACTGTAGGCCCACAGGTGTACATTCCCACTTCACCTTCTTTATAAGGTATAAACTCATCTTTATTTCTAGTCAATGTATTATAAACATAAAAACTCAATATATTCACTCCTTCTTTAATAGTACCATTTTGTACATGTATTCATAAAAATCTTATTAATAATTTAATCTTTGTATATAAAAATATAAAAAGCCACAGGCTCACTGTAGCTTCAAAATATAAATAACCACAGACCTTTACCTGGGATTAGCTAGTGCAAGCTAAAATTAAAATAATATTATTAATAATAATATATATAAATTCTAACATAATATTGTGATAATGCAATAAATTATAGCAATATTTTTTATTTCTTAGCAATTTATAATGAAAGATAACAGTAAAGTTTGCTAACATATCTTTAATTTATGAATTTTTCATAAGATAAAGCATATAAACAAAAGTTTATATGCTTTATCTCTTTTATTTTCTATCAGCTGATTGCTTTTTTGTTGTGGCATTATGATTTTTACCAGTTTCCCTTGTTATAGGAGTATCATAATTACTCTTAACTAATCTAGAAAATTTATTGTCCGGTTGACTATCTTTAGGCATAAAAACATCTCCCTTATCTATGTTTATGCTTATATGTTTTACTATTTTAAAAATTATATTCTACTGTATTTGTTATTTTTATTTAACCTTAATCAGAAATCTACAAATAAAAAACACTATTAGCATTAATAGTGTTTACATTTGACTAATTTTAAAAATGCTCTCCATTTTCATAGTATAATTTTTCTTCTAAAATCCTAAAAATAACATCTACATCTTTATATCCAACTAAATGGATTTGTTTTGTAATTATTTTAGCCATGGCATCCTGAACTTCTTGGCCTCTATCAAACCATGCTACCTCTACCATAGTGGCTGCTTTTATTATTTTGCCCTCCATAATAAATGTTGAATTAGAACATTCTAATGTAAAATAATTTTTGGGACACTTAAGAAGTTCTTGCATTTCTTGTAGCATATCTACACTTATGCTGCAAATATCATTTACTTCCACTCCTTGAAATTTTAACTGTGGCATACCTATCAGCTCCTTCAATGTATCTCATTTTTATTTAAACTAATGCTTCAGAACCACTAAATTTAGTAATATTGTATCGTAATCTACATTTCATACAATATTACTATTTAGCTTCAAATCTAATATAAACTTTAATTACATTTCCTAATAGTAATTTTAGCATCATATACCACATCATGTCTACATTGATTCGAGTTATAATTTTAGTGAGATTTATCTACTAAATCTATTAAAAATAGATGGTGCTCCAACCGTAATCCACAATCCAATTACAAAGTATCTAAAAAAATCAGCGAATATACTGATGGGGAAAATTACCTTTAATGTAGTTTTTAATATTATAAGACTAGTTAATCCAAAGACTACCTTCAATACTTGAGCTAGCATAGCACTTCTAACATCGTAATGAACATACTTTGACTCTAGTATATATCCAATGTAAAATCCCAATACTGTTCCCGATATTGTATAATAAGTTTTTTCTTTAAAAAATATCATTCCAATAAGTATAGGCAGAATAATTATCATTAAAATCCATTTTCTTTTAGTTGCTTCAGCATAATCAAAAATATAATTGGAAATAAAAACCCAGGTAATACCTATAACTATTCCACCAATTACATCTATTGGGTAATGTACCCCTAGATACATTCTAGAATATGCAACTAAAATAATTGCTACGATTCCAACTATATAAATCCACCTTTTTCTTATCTCTCGAATCCACGAAAACCAAAATGTAACCGCGCCTTGGGTATGTCCACTTGGAAATGATTGTCCTGTAGCCGTTTGAACTCTTAAAGATCTTATTCCTGCCACACCTATAGGTCTCGATGCGTTTACTAAACTCTTAAGTAGAGTGTTTACAATTGTACTTGTAAGTAGCGCAAATCCAAGTTTATACCCAAATTTTTTATTTATACACCAAAATATAATTGCAGCTGCAATAATGTAAAAATTCTCTTCTCCTGTCATTGTAACCATTTGGAAAAAAATATCCAAAGCTGGAGATTTTATTGATTGTATAAATTTAATAATTTCAATCTGCATTTTTCCCCCTTGTTTACTACATAAAATTAATTTATGAAGCTCCATTATACTATTTACCTTGAAGGTTCTTTACCTCGTCAGACCAGATTTTAACATAATCATCTGTTGCCCACTGTGCCATAACAGACACTTCTGAATTTTTAAGCGGTAACTCTTTCAATGGAGCCTGCCCCAAAATATTGTTTTTTATAGCATAAACTAATAATTTCGAATTCGTTAATACTACTACAATATCTTTATTAGGAGATGTATATGCATCTAATGCACTGGGAACCTTTTGCTTTATAACCTCCCAGGATGGAAATAGTGAATCATAGTTTACCAGGCTTTCAGATGCTTTTATATCTACTTTAAAATCCACATATTTATTTTTTACAGATGAGCTAGCATAATTTAATCTTCCACGTAACAACCATTTCCCATTCTCTCTAAAAACCCCAAAATTTGTAGGTTCAGGAGTATCATATAATAGATCTTTATCAGTTGCTGGAATGGTTCTCAAATATGATTTTGCACCAGAATTAAGACCTTCTATCCCCTTTTCTCCTAGCACCTTTGATGCAATAATTGGAACTTCCGATGAAGTATATATAGTATCCAAGGGAACTACTTCTAATGAATGAGATTCATTAAATTGTCTATAATCTTTTACACCACTTTTAATATCTCTCTCATAACACACATAATCATTTCCAACAAAATTAATACTTTTAAAATCATAATAATCTGTATTTTCGACTTTTATGTTAGCTTTCTTCATTTCTTTGCCTATAGGGGCTGCTATAAAGTAATCCACACCATGATTATTAGTAATTTCTCTACTAACTTGAAGTTTCCAAAACCCAGTCCTCCTGGGCACAAATAAAAATGGAAGTTCAGATATTGACGCTACCTCGCCATCATAATTAATCCATAGCGTTTTGTATACTGGTTCCAATACTGTTTTATTTTCATTAATATAAGGCAATTTATAATTAACAGTTTTATAATATTTTAAACCAAGCAAAAGTCCCGATTTATTGCCTTTCGTATAGGGTTCTAATTTACTATAAGATATTTTTTTTTCATTTTCAATGTCAACAATACTAATTTTATTTTCATCAGATTGCTTTAACAGGAAGAAAAATACTCCATCCTTTATTATTACTATCCTATTATCATCAATTTCTATAATATCTCTAAAATAATTTTTATTAGAGGTAATAGTAATAATCTTAATTTCACTTTTATCTATATTAAGACTTTCCATAGAACTTTTGTAATTGCTGTACAGATATGTCTTTGCGTCCACACTTTTAATCTTAAACTCCGGTTTTTCACAATTATCATCTGGGAGCAGAATTTTTTCCTTATCAAAAGATGCTTTTTTTCCAATCCACTGCTTTGCTTCCTCTTCCGTCATTTTGGACATTACAGAAAAAGAATAGCTCTCTACCTTCCAAATCCCATTAACAGGAATTTCTACTTTAGGCGGTATTACTCTACTTGCTATTGATAAATCCACATGATTACAAGCTGTAAGATTTATTAGTATCATTACTAACATAAATAAAGCTAATATTTTTTTCATAACTCTTCTCCCCTGCGTAGTGTGATAGTTTACAAATTATATTGGAATAATTATACATACTTCTGTACCCTTATCGATGAGACTATTAATTTGGAGTTTGCCATCATGAAGCTTTATAATTTCATCACATATTGAAAGTCCTATACCATTTTTAGAATTAGCATTCTTACCTTTAAAAAATTTTTCTTTTACTCTGGGCAATTCATCTTTTGGTATACCACATCCTGTATCTATTACTTTTATTACAATATTTCCAGTTTCTAAATACGCCTTTATACTTATATTACCGCCATTTGGGGTGAATTTAAAAGAATTATCTAAAATATTTAGCAGTACTTGTTTTAACCTGTTTCTATCCATGAATAATTTCGGTAAATTTTCTTCAATTTCTAGATTGAGCTGAATATTTTCCTTTAAAACTCTAGGCATGGTCTGCATTTTTATATTAATCAAAATATCCTTTAAATCAATAAAATCCTTCTTTATGGACACCTTCCCTGAAGATAATTTAGAAAAATCCAACAAATCTTCAACTAAAAATGTTAATCTATCAGATTCTTGTTCTATAATTTCAAGCCCCTCTTTAAGTTCTTCTTCGTCTTCTAACTTACTAGAATTTAGTACAATAGACCAGCCTTTAATAGATGTAAGCGGCGTTCTAAGTTCATGTGAAACAGATGCAATAAATTCATTTTTCAGCCTTTCACTTTTTAATATTTCTTCAGTCATATAGTTTAAGGTTTTTGCTAGTTGTCCGAGCTCATCATCTGAGTTTATATTAATCTTCTCATTGAAATTTCCACTAGCCATTTTTTGCGCGCCTACCATAATTTTTTTTATAGGTTTAGTTATTATATTGGATATAAAGAGGCTTACTATCCCTGATAGGACAATAACCATTCCACCGGTAATGAGAAAAAATCTAGACAACTCATAAATATCCTCATCAATTTTCTTAATGGAGGTTATAAATCTCAACACCCCATTTATTTTTCCATTGTAAAACAAGGGATATGCCACTGTCATGACCCCCTCATTTTCATATTTTTGCCTGTCAATAATACTACCAATTTCCCCTCCTAAAGCTGCTTTAAAATCCTTTGACCCTAATTTTTCTGAAGGTATAAATCCCAGTGAATCCATAATAACAAACCCATCTAAGTCTATAATTTGAACTTCTGCATTAATATTTTCATAAAACACATCTACATTATTAGCTACATTTTCATTCACACCTGCTGAGGCTAGGTATGTATTATAAAAACTAGTAGATAACTTTAGCTGATTTGATAAATTTGATTCTAAATTCTTATAATAGTATTTTTTTGTGGCTGCTATCAAAAGTCCCTCTACAATTATAACAGTAATTAGTATTACTAGTAAGTAACTACCAGCAAGCTTAGTTCTTATGGACTTCACTTTAAGATGCCCCCCATCTGTATCCTGTTCCCCAAACCGTCTCTATATACTTAGGCTCTGATGGATCTTTCTCAACTTTGCTTCTAAGTCTTCTAATATTTACATCTACTATTTTAGTATCCCCGATAAACTCATATCCCCAAATTGAATTTAAAAGTTCATCACGACTTAATGCCTTACTAGGATTTTGAATAAACATTTTCATCATCAGAAATTCTTTTGGTGTTAAATCTAATTCTATATCACTTTTGAAAATTTTCTTTGAGTATAGATCAATTCTAAATTCTCCAGAATCAATAAAATTTGATTGTTCTTTATTTTTATATTTCATTCGCCTTAAAAGGGCATTTATCCGCGCAATAAGTTCTAAAGGGTTAAATGGCTTAACCATATAATCGTCTGCACCAAATTCTAATCCCATGATTTTATCCATATCCTGTGCCCTAGCTGTCAAAATAATTATACCTATATTTTCATTTTCTTTTTTTAATTTTTCACAAAGCTGGAATCCATTCATTCCAGGAAGCATAACATCTAATATAATCACATCTGGAGTTTCTTGTAATATCTTTTGCATACCTTCTTCTGCTGATGCAGCCTCAAATACCTGAAATTTTTCTCTCTTCAAACTAATTTTAATAAATTTCCTAATAGACTCTTCATCTTCCACTATTAAAATTCTACTCATTCTTGCCCCCCCATTTTCCTCGCACTAAAATTATATCAAAGATTGCCTAAGTTTATAAGAGTTTTCTACATTTTAATAAAGATTTATAAAATACCAAAAATAAAAAACCAATCTAACATATAGACTGGTTTTTAAAACATAATTTATAAACTCTCATTAACCTTATTATAATTTAGGTTATTCTACCTTTTTATAATCTACATCGATAATAGTACTATCCTCATAATTAATATCCATGGAGTCAGTTCCATAACTTTCATTGCTAGCTATATCAGCTTGTATGTTAGCATTCTTCTTTGTGCTAAGTTTATAAATAAAATTCTTTATACCCTTTACCATCTTAATGCCATACCAAACTATAACTCCAAAAACTGCAATATAAAACAAGACTCTAATAACAAAGATAGCTATATATGGTACTGCTACCAATAAAACAATAAAGGTACCCATTGTCAAAACTGATTTCATTAACTTTGAAATTATGTTCTTGCCATTTGTATATTCCATGATATATTTTCCCTCTTTCATTTCATAGGATTTATTTGTTAAATAATAATTTAATTATATCATATTATTTGGACAAATATATTAATAGTCTCTTAAGAAAGTATTAATAATCTATTAAATAATTTATTTTATAATTTTATTTAACTCATTCCTCCATCTATTGATAGCACTTGTCCTGTAATATACTTTGATTTTTCACTGACTAAAAAAGTTACAAGCATTCCAACATCCTGAACTTCACCAAATTTCATCATAGGTATTTCGGAAACTAGAGATTTGCGTTCTTCGCTAGTAAGGAAGCTATTCATTTCTGTATCTATAACCCCTGGTGCAATGGCATTAACCCTAATATTAGATGGTGCAAGTTCCTTAGCCAACGCCTTTGTAAAAGAGTTAATTGCTCCTTTAGATGCAGAATAAATCACTTCACACGATGCACCTACATTTCCCCACATGGAGGATATATTTATTATTACTCCACTCTTTTGCTTTATCATTTCTTTTACTACACTATGGGAGCAATTAATAGTACCCCTTAGATTTACATTTAAAATATTGTCCCATTCCTCAGGGGATGCATCCATAAATAAACCTATTTTTGATATTCCTGCATTATTTATCAATATATCTACCTTACCCAATTTTTCCACAGTAGTTTTAATCAACTGCTTTGAGAATTCATAATCACTTACATCCCCTTTAATTATCAAGGCATAAGCTCCTATCTCTATAATTTCATGCAAAGTTTTTTCAGCCGCATTATCATTGCTTTTATAATTTATTACAACACAAGCTCCAGCTTTCGCAAGCTCTATTGCAATACCTTTTCCAATTCCTCTAGATGCTCCTGTAACTATAGCAACTTTGCCATTTAAATTCATAAACATTGCCTCCTCTACTGTTTATCTCTACCAATATTCATTATTCTTATTAAATTTATTTTTCTATCATCAGCACAATTTTTTCACAAATCTCATGAGTAATCAAAGAATCTGAAATAGATGGATTTGGCTCTATCTTATTTTCTACACAGTTTAAAAAATGATCTACTATTTGATAAAATCCACGCTTATATAATGTAGGTTCCCAATCACCAAACTTTGATATATTCTTGTCTTTATTGTGAAAGTGAGTAGTTTCTATAAAATTTTCCACCACAAATTTATTCTCAGCAGTCATATATTCTATTATTTCTTCAGTAACACCATTATTTCTATTCATAATTCCAATAGCAGTACATTCTTCTCCTATTAATTGAATAATTACATTGTGAAGTAGGTTGTCCTTCTTTAAATAACGAACCTGGACTTCTTTCACCTCAGTATCCATCAAAAATCTAAGAGTATCAACAACGTGTATGAAATCCTCAACAATAGCACGCCTTACCTGATCTGGAAATTGAAATCTATTCTTTTGTATAATAATAATATCTGCTTTACCATGTTCTTTTAGTTTGTGCATCATAGGGGCAAATCTTCTATTAAATCCTACCATAGCAACTAAACCATTTTCCTTAGCTAGTGCCACTAGTTTTTTCGTCTCATCAAAATTTAAAGATATTGGTTTATCAACGTACACACTAATCCCATTTGTTAGAAGTTTTTCTGATATTTGAAAATGCGCATCAGTGGCAGTACTGACAAAAGCTGCATCTATGCCCTTTTCTATTAATTCATCTATGGTTTGAACATATTGTGTAATTCTATATTTTTTCGATATTTTTTTCAGCGTGTCAATATTCCTAGTGCAAAGTATAATCTCTATATTTTCTTTTTCAGTAAGAACTGGTAAGTATCCTTTTTTTGCTATATCTCCTAGTCCAATAATTCCAATCTTCATTTTATGCACCCTCTCAGGATCTTCATCCATATATCCATTATACTACAAACTTAGTAAAACTTTTGTTAATTTAAATCTGTACAAAATACCAAAATCCTGCAATGTTTTTTATATCTTCTGCCTATTTGCATTTCACAGGATTTATGTTACATTTTAAGTAGCTTTTAAAATTTACTAATAATTATTTATATTTATTTATATAAAATTAATTTGATCTATTTGAATAGTAGCATTTAATAGATGCAATTGGAGGATAAAATGACTAAAATAAAAACAGAATTTGGTGAAGGACCTATTCACACTATTACTAATTACATATTTTGGTTTTTCTTGGGCAATTTTTACTTTTGCCTTCTCAATATCCCACTACTTTTCATAATGCTTGTGATTCTGTCTAATGGTGGAGCACCTATACCACCCTGGTTCGTTTCTATTATTATCCTATGCTGTATACCAATAGGTCCTGCAGCCACTGCACTACTTAGTGTAATGGGAAAACTTATAAGGAAAAAAGATATAAGTATTACAAAAGATTTTTTTAAAGCATATAAATCTAATTTTTTTCAATCATTAATCTTTTGGACTCTAGAGGTATTTATAATTGTTATACTTTTCATTGATACTAGATTCTTTATTTCAAAGGGTTACCCACAAATTTTAACTTCCCTGATTTTTATGGCTATTGCTTTTATTTTTTTTATAAGCCTCTATGTATTCCCAATAATCTCAAGATTTTATTTAAATTGGAAAGATATTCTTAAAACTGCAACTTACTACTCCATTAAGAAAATTCACATTACACTAATGAATTTTGCAAGCTTTATAATTATTGGATTCCTAGTGTTTAAAGTTTCAACATTTGTGTTATTTTTTATGGCTAGTGCTATCTGTTATTTACTAATGTTCTATCAACAAAAGATACTTTTAGAAATTGAAGTCAAACTAAAAAATAATACCGCGGACGTTCCAAAATAAAAACATTATAAAGATAAAATCAAGGGATGATCAAGTGCTATTTAACAAGGTTAAAATAGTACTTAATCATCCCCTATTAATTAACCATATATTTTCAGTTCAGTGATAATAAGCTAATAACTTAATTGTCATAATAAAGGTAATGGTTTATTATTTGTCAAAGCTATCTACAAATATACTTTTATGTGTGATAAAATATATGATGTAAGGTAATTATAATATATGCTTTAAAAAATTCAAAAAACTATAAATCAATAATTTTTTACAGCAATGGAGGCATATGATGGAATTAAAAGACAA
Source organism: uncultured Clostridium sp. (assembly GCA_964467165.1). Lineage (GTDB taxonomy): Bacteria > Bacillota > Clostridia > Clostridiales > Clostridiaceae > Clostridium_AD. The sequence goes on from CAYXOL010000006.1 coordinate 25,834, forward strand.
ATACAATACCCATGATACATTATTCCACTGGCACAGTTTTAGATTAAAACTTGTATTTGAGGGGATATGCGTAGGTATTATTACAGGTTTACTAATTGTAATGTATCGTTATTCACTTGAAAAGGCAGGACTGCTTTTAATTGAAGTTTATAAAGCTATATCTATAAAACCTATACTCATCCTCCCATGGATAGGCGCTTTAATAATTATGGGATATATTGCAGGATTAATGGTTAAACATGATCCCATGATAAGCGGAAGTGGTATTCCTCAAGTTGAGGGAGTTCTAATTGGAAAGCTTCAAATGAAATGGTGGAGAGTTATGATTGGCAAGTTTATTGGAGGAATTATTTCAATAGGATCCGGACTTTCTCTAGGTCGCGAAGGCCCTTCTGTTCAGCTAGGCGCAGCGGTTGGGCAAGGTTTTAGCAAGGTATTTAAGCGAATAAAAATCGAAGAAAAATATCTTATTACAAGTGGAGCAAGTGCGGGACTAGCCGCTGCTTTTAATGCTCCCCTGGCAGCTGTAATGTTTTCATTAGAGGAAGTCCATAAAAACTTTTCTCCTTTAGTTTTGCTTTCAACTTTAGCTGCAGCACTATCCGCTGATTTTGTAGCGCGAGGTTTTTTTGGATTGAAACCAGTTTTTAATTTTGAAAATATATCCGTATTACCACTTAAATTTTATTTTTATATAGTTTTACTAGGAATTATTGTAGGTGTTTTAGGTGTCGTTTTTAATAACCTTCTTTTAAAAACCCAAGATTTATATGCAAGCCAAAAATGGCTTCCAAAAGAAATGAGAATTATAATCCCCCTTCTAATTTCAGTTATTTTGGGAATTTTCTTACCACAAGTTTTAGGTGGAGGACATGATCTTATAATATCACTAGTAACAGGAAATCTCACTATAACAATCTTAGTGGTTCTAGTTCTTTTAAAATTTTTATTCACTATGGCAAGTTATGGTTCTGGTGCTCCAGGAGGAATATTTCTTCCGCTACTAGCAATTGGTGCTTTAATAGGAAATGTTTATGGATTAGCCCTGGTACATTTTGTACACTTTGATAGTATGTATATTAATAATATCATAATACTTGCAATGGCAGGGTATTTTACAGCTGTAGTTAGATCCCCTATAACTGGGATTATTTTAATTGCTGAAATGTCAGGTTCCTTTAAACATATGCTTTCTCTTGCTATTGTATCTATAGTAGCCTATGTTGTTACAGATATTTTATCATCAAAACCTATATATGAATCTCTGCTAGAAAATTATTTGCATAATTTAGGAGAAAAATTACCTTTTGGCAGTAGAAAACATAAGGCTATACTAGAATTTGCAGTTTGTATGGGGTCAGAACTGGATGGTAAGCAAATTAAAGAAGTCAAATGGCCATCCCATTGTTTATTAGTATCTATTAAACGTGGAGCCCTTGAAATACTTCCTAATGGAGAGACAGTTATTTATCCTGGTGACTATTTAGTTGTACTTACTAATGAAGATAAAGTATCTAAAATCAATGATGAACTAATAATAATGATAGAAAGTTGTGAGATATTAAACTAAATATCCTAATAGAAATTATAATTTCTTGCAATATAAAGGATAATCTCTTATATTTATTATAGACATAAATCTAATACCTACTATTAGTAGCTTACAAAAGTATAAAAATCAACATATATAACAAGGAGGAAACAAAATTGAGTAAAATTGAACAATTAACCGTAGACACTATAAGGGTTCTATCTGCCGAGGCAATAGAAAAAGCAAAATCAGGACATCCGGGACTTCCTCTCGGAGTGGCACCAATGGCATATACACTATGGGCAAACCATATGAATCATAACCCTAAAAATTCAAAATGGCAGGATAGAGACAGATTTGTATTATCCGCTGGTCATGGATCAATGCTTGAATATTCATTGCTACATCTTTTTGGATATGGCCTAACTATTGAGGATCTAAAGAATTTCAGACAACTAGGAAGCTTAACACCTGGTCATCCTGAGTATGGTCATACAAATGGTGTTGAAATCACCACTGGACCATTAGGTCAGGGAATTGCTAATGCAGTAGGTATGGCTATAGCTGAAAGTCATCTTGCATCAAAATTTAATACAGAAAAGCATGCTATTGTAGATCATTACACCTATGCTATATGTGGTGATGGAGACAATATGGAAGGCATATCTGGAGAAGCAGCATCACTAGCAGGCACCCTAGGTCTTTCTAAACTTATTGTAATGTATGATTCAAACAGTATATCCATAGAAGGCTCTACAGATATCGCCTTTACAGAAGATGTAGCAAAGAGATTTGATGCTTATGGATGGCAGGTTTTATATGTAGAAAACGGTAATGATATGCAAGCAATAGGTAATGCTATTGAAACTGCAAAACTTGAATTAAATAAACCTTCTTTTATTAAAATTAAAACCATTATTGGATTTGGTTGTGCTAAAAAGCAAGGTACTGCTTCAGCACATGGCGAACCACTTGGTGAAGATAATATAATTGAAATGAAAAAATGCATGGGCTGGAATGAAGAGCCTTTTACAGTTCCAAGTGAAGTAACTAAGCACATGGAAGACGTTAAATCAGAGCTTGCAAAAAAAGAAGAAACTTGGAATGAACTTTATGCCCAGTATCGCATAGCAAATCCAGAGCTATCTAAAGAATATGAAGCATGGCAAAGCGGAGACCTTAGTACAGATTTACTTAAGGTTCAGGAAATGTGGAAATTTGAAGGCAAAGCTGCAACAAGAAACTCTTCAGGTGCAATAATAAATATATTAGCTAAATATGTACCAAACCTTATAGGTGGTTCAGCAGACCTTGCTCCATCTAACAAAACATATATGAAAGATATGGGCGATTTTTCAAAAGAAGATAGAAATGGATCTAATCTTCATTTTGGAGTAAGAGAGCATGCCATGGCAGCTATTGCAAATGGGATCTACGTACATGGTGGTCTTAAGCCTTTTGTTTCAACCTTCTTTGTATTTAGTGATTACATGAAAGGTGCTATGAGATTATCTTCCATTATGAATCTTCCAGTAACCTATGTTTTAACTCATGATAGTATCGCTGTTGGAGAAGATGGCCCTACTCATGAACCAATTGAACATCTTGCAGCACTTAGGGCTCTACCAAACTTTAATGTGTTTAGACCAGCTGATTCTAAAGAAACAGCTGCTGGTTGGTACCTTGCAATGAGTTCAAAAACAACACCTACTGCATTAATTCTTACGAGGCAAAATCTTCCACTATATGATGAAACTTCAATGGAAGCTTTCAAAGGTGCCTATATATTAAAAACTTATGAAGAGGAAGGCAGCAATCCTGATATCATTTTAATGGCTTCTGGTTCTGAAGTAGAATTTATTTATGAAGGCGCTAAAATATTAAATGAAAAAGGTATAAAGGCTAGAGTAGTAAGCATGCCTTGTTTAGATTTATTTGAATCACAATCAAAAGAATATAAGGAATCAATATTACCATCAGATCTAAGAGTTAGACTGGCAGTTGAGGCTGGTTCTTCCTTTGGTTGGCATAAATATGTAGGACTGGATGGCGACATAATTGCCATTGATAGATTTGGTGCTTCAGCACCAGCTGATGCCCTGTTTAAAGAATTTGGATTTACAACAGAAAATGTTGTTGATAAAGCCCTTAAATTATTGAACAAGTAATAAAAGTGCCACCCACATGGCAAGTGGCATCTTCATAAAATTTTAATTTTAAAAAGAAATAAATATGGTCTACTCAAAATTTTGAGTAGACCATATTTATTTATTCCATGGACTTTTATACTATTTTTTAAATACTTACATTTTTATTTTTAGGTTTAGCACTTAATGCCTTATAAGCTTCTACTATTAATACTATTGCCAAAACAAATAATAGAACTGCAAAAGCACCTAAAATCATGTTTTTATTCGCGCTGAATAAATATTGTTTAATAAGTAGGAATAATGCTGAAAGTGAAACTGCAAACATAAATATCATAGGAATTAAAGTCATAACAGTTTTCTTTCCACATTTTGCAAGCCAGGAAGTTACTGCAAGTAAAGCCAGTGCTGCTAGTAACTGGTTTGCTGACCCAAATATTGGCCAAATCTTTTGATATCCATATGCTAATAATGCAGCTGAAGCAGCTACAGTAATAAAAGTTGCCACATACATGTTTGCATATGTTTTTTTTGTCTTTTCAGATGCATTAGTAAAAAATTCTTGAAAAATATATCTGCCAATTCTTGTAGCAGTATCGAGGCTTGTTAAGGCGAATGCAGAAAAGGCAAGAATAACAAAAACTTTTCCAATTTGCAATGGTAATCCAAAACTATTCATAAAATTAGAAACTCCACTGGCAAAAACTTGAGCTGGAGTGCCTTGGGATTTTGCAACATATCCAATGGAAATAAGAGCAATTATTGCAACCAAACCCTCTATTAACATAGCGCCATATCCTATAAGTTTTGCGTCACCTTCTTTATTAATTTGTTTTGAAGTAGTTCCTGAAGCTACCAAAGAGTGAAAACCTGAGACAGCCCCACAGGCAACGGTAACAAATAAGAATGGAAATAATGTTTGATTTTTAACTGTAAATGATGTAAACCCTGGTAATTTCATAGTAGGTTGAGTTAATACTATTCCCAGTACTGCACCACCAAGCATTGCATAAAGTAGGAAAGAACATAAATAATCTCTTGGTTGAAGTAACATCCATACTGGAAGTGTAGATGCCAACGTAATGTAAATTATAAGAACAATATCCCATTGAAATTTTGATAACTTAACAACTGGGAAAGTATATCCAATCCATATACATATAAATAATAGTGCAACACCTACAACTGTAGATAATCCAATGCTAGCATTTTTTCTATAAACAACAAATCCAAAAGCCATAGCAAGAAAAATGAATAATATTGAAGCAGTTCCCGCCTGAGCACCAGTGAGAAGTGTTGGACTCCCTGCATCATATGCAAATGTTGAAGCACATATATCTGTAAACGCAGCAACTACAAGAACTAATGTAACCCATGCGAAAATATTAAATATCATTTTTCCTCTCTCACCAATGTTAATACGAATAATTTCACCTATAGATTTCCCCTCATGTCTCATAGATGCAAATAATGAACCAAAATCATGTGCACCACCTATAAAAACACTACCAATCAAAATCCATAAAAGAACTGGAATCCACCCAAAAACAGCAGCTTGAATCGGTCCAGCTATTGGACCCGCACCAGCTATAGAAGAGAAATGATGACCTAAAAGAATTTTTGCATCTGCAGGACAGTAGTCTATATTGTCAAATTTGGTGTGGGCTGGGGTTTCTTTTTTAGTGTCAATACCCCATTTTTTAGCTAAATACCCACCATATGCAACGTAAGCAGTTAAGAAAATAACAATTCCTAAAAGTAATAGTACTATTGAATTCATTAATATTCCCCCTTCTTATCTATTATAAAGATGTAGGAATGTACACCTTTTTTACACTGTTACCCAGTTTATTTGAAACAACTAAGTTTTTACTTAAATCCACTAATAGTAGCCTTATCTCACTCCAACCATGGAAATATAGTTTGTAAGATTTATTAAATTTAAATTTTTCAATGTAATTTTCGATGATTCTATTTGTAGATGTATTGCATACAATTACACCTGTAATAGTAGAACTCTTGTGCTCACTATGAGGCCTCACCAATTCATTTATCAATAACTTTAAATACTCTGTATACTCTACAACATCTTTCATCACAACATTGTTGTAAACGTTAACAATGCAATATTCGTTAAACTCATACTTGTCAATAACATCCTTTTGCGTAATAAAAGTTCGGGCTCCTATACCTTTGTATTCAGCAAACAGGCTGATTTTTTTATCACATAAATGTATGTCTTTACGTATATTGAAATTTTTATAGTATTTTGCAATTAAATTTTCCATATAAGTGTTTGCTACCATGAAAACACCTCCTATGTATATTTTATTAAGTTTGTACATATAATGTATATACTTTGTTCATCTTTTAATGATACCCCTTTTTTATTTGTATTTCAAGGTAATTTTTTCAAATATATAGAAAAACATATTCAATGCACCTTAATTATACATTTTTTTAAACTATTTAGAATATCTTTTTTCATTTCCTTAATTGCTGAGTAATTCATATTCCGCTGAATAAATTTCAAAACTAATTATTTACTTAAAATAAATATATTTACAATTATTCACAAAAATAATTATTGTATTGCGCGTTGAATATTGTACAAATTTATATCTTGCTGTATATTGAAATTTTTATAGTATTTTCCAATTAATTTTTCCATATAAATGTTTGCTATCATAAAAAATACCACCTATATAAATTTTATAAAACCTGTATATATAATGTATATGATTTATTCATCTATTTAATGATAACTCACATTTTATTCTACATTCATTGTCATATATTTACTATGTATACTTTTTCTATTATCACATATAATACTACTGATAGTTATTAACTCATAGCTAAGTAGATGAGCTCATCTTTGATTATAGATACAGCTAAAAGTTACTAACTACTGACTGTTAAGTAAACTGTTTTAAATATAATTTTTAGCTGTAATTATATTTAATTCAGTTTCCTTAATACTCTAATTTTACATAGACTACAATCTAATTTAAAATATCCTTTGCTTTGGAATATTTTCCATTGCTATTCCAAATAAGTTATAAAAAAAACAATATAAGTTTTCATTATACTGTTTTTTTTGCATATAATTATGCGATACCATTTGGTTTATAAATCATTTATATATTCCTTTCCTAATTCATCAGCTTTAAATATTGCTGCACTTATCATATCCTCATCAACATAGAATGGCATATTTTTTGTAGATTGATATTTAGAGCAAGCAGCTTTTGCTACCTTTTTTATGTTTTCTTCACTATTATCAGTAATGCCTAACTGCTGTAATGTAACTGGTAATCCTACAGATACACAAAAATCTACTACTTCATTTAATTCAAGGGCATCCTCTAATATAAGTTGTACTATTGTTCCAAACGCTACTTTCTCACCATGATACATTCCATGAGTTTCAGGTAAATGTGCAAACCCATCATTTATTGCATGGGCTGCTGCAAGCCCACCGCTTTCAAAACCTACGCCACTTAAATATATATTAGCTTCCAACACATTTTCTAAAGCCTCTGTTACTAATCTCTCATTATTATCCTTCTTTGCCTGTAATCCATCTTTCAATAATATTTCGTAGCAAAGCTTTGTCATAGCATAAGCTGTATTTGTGATTTGACCTCTTGCCATAGTTTTTGAGCCTGATCTTTTTACAGCTCTTGCCTCAAAAAATGTTGCTAAAGCATCTCCCATTCCTGCTACCAGCATTCTTACAGGTGCATTAGCTATAATTTGTGAATCCACAAGCACTAAATCAGGATTTTTCTTAGTGAATAATGCCTTAACTACAATCCCCTCTTCATTGTATATTACTGCAATTCCGCTACAAGGTGCGTCATTTGATGCTATTGTAGGTACAATTACTATTGGCATATTTAAATTATCTGCCACTGCCTTTGCTGTATCAATTGTCTTCCCTCCACCTGCTGCCAATACTATATCACAGCCGCTTTTTTTGCATTCTTCCACAGCATTATTTATTTCATTTATTGTACATTCTCCACCAAATGGTGAAAATACCACCTTTGAGTTTTCAATATCTTTTATGCTTTCTTCTATTATTTTTCCAACTCTTTCATATGTGTTTCTGCTTGCTAATAAAAATATTTTACTTCCTAGGGATTTTATATGTTTTGATATATTATTAAGTTCATCTTTGCCTTGTGCATATTTACTTGGTGACTTTATTATAGTTGTCATTAAGTTTTCCTCCTCAATATTTACAATTAAATCTCTTTTCCAATTGCTGCGTTAGCTGGGATCTGAAATCAGGGTGAGCAATATTTATTAAAGCTCTTGCTCTTTCCTTAAGTGACTTACCCTTTAAATTTGCTATTCCATACTCAGTAACGATATAATGAACATCATTTCTAGAAGTAGTAACAGCTGCTCCCTCATCTAAAATAGGAACAATTCTTGATATTTTTCCATGTGCTGCAGTAGACGGCATAGCAATTATAGATTTACCATTTTCGCCCATACTAGCTCCTCTACCAAAATCCACTTGACCACCAACACCACTGAACTGCCTTAATCCTATAGATTCTGCGCATACCTGTCCCATTAGATCAACCTGAATGCAGGAATTAATACATACCATCTTGTAATTTTTACCTATTATCATAGGATTATTTACATAATCTACAGGATACATCTCAATCATTGGATTATTATCTATAAAATCATATAACCTCTGAGTTCCCATAAGAAAGGTAACAACAATTTTGCCTTTATGGATGCTCTTCATTTTATTAGTAATAACACCAGCTTCTATTAAATCAAGTACCCCATCTGATATCATTTCTGAATGTATTCCTAAATCTTTTTTATCTTTTAAGAACATAAGTACAGCATCTGGAATTGCTCCTATTCCCAATTGAAGTGTAGATCCATCTTCTACGAGTTTAGCACAATTCTCTCCTATTGCTCTTTCTATTTCAGTGATTTTAGGAGGATTTATCTGTAGAATTGCCTCTGAAGCTTCAACTATATAGTCTAATTCTGATACATGTATCAAAGAATCTCCAAAGGTTCTTGGCATTTTTTCATTTACTTGTGCAATTAAAACTTTTGCGCACTCTGCAGCCCCTTTTGTATAATCAACGGACACCCCGAAACTACAGAATCCATGTGCATCCGGTGGTGTTACTTGAATTAATGCTACATCTACTGGTAGATAATTTTCCCTAAACATTTTTGGAACTTCTGAAAAGAAGCAAGGTGTAAACTCCGCTCTTGCATCATTTACTGCTTTCCTTGTAGATGCACCTACAAATAGGGCATTATGTGTAAAGTTTTCCGCCATTTCAGGCATAGTATATTCACCCCTACCAAGTGCCACTAAATGAACAATTTCAATATCTTTATATTCATCCTTATTTTTAACCATAGCATTTACTAAAGTTACGGGTTCACCAGCTGCATGTTGTAATACAACCCTATCCCCTGATTTTATGTTTTTTACTGCCTGATCAGCGGATACAATCCTACTTTCATAAATTGATTTCCAATCCAATTCACAAGACCTCCATTCTATCTTTATGTTCGACTGTAATCCTAGATACAAAATCACTTGTAAATATATTTAAGATTACGGTGGACACAATAATTTTTAATATAATTTTTTATAAATATCTACAATATCTTCTTTAGTGAATGCAACATGATTATTTATTAATAACCTTTGCTGACATGATATAACAGAATCAGTGAAGGAATAAATCTCTTCTTCTTTCATACCATACTCTCTTAATTTCTTTTCAGAAATTAACCCACTTAAAAGTTTTTCTAGTTCATCATAAACATTAGCATTATTTTTCACTCCCAGTACCTCCGCTAGTACTGCATTAAGTTCTAGTATCTTTCCAGTTGGAGCTTTTCTAAAGTAGGTTTTGAATATTTCTAAGAAGCATCTATAATTAGATTCACCGTGAGGAACATTATATTGTCCGCCCAGTGGGAAGGATAATGCATGAACACCACCAACTCCTGAATTATAAAAAGCAATACCTGCGTAATTACTTCCAACTACAAAATCTTCAATAATTTCTTTTCTATACTCAGGGCCTTTTTCTAATATTTCCTTATAACCCTTAATGATAATTTTTATAGCTTTTTCCGCAAAAATTTGTGAATAGCTAGTTGCCCTTTGTGCTACAAAAGATTCCACAGCATGTATCAATGCATCTACAGAGCTATATATAAATGGTTCATACGGTAAATTTTTAACTATCTCTGGAATTAGTATTGCATAATCTGCAATATATTCATTAGTAACTAGACCTACTTTACTGTGTTTTTCTGTAAACTTTAACACAGCTATATCTGTAACTTCACTTCCAGTTCCACAGGTAGTTGGTATAATAATAAGTTCTTTATCTTTAACAGGTAATTCTGTCTTCTCGTATAGGTCTGCAATGCTATTTGGTGTTTTAAGTGCTAAAATTTTCGATACATCCATGACAGAACCTCCGCCAATAGCTATCACTCTATTATAGTTAACTCCTTTAAGATCTGAAAGAATAGCTTCTACCATCTCTTTCGAAGGTTCGCCAGCGCCATATTTTTCTAAAAACATTGTTTTTTTTACATTTACATTTAAAGGTTTTATAAATTCATTATATAAAAATTCTTGTGTAAAAAGCAAATCCTCTTTTCCAAGTTTAAATTGATCAGAAAATTCCACAACAGTACTAAATTTATGAACTTGAGTCTTTAACCAAATTTGTTTCATATTAATTATCCCCTTTTCACATTTTATTTTATTATATTATTAATTTAATGTGTATTTTTTAACAATGTACTTTCTAAAATAAGAGAAGCACTTTCTTACTTCTCATAAAATTATATATGAATAAAAATTTATTCCCTTGCCCTTTTAAATTCTTCAATCATCATTGGTAGTACTTTATAGACATCTCCAACAATTCCATGATCAGCAACACTAAATATAGGTGCTGTTTCATTCTTATTAATTGCAATTATACAATCACTACTTTGCATGCCAGCTAAATGTTGCAAGGCTCCTGAAATTCCACAAGCTATATATAGCGTTGGTCTTACTGATTTCCCTGTTTGTCCAACTTGGCTATCATGAGATATCCACCCTGCGTCTACTGCCGCACGGGAACCACCAACCACTCCACCAAGTACCTCTGCTAATTCTTGAAGTAATTTAAATCCTTCTGCATTTCCAAGTCCTCTACCACCAGATACTATTACATCTGCATCAAGAAGATTTGCAATATATTTTCCTGACTTAACTACCTCTTCCAACTTAACTCTTATATCTGCTGGTAATAAATCCACAGTAACTTTTTCAATTATTCCAGTACGCTTTTCATCATAAACTATTTTCTGCATAACTCCTGGTCTAACTGTAGAAATTTGGGGTCTATGCTTCTTTGTTACAATAGTAGCCATTATGTTTCCACCAAAAGCTGGTCTTGTCTGAAGAATACGTCTGTTTTCCATATCTATTTCAAGCTTCGTGCAATCTGCAGTAAGTCCTGTACCAACTCTTGCAGAAACTCTAGGTCCTAAATCCCTACCTACATTTGTTGCACCAATTAATATTATTTCGGGTTTTCTTTCATTTATAAGTTTAGTAATAACCTTTGTATACCCGTCTGTAGTATAGTGTTTAAGTTCCATATGCTCTGCATATATTACTTTATCTGCACCGTATGCTATTAATTCCTTAGCAATACTCTCTACTTCATAGCCCAGTAGTATTACTGAAAGTTCCACCTCTAAAGTGTCCGCAAGTTTTCTACCTTCTCCAATAAGTTCTAAGGTAGTTCTTGTTGCTTCTCCTTCCTTTTGCTCAGCAAGTACCCATACTCCTCTATAAGCGGATAAATCCACCATAGCTTCTTCTTTTTTTACTGTGTCGCCCATATTTGATCTCTCCCTTAAAAATTATATTTTACTCTAACTTTACTTACTACTTCTTGAATAGTTTCTAAATCTCCACTTGTATATAAGGTACCTTTTCCCTTAGGTGCAGGCGTAAAGCTTTTAAATACACTTGTAGGTGAACCAGTGAGTCCTGTTTGAGTTAAATCTATTTCTATATCAGCAGCATTCCACAGCTCTACAGTTTTTTCTCTATACGCTTCAAATATTTTTTTTGCACTCATATATCTTGGAATATTCAACTCTTTTATTGCAGTTAGTACACAAGGCATATCAAGTGATAGTACTTCATATCCATCTTCTATTGACCTTTGTACAGTTAATCTATTGCCTTTTACATCTACCTTCTTAACGTATGTAACCTGTGGCAATCCAAGATGCTCAGCTATTTGTGGTCCTACCTGCGCTGTATCTCCATCTATTGCTTGTCTACCGCAAAATATTAGGTCAAAATCTCCTGCTTTATTTATGGTAGCTGCTAGGGTTTTTGATGTAGCAAGAGTATCTGCACCAGCAAAAGCTCTATCTGATATCAATATTGCACGATCTGCTCCCATAGACAAAGCTTCTCTAAGTGCTACTTCTGCTTGAGGTGGTCCCATAGATACTACTGTAACATTTACATCTTCATAAGTATCCTTTAATTTTAAAACCTCTTCTAAGGCATTTTTGTCATCAGGATTAATTATACTTGGAATACCTTCTCTAATTAGCGTTCCTGTTTTAGGATCGATTTTTACTTCATTTGTATCTGGTACTTGTTTAACACATACAATTACGTTCATAGCAATCGCTCCTCCTATTTCAACATATTTGCAGAAATAACCATTTTCTGCACCTGTGATGTTCCTTCATATATTTCTGTAATTTTCGCATCTCTCATCATTCTCTCTACTGGATAATCCATTGTATATCCATATCCACCATGAAGTTGAACTGCAAGTGTTGTTACTTTCATTGCTGCTTCTGAAGCGAAAAGTTTAGCCATTGCTGCCTCTTTAGTATAGCTTAATTTATCCTGTCTTCTCTGTGCTGCATTATAAGTTAATAATCTTGCTGCTTGTACTTGTACTTCCATTTCAGCTAATATCCATTGCATTCCTTGGAAGTCTGCAATTCTCTTGCCAAACTGTTTTCTTTCTTTAACATATTTTAATGACTCATCTAATGCACCTTGAGCAATGCCTATTGCCTGAGCGCCAATTCCTATTCTACCGCTATCCAAGGTTTTCATTGCAATAGCAAAACCTTTTCCTTCTTGTCCAAGTAAATTTACTTTTGGTACTATACAATTCTCAAATATTATTTCAGCAGTACTTGATCCTCTTATTCCTAATTTATTTTCTTTCTTTCCAATCTTAAAGCCCGGAAAAGTTTTTTCAACTATAAATGATGAAATACCTCTAAGCCCTTTTGACTTATCTGTCATCGCAAATACTATATAAACATCCGCTTCCCCACCGCTTGTAATAAATACTTTACTTCCATTTATTACATAGTTATCACCATCGAGTACAGCAACTGTTTGTTGACCTGAAGCATCACTTCCTGCATTTGGTTCAGTTAGTGCAAATGCTCCTAAATATTTACCTGTTGCAAGTAGTGGTAGGTATTTGTCTTTCTGAGCTTTAGTTCCAAACTGAAGTATTGGTCCAGTTCCTAAAGAAGTATGAGTCGCTAGAATATCACCCGTTGAAGCACAACCTTTTGAAAGTTCTTCTATTACTATTATCTCAGAAAGAACATCACCACCTGCTCCACCATATTCTTTAGGAATAGTAATTCCCATCATATCCTGTTTTGCCATTTTAATTATTGTTTCTCTAGGAAATCTATGATTTTCATCAATTTCTGCTGCAATAGGCTTTACTTCTTTTTCTGAAAACTCACGTGCAAATTTTCTAATCATTTCTTGCTCTTTAGTCAAGGCAAAATCCATAATTTTTCACTCCCTCTGTTTTTCTACTTGTTTTTATATTTTGGTTTTCTTTTTTCTACAAATGCTGTCATGCCTTCCTTTTGATCCTCTGTGGCAAAGCATAAACCAAATAAATCTGTTTCAATTGCAAGACCTGTCTCCAAATCTGTTTCTATTCCTCTATTAATTGCATTTTTTGAGTAACTAAGTGCAATTTGAGCCCTTGTCATAAGTTTCTTAGCTATTTCTATTGCTTCGTTTTGCACCTGCTCATCAGGAAAAACTCTATTTACAAGACCAATTCTATAAGCCTCAGTAGCATTAAATATATCCCCTAAAAAAATGATTTCTTTTGCTTTATTTCTACCTACAAGTCTTGCTAGTCTTTGAGTACCACCTGAACCCGGAGTAATCCCAAGGGTTACTTCTGGTTGTCCAAACTTTGTTCCTTCTCCTGCAATAATAAAATCACAGCTCATTGCAAGTTCACAACCACCACCAAGTACATATCCATGAACTGCTGCAATTACTGGTTTTTCTAAAAGCTCAATTTTTCTACAAGTTTTTAAGCTTACCTGTGCAAATTTCCTTGCTTCAATGGGATTTTTATCCTTCATTTCTGAGATATCTGCTCCAGCTACGAAAGACCTACCTTCTCCATTTAAAATAACTACCTTTATATCTTCATCTTCTTCGATAATCTCAAAGGCTTTATATAACTCCTCATAGGTCTGAGTATTTAACGCATTTAAGGCTTTAGGGCGATTCATGGTTAGAAACCCGATTCCATTTTCTTTTTTTAAAATCAAATTATTAAATTCCATATAAATTCCTCCTTTCTATAATCTAAATCTTAAATGTAGAAACCACTTCTAATACTTTCTGTGTGCACTCTATTGATTCATTTGTTTTATAGAGTATCTCATCAGATTGATTGACTATTCCTAGTATTCGCTCTGCAATATTTGTATTCCCATTTGCACCTTCATTTGTAACTTTAGTAATTTCTTCAATTACACTTGTTAAATTTTGTATAGAAACCATTAATTTCTGTGATGAATGGCTAGAATCTATAGCAAATTTTTCAATATATACCGCATCTTCATTATACTTTTCTGCTGTAATAGCTAGTGCATCATAATCCTTTTTAACTCTCGTATCTATAAATTCTAGAATTTCAAAGGCTCCCTTTGAAAGGTTTCCTACAGATGAAACAACCTTATTTGTGATCTTTTGAATTTTTTCTGCTGTATTATTAGATTGTTCTGCTAGCTTTTTAACTTCATTTGCCACAACTGCAAATCCAAGTCCAGCTGAGCCAGCTCTTGCAGCTTCAATTGCTGCATTTAAAGCAAGTAAGTTAGTTTGAGCAGAAATTTTTAAAATTTCCTCAGAAAGAACGTTAATCTCAACAACTACTTCTGATTCTCTTATAGCTATTTCTAAATTTTCTTTTGCACCCTCATACACTTGATTTGCAAGTTTTTTAGAAGATATTGCAGATTCTTTTAACCCAACTGCTCTTTCATTAATTTCATGTGCAAAGCTCTCACCCTCTAAAGCAGTCTTAACATTTTTTTCAATTTCTGTATTAAGCTCCAATGCAGTAGAGTTCATTTCTTGTGTTGAGGCAGCTGTTTCTTCCATGCTTGCGGACAATTCTTCAGTTGTAGCCGAAGCTTCCTGAGTATTTACATTCAAATGACCTATTAATTTCTGCACACTACCAACTGTCTCTACAGTGTTTTTCGACTCATCTTTTATATGAATCATAATTTCTTTTAAAGAATTTTTCATTCCATCTACAGCTTTAACAATGTCCCCAACTTCGTCCTTTCTTTTTAAAAGAACTAAGGGTATATCTTCTGAAAGCTCTCTACTTGCTACTAAATTTAAATGTTTTACAGCTACTGCTAAAGGATCCGCAATGCTTTTAGCAATAACTCTTGCAACTATTACTCCTAATGCTATTCCTAAAACAATGATTGATATAAATACTTTTATTGAAGCTTTAAAATAATTATCATTATTTGAAGTTATTGTTTGTGCCTTTTCAAGATTAAACTTAGCCATAGCAATTAAATTATTCTGAAATGTATCACTAATAATTTTTATATCTAAGAGTTTAGCATAGGCTTCTTCTTGCATTCCATCCTGTGCCAATTTAATTACTTCTTTTCTTTTCTCAATGTACACCGCTAAATTACTTTCTATTTCAGATATTTTTTTCGATTCATTATCTACAGAAACACTTTTGAATTTTTTTATATCCTTATTCAATGCATCCAGATATAAATTATCATCCTTCAATGTTATCAGTTGATTTAAAGGCCTCTTAGTATCTAAAATTATATAGGAAATATTAGCTTCCATTCCCCTTGACTGAGATCTTGCATCATTAAGATATTGAATTGATAATAAGTTACTTTTATACATTGAATCCATAGATTCTTTAGATTTTGAAATATAAAAATAACCTAAGCCACCAACAACACAAGTAATAAATATCATTAACGAGGACAATATAAGTACCTTTGTTTTAATCTTATTATTTGCTATCATATGTAATTCCTCCCTAACTATCTAAAGGAAAACCTTATTAAAATTAAAAATAAAATTAGAAACAACTTAAATGAGTACTTTTCTTTATAAAAATGGTAGGAGTAATACCCTCCTACCAAATTTTAAAAGTCAAGATTTATTGAAACAAACCTATTCTTCTACTTTTACAGCTCTGCCTTCTAATAATGATTTTTTTGCAGCAAAAGCAATTAGAACTGGCTTTAAGCCATCTATACCTGTAACTGGTGTTTCTGTATCATTTTCTACAGCTTCAAAGAAATCTTTAAGTTCAGATATAAAGGAATCTTTGTATCTTTCTAGGAAGAAATATTTTGGTTTATCGCTAAATACGCCTTCTGCTGTACTTAAAACAGCTGAACTTCCTGTGTCATTTGAAACAGTTATTCCTCCTTTTGATCCAAAAACTTCTACTCTTTGATCATATCCATAAGCAGCTTTTCTACTATTATCAATAACACCAATTGCTCCATTTTTAAACTTTAAAGTAATAAGTGCTGTATCAACATCTCCTGCTTCACCGATGGCTGGGTCTACTAATACAGCAGCTGCTGCGTATACTTCATCAACTTCGCTACCAGATAAGTATCTTACCATATCAAAATCATGAATAGTCATATCTAAGAACATTCCACCAGATACTTTAGCATACTCAGGTGATGGTGGTTCAGGATCTCTTGAAGTAACCTTTATTATATGTGGATCTCCAATTTTACCCGCCTTAACCATATCTCTAACTGCTTTAAAATTATGGTCAAATCTTCTGTTAAATCCAACTTGAAATTTAACTCCTGCCTCTTTTACTGCATCTAAAACAGCGTGAATTCTGTCTAAATCATAATCAATTGGTTTTTCACAGAATATATGCTTACCAGCTTTTGCTGCTTCTATTGAGATTGGTGAATGGGTATTTGTTGAAGAACAAATAAGTACAACATCTATTTCTGGGTCATTTAGTATGTCATGATAATCACTATAAACATTTTTAATACCAAGATTATGTGCCCATATTTCTATTTTATCTGCAAATACATCTGCTATAGATTTTACCTCTGCGTTACCTATGTTGTTTATTAAATTTTCTGCATGTAATTGTCCTATTCTACCTGCACCTATAATTCCTACTTGAATTTTTTTCATTATAAATTCCTCCTCTATACTCCTGATCTTGCTTTAATAAATGTTCTAGCTTTTATAGCATATTCTAATGCGTCCTTTTCATTTGGATCCACATCAGATTCAACAACAAACCATCCTTCATACTTGCTTTCGTCAAGAATTTTGAAGATTGAATCAAAATCAACATCTCCATACCCTGGAATTTCAAAGCAACCATTAAGTATTGCTTTTAAGAAGCTCCAGTTTTCTGCTTTACATTTTTCAACTACATCTTTATGAACATCTTTAAGATGGACATGAGCAACTCTATCTACATATTTTTTTAGGACTGCTGTTGCATCTTCTCCTGAAAAAGTTAAATGTCCTGAATCAAATAATAAGAATACTTTACTTGGATCAGTTGCTTCCATTAATCTATCAATTTCAGCAGTTGTTTGAACTCCAGTACCCATATGATGATGGAAAGCAATCTTTGTATCATACTCAGCTGCTATATCCGCTAACTTATTTAGACCAGTTACTAATTTATCCCATTCTTCATCTGTAAATACGGGTTTGCTAGCAAATATAGGTGTATCCATTTGTCCTTGTATTCCATGTCCTTGTTCAGAAAAAACTACTATTTTAGAGCCCATTTTATTTAAGAACTGCACATGCTTTGTGAAATCTTCAGCAACTTCTTCATATGGCCTAGTTGTTAAAAATGAACTAAACCACCAACCCGTGATACTTAATCCTCTTAAATTTAATTCTTTCTTTAAAACTTCCGTATCCATTGGGAACTTACTTCCAATTTCTGAACCTTTATAACCTGCAAGTGCTATTTCACTTACACATTGCTTAAATGTATTATCTTTACCAAGTTCTGTTAAGTCATCGTTTGTCCAACTCATTGGATGTATTCCTACTCTAATATTTCTATTCTCAAACATTTATTTTCCTCCAGTTTTATACTATTTTAATTTTTCTAGCATTTCGCAGATATAGTCTCCCACTTCAGAAGTAGATGCCATTCCACCTAAATCCTTAGTTAGTTTTTCCTGATTTTTCAAGATTTCGTTTATACCGTCCATAACAGCGCTGCTTAATTCTGCTTCTTCAAGAAACTCTAACATCATTTGAACTGTCCAAACCATAGCGATAGGATTTGCTAACCCTTTCCCTGCTATATCCGGTGCAGAACCATGAACTGGTTCAAACATAGATGGGTACTCTTTTTCAGGATTTATATTAGCTCCTGCTGCAAAACCAAGTCCGCCCTGCAGTACAGATCCTAAATCTGTTAAAATATCCCCAAAAAGGTTAGATGCAACTATAACATCAAAGATTTCTGGCTTTTGAATCATAAACATGGATATAGCATCTACATGATAGAAATCTGTAGCAATTTCAGGATACTTTTCAGCACTTTCTTTGAAAAGCTTATCCCAAAACACCATACTATAATTTAATGCATTAGATTTTGTAACACTTGTAACCTTATTGAACTTATTTCTTTTTTTAGCCAGTTCAAAAGCATATTTCATTACCTTTTCTGTGTTTTTCCTGGTAAATACGGCAGTTTGAATGGCTACCTCATCTTCCTGTCCTTCATTTAATATTCCGCCCACACCTGCATACTCGCCTTCTTTGTTCTCACGAACAAATATCATATCTACGTCGTCGCAACCTTTATTTTTTATTGGACATTCCACATTAGCTAGCAATTTTACTGGTCTTAAATTAATATATTGATTAAATCCCTGTCTAATTTTGAGTAGTAACTCTCTAAGTGAGATATGATCTGGTACACCAGGATATCCAACAGCTCCAAGAAGTATAGCATCATACTTTTTCAGTGTTTCTAGACCATCCTCATCCATCATTTTTCCATGCTTTAAGTAATACTCACAACCCCAGTCAAAATGATCATACTTAAACACTACATTTCCGTATAAGCTAGATACTTTATTTAAAACTTTAAGTCCTTCATCCATTACTTCAGTACCAATTCCATCACCTGGAATAACTGCAATTTTATATTCTCTCATTATGATTCCACCTTTTATTAGTATTTTATAGCTTTCTCTATACCTGCTTGCATATCTTTATAAGCCTTTTTAATACTCTCTTTTTCTGAAACCTCAGCAACTCCACATCTCCACCAAGCATCGTATCCATTAGTCATTGTTTTTGGTAATACTTTAATATCCAATAATGTAGATACAATTTGTTTCTTAGAATCAATAATTGCCGCTCTTAACTCGTCTACAGTTTTAACAGTATAAGTTTTACATCCATAGGCAGCCGCACTCATAGCAAAATCTATTGGCACAAGATTTCCATCTAATTTACCTGTTTCTTCACTTCTAAATCTAAATTCTGTTCCAAAACTTCCCATACCATTACCCATTTGTAAATTATTTATACATCCAAATGTCATATTGTCTAATACTACAACATTTATCTTCTTTCTTTCTTGTATAGATGTTGGAAGTTCTGAATGTAACATCATATAAGAGCCATCTCCTAGGAACGTATATACTTCTTGATCTGGTGCTGCTAGCTTTGCTCCGAGGCTCGCATTTACTTCATATCCCATACATGAATATCCATACTCCATGTGATAGGTATTTGGTGTTTTAGGTCTCCAAACTCTCTGAAGGTCTCCTGGCAGACTTCCTGATGCACCAACTATAATTGCATTGTCATCTAACATTTCATCTAGAACTCCAAGTACTCTTGTTTGTGTTAAATATGATCCTGTTTGTTTTCCAAATTCTTCTAGAACATGATCCAATTCTCCAGGAACTTCAGGATTAAATCCTTCTCCACTATATTCTAAATTAAATAATCTATCTAATTCTGTTAACCACTGTGCTTTTACTTCCTTTATTTCTGTTGTGTATTCTGATCTGTATCCTATTTTTTCTAATTCTTCTGCTATTGCCTCTAAGGAAGCCTTAGCATCCGCTATAACTTTTACTGCATCTAATTTATATGCATCAAATCCTGTTACATTTATATTTAAGAATTCAACCTCTTCATTTTGAAACAAGGATTTAGATGCTGTAGTAAAGTCGGTATATCTGGTTCCTACACCTATTACTAAATCCGCATCTTTAGCAATAACATTTGCAGCTAAATTTCCCGTTGTTCCTATTCCACCTAAATTTAATTCATGGTGCCATACAATTGCGCTTTTTCCTGCTTGCGTTTCTCCAAAAGGTATATTGAATTTTTCCGCAAAACTTTTAAATGCCTGCGCTGCTTCAGAGTATCTTACCCCTCCACCACATATTAATATAGGTTTTTTCTTCTTAGAAATAAGTTCAACTGCGTCTTTAATCATTTCTTTAGTGGCAGGTCTTCTTTCTATTCTGTGTACTCTTTTCTTGAAAAATGATTCTGGGTAGTCATAAGCTTCTCCTTGAACATCTTGCGGCAGTGCTAATGTAACTGCTCCTGTCTCTGCTGGATCTGTAAGTACTCTCATTGCACTAACTGCCGCACTCATTAATTGTTCTGGTCTTGCTATTCTATCCCAATATTTGCTAACAGCTTTAAAAGCATCATTTGTACTTATATTTAAATCATGGAACTGTTCCACTTGTTGAAGTACTGGATCTGGTTGTCTACAGGCATATACATCCCCTGGTAGGAACAGTACTGGAATTCTATTAGCAGTAGCTGTAGCTGCTGCTGTTACCATATTTGCAGCACCTGGTCCTACAGATGAAGTTACAGCATATATTTGTTTTCTATGCTTTTGCTTTGCAAATCCCATTGCTACATGACCCATACCTTGTTCATTTCTTCCTTGATGAACTACTAAATCACCAGGATCCTGTTCAAGTGCTTGACCCAGTCCAAGTACATTCCCATGCCCAAAGATTGTAAATATCCCTTTAACAAACTTCGTTTCTTCGCCATCAAATTCTACAAATTGTTTATCTAAAAACTTCACAAGCGCTTGCGCCACTGTAAGTCTAATAGTTTTCATACACTCACCTCTTATTTTATTTTACTTATCTGGCCATATTTTAGCATCGGGCTCTGTTACCCAAAGATGCTCTGGTACAAAGGTTGGCGTAATGTATGGATTACCCTCTAAATGCCTTATAACCCAAAGATAATACATTGCATATCCAGGTGCTGTTATTTGAGGATGTGTTGCATTATCCAAAATCTTTACCGTATCATTATGTCTTAATTTTACAGCATCTTCTCCTAGTTCTGAGAAACCATATCCATTCTGAGGATTAAATTTGTAAAAATATATTTCTGGTTGTGGATGATAGTGTGGTGGATAACTTGACCATTTACCTGGATGATCTATTACTTCTCCAACTACTAGATTCGAATCTGGTGAATTGGATTTATCAAATACTGTTCTTACAGTTCTTGTTGAAGCTTCTTTCATAGTTCCTTTTCCACGTTGCTCACTTCTGCATTCTTCTTGAGTGTAGAGTTTTGATGGAAATATTTTTTCATTAGTTGTCTTTGTAACAGTTAGCTCTGAATTATCCGCAACTCCTGTTATTATTACTTCAACATTTTCAGGAACATGTAAAACAAATGGATCTTCATCAAAACAATTTGTTCTACTCACAGTTTCAGTGTGGTTCTCCCACTGAAAAGTTACCTCACCTTGTGTTAGCAAATAAGCTCTTTCCTTTTTTTCTGCATTTTTTTCTACTCCAGCCTTAGCTAGTCTTACTACACCAAAATCCATCATGGTATTATGTTGTATCTCTTCCATAGTCGTAATTGCAGTATATCCACATGGAAATTCTCCATTTTGTCTAACTTG
The DNA here is from genome assembly GCA_964467165.1 of uncultured Clostridium sp. Lineage (GTDB taxonomy): Bacteria > Bacillota > Clostridia > Clostridiales > Clostridiaceae > Clostridium_AD. The sequence goes on from CAYXOL010000006.1 coordinate 47,865, forward strand.
AATCATATTTACACCTTCTTAATTATATTTTTATACCTAATTATATTTTATTTCTTTCTAGCTATTGCCTTTTTAGCTTTTATTACAATTTCTTCTGCTGTCAATTCGTATTCTTCTCTTAAGTAATCCACAGGACCTACTTGTCCAAATAAGTCTTTTACCCCTACTCTTTCTAGTGGAACTGGTATATTTTCTGAAAGGACTTCTGCGACAGTAGAACCCAAAGCGTTTATTATACTATGATTTTCAGCGGTAACAATTGCACCGGTTTCTTCTGCACTCTTTATTATTAATTCCTTGTCTATTGGTTTTAAAGTAAACATATTTATTACTTTAGCTGAAATTCCTTCTACTGCCAGCATTTGTGCTGCATCTAATGCTTCCTTTACCATAATTCCAGTTGAAATAATAGTTACATCTTTTCCTTCTCTTAAGGTCACTCCTTTTCCAATTTCAAAAGTAGATCCATCTTCATATATTTTCACTGCATTCTTTCTAAGCAACCTTATATAAAATAATCCATACATTGCTGCAGTTTGAACTAGCATATCTCTAAGCATAACTGTATCAACTGGTTCAAGTATTGTAATGTTTGGAATATTTCTAAGTATACCCATATCTTCAAAAGGCATATGAGTTCCACCATTAAATGCAGCTGTAATACCAGGGTCACTTCCCACTATTCTTACATTTAATTTTGAATATCCTACAGATAAGAATATTTGATCATAACATCTTCTTGATGCAAATGGTCCAAATGTGTGTGCAAAAGGAATTAATCCAGTTGCTGAAAGTCCTGCTGCAACACCAATCATGTTTGCTTCTTGTATTCCAACATTAAAAGTTTTTTCTGGATATTTTTCTAAAAATGGAACCATACCCATTGAACTCATTAAATCAGAATCTAGAACAACAACCTTATCATTTTCAGAAGCTAACTTAAGTAATGTTTCACAATAAGCATCCCTCATTGCTAATTTCTCTGTTTCATGTTTTTGAGCTATATTTACAATACTCATTATTTCACCACCCTATCCATTTCAATTTGAAGCTCTGCTAGAGTCTGCTCCATTTCATCTTTACTAATTGTCACATGATGATTCTTTTCTTTTCCTTCTACAAAAGAAGCACCCTTTCCTTTTATTGTATCTAATACTATTACTGATGGTTTTCCAAGACGTAGTTTTGCAGCTTCTATTGCTTCATAAATTTGTTCAACATCTCCGCCGTCAACGTCTACTGCATCCCATCCAAAGCTTTCAAATTTAGCTTTGAAATCAAGAGTATCATGAATATTTGCAGTGAATCCATCTAACTGCTGCTTATTATTATCAACAAAAGCAATTAAATTGTCTAACTTCCTAGAACCTGCAAAAGATACAGCTTCCCAAACTTGCCCTTCTTGTGTTTCTCCATCGCCCACTATAAGATAAGTGAAATTATCCTTTCCACTATACTTATGTCCTAAAGCAACTCCTACTGAAGTTGATGCCCCTTGACCAAGTGAACCTGTTGTCATATCAATACCTATGGTAAGATTCCTATCACAATGGCTTGGAAAATGAGTCCCTGGCTTATTTAAAGTTAATAATTCTTCAATTGGAAAATACCCCTTTAACGCAAGTGCCGCATAAATACCTGGACCTGCATGACCCTTTGAAGACACAAGCCAATCTCTATCTTCCCACTTAGGATTTTTAGGATCAATCTTCATTATGCCACCGTATAGTACTGCAATTGTATCAGCTATAGACAAGGCTCCTCCCAAATGACCAAATCCAAGTGTTCCCATAGCTCTAACGGTTTCCATTCTAATATTTATAGCAAGAATTTTTAGTTCTTTAATTTTTTCATTACTTAACATTTTACACCTCCATGAAAGATTTAATTAAAATTTGTTATTAAATGCCTTTTTCATCGCCTTTATTAGCGGTAACTCTTCTCCGGATAGGAACTGAACCATCGCACCCCCTGCCGTGCATACATAACTTATATCTTTTAAATCTATAAATTTTTGCGCTGCACTTACAGTATCTCCTCCTCCAATTACAGAATATCCAATAGCTTTGGCAATAGCCTTCCATATATCTCTAGTTCCATTTTCAAAAATTTCTTTTTCATAAACACCCGCTGGTCCATTTACAAAAATCGTACCAGCTTTATCTATTTCTTTACCGAATAACTCAATTGTCTTTGAGCCAATATCTAGTAACGATTCTTCTATTGGCAAATCTTCTATGGAAATTTCCATTCTCTTCCCATCCTTTTCATAAGCGAGATCTATTGGAACCATGATTTTTTTTGGATATTTAGTTAAATATTCTTTAGCTGGTTGTATGAAAATATCTAAGGATCTATCCTTTATAAATTTCTCATTAACCTTACCTATATTATAGCCACTTGCCATAAGCATTATATTTCCTGTAACTCCAGACGCTAAAATTTTGTCTGCAGTTTCATTTTCAAGAACCTGCTTCATCATCCCAAAGGCATCTGATATCTTAGCCCCACCCAGCATAAAAACTGAGGGTTTATCGGGACATTCCATAACTTTGGTTAAAGCTGAAATCTCTTTCATCATAAGAAGTCCACCCGCTGTAGGTAACAATTCTTGAAATGCTACCATGGATGGTGCATTTCTATGTGCTGCGGAAAAAGCATCATTCACATAATAATCTACAAGTGGAGTTATATTTCTAATCAAATAAGTGTCTAACATTTGTTCTGGCATGAGCTTAACAGAATTTTCGAAAGTTGAAACTTCTTCTGTTAAATATCGTAAATTACCAAGTAAAACTACTTCACCAGGATGTAAATTTTTAATTGCTTCTTGTGCAGTTGGTCCTGCTACATCATCAATATATCTTACACAAATTCCTAATTTATTTGAAAGCTTCTCTGCATGTTCTGCCATTGGAATTAAGTTTTCATAGTCCAAGGTATCTCCCTGGTGAGCAATAATAACCAATTTAGCCTTTTGATATAAAATATATTGAATAGTTGGTATGCTCATATTTATTCTATTTTCACTTATTATCTTTTTAGTTTCATGATTAATTGTAGAGTTAATATCAAGTCTTAATAAAACTGTTTTTTCTCTAAAATCAAATTCATCCATGCCTTTTATTCCAAATTCTATTTTTCCAACCATTTCCCCATCCCCAAATACAAGTTTGTCTTTGCAACAGCTTCTAATCTATCTGATTGCATTCCTGTTGCTGCACGAATAGCATCCATGTTTTCAGGAATTACTACTGCTTCTTGTGGTATATTAATAGCAAACATAATGTCATCACCAGACTCTACTATTGAATCTTCCCAAACAGCAATTTCATACATATCTCCTCTTGGATTTCCAAGATCTCTTGCATATCTAAACAAAGATGCATTCCCAAGGAATCCCTCATCAATACTTACCACTCTAATTCTTGGATGTTTTCTAAACATTTCTAAAAGTTCTACTTTATTAGTCTTTTTCTTTGTTGTTGCAACAACTGTAATTATATGACCATGAGTTACAGGTGCATGTACCAAAATCCCTGTTGCACCCACATGAGGCATAATTGTCATTAAGTCTAATGCTTGATGGCTTGGTGCCTTATCTATTTGAAGTGCATTAGTAAGTCCTCTATGGTAATCTCCTGGATCTGCTACTCTTCTTATTATAGTAATAGCAACTCTTTCTACTCCTATTTCTCTATCTATGCAATCCACTGCTCTTATTAAACCTGTTGTATTGCAAGAAGTAAGCTTTAAAAATTTTTGATTTATTCCTTTTTCAAAGTTTGCATAACCATGAAAAAATACATCCGCTACACTGTTACTTTCTCCACCTTGGAATATAGCTTTTTTATTGTATTTTTCATATATTTCCTTATTTTTAGCACCTACCCCAGCACTTGTAGCATCCAGCATTATATCTACTTTTTGGACTAACTCCTCTAAAGTTCCTGAAATTTCAATACCAGCATCTTCAAAAACCTTATTATTTCCAGGGATTGCATTGTAAAGATCGTAAGGCATTCCTTTTTCTTTTAATGCTTTTACAGCAAGTGTAGGTGAAACATCTGCTACTCCTACAAGTTCCATATCCTTTTGCAGCGCTACTCCATCTGCTAGTCTTTGTCCTATTACACCAAATCCCGCAACTCCTACTTTTATCATTGTAAATCCCTCCATTTTTTCATTAAATTTTAAAACTCTCTCTCTTTTAAATTAATCTATTATTCCCACTTACTTTCCTTTATTTTATGCTACTACTTTAACCTTCTTTGCTGCTGCATTTCTTATAACATCAACATACACCGCTCCAATAATAACGAGTCCTATAGCAACAATTTGTATGTCAGGAGAAACTCCTAAAAGATTTAATCCATTTCTTAGAACCGCCATGATCATCGCTCCAATCAAAGTTCCACCTACAGTACCAACCCCTCCCATAAATGAAGTTCCACCTATAATACAAGCTGCAATAGCGTCCAAATCAAAATCTAATCCCCCCAGTGGAGCAGCCGAATTTACTCTACCTACCATTACAACGCCTGCAAGTGCAGCCATGAGTCCACTTATTGTATAGACTATAACTAAAGTTCTATCTACATTTATACCAGATAATTTTGCCGCCTCTTTATTTCCTCCAACCGCGTATATATGCTTTCCTTGAGCTGTTCTATTTAAAAATACATAAAATACTATACAAACAAATATAACTAATATAAAACTTACTGGAATAGGTCCTATTGATCCAGCGCCTAAATATTGTATAGCTTTAGGAAATCCGGAAATTGGTGATGCCGCAGTGATAATAAGCGCCAGTCCTCTTGCCACATTTTTCATTGCTAAAGTAGATATAAACGGATGAGGCAATCTCAACTTAGTAAGAAGTACTCCATTCATTAATCCACAAAATGCTCCTGTACCCATACATAAAAATATAGCTAAAATTGGATTCATACCCCAACTAACAATTGCAATTCCCATAAAACAAGTTGATAATGCCAATATAGAGCCTACAGAAAGATCTATTCCAGCCGTTAATATTGTAAGAAGCATTCCCATTGAAATTAAGCAATTGATTGAAGATTGATTTGCTATATTCATAATATTTTTCACCTTTAAAAAGTCTGGTGATAAAATTGAAAGCATCAAACAAAGTAATATTAATCCTAAGAGAGGTCCAAATTTTTCTGATATTTCCTTCAACTTACTTTTTTCACTCACTGCAAATCTTTTAGACTTTTCACTGTTTACTTTTACTTCACTCATTTTTACAATCCTCCTGACGCTGCTTTCATAATATTTTCTTGATTTGCCTCATTCCTGCTAAATTCACCTGTTACTCGGCCTTCATGCATAACAATAATACGATCACTCATTCCCAGTATCTCTGGAAGTTCTGAAGAAACCATGATTACAGCTGCTCCATTTAGTATTAATTCATTCATAACATTATAAACTTCTACCTTTGCTCCAACATCTATTCCCCTTGTTGGTTCATCAAATATAAATATATTGGCCTCTGTATTAAGCCACTTACCTATAACCACTTTCTGCTGATTTCCCCCACTAAGTTTTCTGACTGTAAAACTATCCACTGGTGGATTTATATCCAATTTATTAATATTTTGCGTTGTTTTTTCTTTCAATTTCTTAGGATCAAGTAGCATTCCTATTTTACACTTATTTAATGATGCCAAATTCATATTAAATGCCACAGTATTATCAAGTACAAGCCCTTGTCCCTTTCTATCTTCTGTTAAAAATGCTATTTTCTGAGCCATTGCATCTTTAGGACACTTTATATCCACTTTTTTTCCATTTATATATGTTGTGCCACTATTTATCATATCAACTCCAAAAATTGCTCTTGCCACTTCTGTTCTTCCTGCACCTACAAGGCCTGATAACCCTAATATTTCTCCTTTATGCACCTTAAAACTAACATCGTTAAAAACGTTATTGCTAGTGTAGTTTTCAATTCTTAAAGCTTCTTCACCTATTTTAGATACAACTTTAGGAAACTGATCTTTTAAATCTCTTCCTACCATTAAGCGAATAAGGTCATCCACATTTACATCCTTAATTGGAAGTGTCTTTACTTTCTTACCATCCCTCATTACAGTTACTCTGTCACATACCTCCATAATTTCATCTAATCTATGAGATATAAATATAATTGAAATACCCTTTTGTTTTAGTTCTTTTATAGTCCTTAATAATTCTTTTACTTCTTTTGAACTCAAACTGGATGTTGGCTCATCCATTATTAAAAGTTTTGTTTTTACAGAAAGGGCTTTTGCAATCTCTACCATTTGTTGTTTTCCCATTCCAAGTTTAGATATTGTAATCTTTGTATCTATATCTTGGCCCAGTTCTCTTAATAACTCCGCTGATTTTCTTATCATCTCTTTATTATCAGTTAAATGTAGCCCTTTATTTTTAAGTTCCCTACCTAAATACACATTTTCAGCTACAGTTAAATCTCTCACAATATTTAACTCTTGATATATAGCTGTTATGCCTAAATCCATAGCATGTTTTGGGCCCTGAATATTAACTTCTTTTCCTTCAACTAAAATTTCTCCCGAATTATGTCTATGTGCACCAGTAAGTAATTTTATTAATGTAGATTTACCAGCACCATTTTCTCCAACGAGTCCAAGGACTTCTCCAGGATAAACATCTATATCGATTTTATCTAATGCTATTACACCCGGAAAAATTTTCGATACTCCTTTTAATTGTATAAATGGTTGAAGCATTATTTAGTCACCTCTCTTTTTTAAGAATAAGCTTTTATTGAATCTAACAACTTAAATTAACAAATTGTTAGATTCAATTATTACTTTGAAAAATTACTTTACTGAGCTAACATTTTTGCTAAATCATCTTTTGCTTTTTGAGCATTGTCTTTTGTTATTAAATTTGTGCCAGTATCAATTCTAGCCTCAATTGTTTCACCTTTTGCAAGTTTAACTCCTGCTTCTACTCCTAATTTTCCTATGTTATATGCACTTTGAGCAACGGATGCTGTAAGTTCTCCTGCAAGTATAGACGTTAATGCATCCGGTGAACCATCAAATCCAACAACAATAACATCTTTCTTATTAGCAGCTATAAGTGCTCTAGTTGCACCTAGTGCCATTTCATCATTTGAACAAAATACAGCTTTTACATTTGGATGAGTTTGTAATAAATTCTCCATAACTGACATTGCTTTATTTCTATCACTATCTGCTGGTTGAACTGCTGAAACTTTAAATCCTCCAGCTATTATAGCGTCTGTTGCACCTTTGATACGTTGATCATGAGTCGCATCACCAAGCGCACCACGAATCATAACAATATCATCGCCTGTTTTAAGACTCTTTGCTATAAAATCTCCACCAACTTTACCACCTGCTTCATTTCCAGTTCCAACAAAGGATTTCTTTTTATCCCACTTTGCATCTGTATCTATTAATATGACTGGAATTTTTGCCGCATCAGCCTTATCAAAAGTTGTCAAAGCAGCATCTGGTTGTGAAGGAGCTACAACTAAAGCAGATACTCCCTTTACTATTTGATCTTCCATCATTGAAGTCTGACCTGCTATATCTGTTTCTGCATTTGGTCCAACAACTTGTACCTCTACACCTAATGCTTTACCCGCATCTACTGCGCCCGCTTTTACTTGTTTCCAGTAATCACTGTTTATTGCCTTTAAAACTACTGCTATTTTAATTGCTTTTGACTCTGTTGGAGCTGATGTTTCAGCAGTCTTACTTCCACATCCCCCTAAAATTGATACCATCATTGTAGCCATAACTAAAAGTCCCAAACGTTTACTATTCTTTCCCATGTTAATAATCCCCCCTAATTTAGATTTATTTTATTATTTGTAAAATTCCTTTTCCTTGCCTCCTTTTTAATTATAATTTTTGCAAAATAATTTTCAATAACATTTGAATTTAGTAAAAATCGTTTACAGCAATTTTGTCATATGTATTCGATTTCGTTAAATATAGCTTATAACATTTTCTGAAAATTCGAAACTTTAAAAATTAAATAAATCATTGTATTTACTGAATTTTCGCACTTTAAAATTTCACAATTTGTTTGAATATTCACTAATTTAATCATTAAGTTGTAAATGATAGCCCTGAAACCATTTTCATTTTGTTTGTTTTGTGATATATTATTCATACAAATGATGCATATTTTTCATAGAATAATAACCTTTTATTGGTAAAATATTAAAGATCACTTCGAGATATACATGCAATATTTAGAAATTATGTTGTATTTACCCAAGAGAAAGAGAGGTCAACCCTATATGAAAATTCCATTACTAAAAAGATCCTTTATAAATTTAAAAAGTACATTTACAAAATTACTTTTATCTTATATCTTACTTAGTTTTATGATATTAATTATTTCAACCTTAGCTCTTTATCGAGGTTATAAGAATCAAATTGTTAAACAAACTAACAATGTCTATGACAAACTATTAAAACAATCCAGTTACTATACCCAAGACACTTTAAATTGGGCCCGCTCTTTTGCTTATCAATTATATATTGACGATAATATTTATAATCTAATGTATAGTTCCAGCAAATCTCCCGATACCTATTCCATGGGAATCTTAAAACTAGGTCAAGCCTCTTCCGTTATACCCTTAACTCAATCAATTTATATTTATAATAATAACTTGAAGATGTTTTATTCTTCAGTTGGGATAAATTCTTCGCCTGATAGCTTTTATGATCAAGATATTGTATCTCTTTTAAGAAAATCAAAATCTTCGCTTACTTCAGAGTTTATTCCCAGAAAAATAAAAGTTCCCGGCAGAAATGGTTATGCGGATGTCATTACCATTATACTTTCTGGTAATGAACTGGAATATAATGGTCTTCCAGAGGGCGCAATTATCTTAAATCTAAATGTAAATGAATTTGCAAATTACTTTAAGGATATTTCTAATGTAAATAACAACTTATTTGCTATTAATAATAATGGCATGATTGTACTAAATTCAAAATCAACTAGTTTTTGTCAAGACATTTCTAATTTGAATTACATTAAGCAAATATTAAATTCCAAAGAATCTGAAGGTAATTTTATAGAAAATATAGACGGTACATCTTACATTGTTAACTTTATTACCTCTGACAGAATAAATTTAAAATTTATTAATATTACGCCTTATCAAACACTGCTTGAAAGTATGAAGAAAATGATTAACTTATTAATGCTAATGTTTATTTTCATTTTTACTATTGGAATTCCAATTTCCTATTTTATTTCCAAGAAAATATATTCTCCCATAGATAGGATTATTAAAAATGTAAAGAAAAATTTGTCTTCAAATGAAGTTCTAGAAAAAAACAAAAATGAATTAGACTATTTATCCTCTGCTATAGATAGTATATTAAATACTTCCTTATCTTTAAAAAATTTAACTAGCGAAGATAGCATTTTTATTAAACAGAAGCTTCTGAAGGACTTACTTTTAAATTCTTTAAATAATATAAAAGTAATTGAAACAAAATTAATAGACTTAAATATACACTTAGTTCCCAAAAATCTTATGATATTTATACTTAGAATTGATTCCTATAAAAAATTTAGTTCGATTTATTCTAAAGAAGATATAGATTTATTTCAATATGCTTTAACAAATATTTCTATTGAGGTAACTAGTACTAAATATAATTGCGAAGCAGTTGATATGGAAACAGATCATATTTCGATTATTTTAAATATAGGCGAGGAATCTTCATCTCAAGCTTTAATTTCCATTATTAATATTATTAAACAAATACAACATATTATTTTTAGTTCCTTCCATTTTTCCGTTAGTTCTGGTATAGGAACCTTCGCAAATACGCTCTCTGAATTACCAAAATCCTACAAATGGGCTTATGAGTACACAAATTATAAAATTAAATATGGACCTAACTCTATTTTGTACAATAACAAAGTTGCTTCAGAATTAAAAGAAACTTGTAAATATCCTGAAGAAAAAGAGAAATTACTCTTTGACGCTATAAAATCCGGCAAAATTGAAGATGTTGACATATATTTAAACACTATACTTAAAGATTTTTTAAATTATCAATATCCAGATATGTTAATGTATATTATGCAACTTGCAATGAATTCGAAAAAATTATTAAATGACTTAAAAAATGTTAGTAACGAAAATCTCCTTATTAATTTTGATTTTTTCAGAGAAAATCTTCAGAAATTTGAAAGTATCAATGAAGTACACGATTGGCTTATGTGTTCTTATAAGCGCACGTTACTGCAACTTCAAAAAACCAAAGACCATAAGAAAGAAAAGTTGGTTAATAAAATTATCTCATATTTAGAATTGAATTATGATAATCCAATTCTTTCTACGGAATATTTGGCAGACTATGTAAAAATCTCTCCCAATTACCTACGAACAATCTTTAAAGAAATTAAAAATCAATCTTTATCTAATTATATTAATCAATTTAGATTTGAAAAGGCAAAATATATGATTGAAAATACGAATCTTGCTATTAATGATATTTCTGCACAGATCGGTTTTGCTAATACTAACTACTTCTATACCGCTTTCAAAAAATATTATGGTATTTCTGCAACTGAATGGAGAAATAAATAAGCAAATAATTTTTATAAAATTAATGCTTGTAGTTTTATATTGCAGGGTATTAATATTAATGTCTATATGATTTTCTATTTCTAAAAAACTCTTTATTTATTAGCTTAGTTATGATATTATATACAGGTAAATTAGTAAATAAAGGAGGTTGATTATTATGTCATATAAAATTACTGATGCATGTGTAAGTTGTGGAGCTTGTGAGCCAGAATGTCCAGTTAACGCTATAAGCCAAGGAGATTCTATATTTGTTATAGATGCTGATACTTGTATCGATTGTGGAGCTTGTGCTGGTGTTTGTCCTGTTGGCGCTCCTGTTGAAGCTTAATTAGAACATATTTCAGAATAAAAAATATAAGATACTGACTTTGTCAGTATCTTATATTTTTTATTCTGAAATATCCTTAAATCCCTCACCAAGAATTTCATGTACATTATATGTGATTATAAAAGCTCTCTTATCTAGATCTTTAATATATATTTTTAACTTTATAAATTCCTTTTTACCTAAAACAGTAGTTATGATTTCCTTTTCTTCATTAGTATACGCTCCCTTTGCAGTATACAAGGTAGCTCCTCTCCCTAGCTCTTCAATAATAAATTTCTTTATCTCTTCCCCTCTTGAACTAACAACTTCAATTTTTTTACAAACATTCATTCCAGCAATAACTGCATCTATAGTAAACCCATTAATAATAACACCAAGTAGCGCATACATTCCAATTTTAGGTCCAAATGCAATTCCTGCAAAAATAGTTACGAAAAAGTCAGCTAAAAGCAAAGCCTTCCCTATATCTAAATGAAAATACTTATTTAATATTTTGGCTATAATATCTGTGCCTCCTGTAGACGCATTTTGATTAAACACCATCCCCATACCTACAGCTCCAATTAATATTCCAAAAATTAGTTCCAGAAATAAATCGTTTGTTATACTACCACTCATAGGATAGAACTTCTCTAATGCCCATATCATCCCAGATAATCCAAAACTAGAATAAATTGTTTTAATTCCAAAACTAGATCCAATAAATATAAATCCTATAATAAATAGTATTACATTTAATACAAGCATTATAGCCCCAATAGAAAGTGATGGAATATACAAATTTATAACCATTGCTAGACCACTAACTCCACCTACGGCTAAATCATTTGGTACTAAAAAGAAATAAAATCCTGCAGCAACTAGTGCTAGTCCAATTGTTATTAAGATATATTCTTTAATTAATTTTTTCATATTTACTCTCCTCCCTAATTTATATACTACCAATATATCACAATTCTAAATACCAGTAAAAAAACTTTTAATAACTCCCTCATCTATACAAAATACCCTTAACCAGTGGCTAAGGGTATTATCATACCAGCATAATACTGGCTCTTTTAAATTGTAATACTAATTAAAACTCTGCAGTACCTGTAGTTCTTGGGAAAGGAATAACGTCTCGTATATTGCTCATGCCTGTGATATACATAATAGCTCTTTCAAACCCTAGTCCAAATCCAGCATGCTTAGTTCCGCCGTATTTTCTTAGCTCTAAATACCACCAATAATCTTCCTTATCAAGACCACATTCTTCCATTCTAGATTCCAATACATCTAGTCTTTCTTCTCTTTGGCTTCCACCTATGATTTCCCCTACTCCTGGAACTAGTAAGTCCATGGCTGCAACCGTCTTGTTATCATCATTAATTCTCATATAGAATGATTTTATTTCCTTAGGATAATCTGTTACAAATAACGGTTTGTTGTACACCTCTTCTGTTAAATACCTTTCATGCTCAGTTTGGAGATCGCAGCCCCATGTTACTGGATACTGGAATTCCTTTCCTGATTTTTGTAAGATATCTACTGCTTCAGTGTATGTCACCTGACCAAAATCTGCATTTACAACACTATTTAATCTTTCTATTAACCCTTTATCTACAAAGCTATTGAAAAACTCCATCTCTTCTGGAGCATTTTCCATAACATACTTTATTATATATTTCATCATATCTTCTGCCAATTTCATATCATCTTTTAAATCCGCAAAAGCTATTTCAGGCTCTATCATCCAGAACTCTGCTGCATGTCTTGCTGTATTAGAATTTTCCGCTCTAAATGTTGGTCCAAAAGTATAAACACTTCTAAAAGCAAGTGCATAAGCCTCTGCAGCGAGCTGACCACTTACAGTTAAACTAGTTTCTTTTCCAAAAAAATCTTTTGTGAAATCCGCTTTTTTATTTGCGCCTAAAGGCATATCATTAAAATCAAGGGTAGATATCCTAAACATTTCACCTGCACCCTCGCAATCACTACCTGTAATTATTGGTGTATGCGTATATACAAAGTTTCTCTTTTGAAAAAACTCATGGATAGCAAAAGCAGTTAGTGAACGCACTCTAAATACTGCTGAGAAAGCGTTGCTTCTTGGCCTAAGATGTGCAATAGTTCTTAAATATTCAAAAGAGTGCCTTTTCTTTTGCAACGGATAATCAACATCTGACATTCCTTCTAAAACTATTTTAGTAGCTTTAAGCTCAAATGGTTGCTTAGCATCTGGTGTTACGACTAATTTTCCTTCTATGGTAAGTGAAGAGCTTATTGGTAATTTAGCTATCTCCCCAAAATTTTCTAGGCCTTCCTCAAAAACTACTTGAATATTTTTAAAGAAACTTCCATCATTGACTTCTATAAATCCAAATGCTTTAGAAGCTCTTAATGTTCTTATCCATCCAGATATAGATACATCGCAATCTGCATATTTTTCTTTTTCTCTGTAAATTTGTTTTACTAACAATTTTTCCATAAAATTGCCCTCCTTATGATTTTATACTTTTCTAAATAATAAAAAAAGCCTCCCACCCCCTTTAATAATAAAGGGACGAAAGACTAAAATTTCGCGTTTGCCACCCAATTTGCCATAAACTATGACCACTCTAATCAGTACAGAATTATAAATTCGATACTGCGCAACATTTAACGGATTGAACCCGTCTAAGCCTACTCTCCTGAGGATTTCGGTTAGAAACTCTGAGATGTTCTTCAATATAAACTTCGTATTGGTCTTTCACCATCACCAACTCGCTATTACTACATTTTATATCTACTCTTCTCTTCACAGTCTTTAGATTTAAAAATTATAATAATTAGTATTTCCACTAATTATTTTTATATTCTATTTTGATTATAATATTTTTAATAATAAATGTCAAATTATTTTACTTGAGAGTAACTAATTATTTAAATAAAAAGATTCCACCAATTTCTTAGTAGAATCTTTTTACTCACTATCTAACTTCAATTAGTTTTCATTATAATATAAGATTTGTTCTCAAGTATTTTCCCTTTATTGTATACACCATAATTCATTGGAACAAATATATTCCTTTAAAATTCTTCATTCTCATCATCTTCTTCATATTCATCCTCAACTATCTCACCAATAACCATATCTTTCTTAGTTATTTCTCCAGTAACCTTATTTTCAACAATGATATTAGATTTTACACATCCATCTTCTTCACTTATGAAAGTTTTAGCTGTAATATCCCCTTTTTCTAAAGCTACTCCCTGTGTAAGTTTTTCTGGGTTATCAAATGTAAGAGGCTTACTATTTAATCTATCAGTCATAGTATACTCACTTCCTTTCTAAATATAGTTTGTTCAGGAAGAGTTCCAAATATACTTTGAAAATGTTGCCTAATTTATGCTTATATATTACACTTCTATTCTGTAAATCCTTCTCCTACTACTTCTCTTACATCTGCTATAGTAATAAACGCATTTTTATCTATCTCTTTAACCATTTTTTGAAGAGGCACTAATTGATTTTTACCCACCACTACAAATAGAACCTGTTTTTCACCCTTTGTATACATTCCTGTACCATTTATTCCTGTAACGCCTCGCTTTAAATCTTTCATCAGTATTTCAGCTATCTCCTTAGAATTATCAGAAATAATAAAAACTGCTTTGGAAAAATTTATTCCTTCAAGTATACTATCCACAACCTTTGAAACTATATATATGGATATTAGAGCATACATGGCTTTTTCAACTCCAAACACAAAAGCACCAATTATTACTATAGTGGAATCAATTACCAACATAATCCTGGCTATTGGCACATTTTTCAAATAAACCTTTATGATATTTGCAGCTAAATCAGTTCCCCCAGTACTAGCAGAGGCTCTTAACACAAATCCTAAGCCTGTACCAACAAACACGCCACCAAATATACTTGATAGCAAAAGGTCCACGTTAGGTGCTGGTATAAAACTTGTGTAGAACAAGGCGAAAGACAGATACGCTGCAGCAAATATAGATTTGCCTACAAATTCTCTTCCCTTAAGTCTTATAGCAATTACAATCAAGGGTATATTCACAGCAATATTTGTAAACCATAGCGGTATCCCAGTTCCATAATGTTTTTTTGTAATATATTCAATAACAATTGCAAGCCCTGTTAGACCACCTGTTACTAGTTTTATTTTTGCTAAAAACATATTTACCCCAGCTGCCAGGATTGTAGTACCAATTATAATGTATATATAATTTAAAATATTTTCATTTTTAGTTTCTATTCTCATTTAATATATCCCACTTTCTAATTTTTATTTCTATATTCTAATTTCCACTTAATAAAGTTATCACATTTATGAGAGTAAGTAAATAAAAACCCCGCTTTTACTTACTTGTTTTTAGCATCTCACAAATTCAACCTTATTTAAGCGCATACAAAAAGCACCCAATGCAATATTAATTTAGGGGGACTAAAAAAAATATTGCATCAAGCGCTTTTTTATTTGGTTATTTAAATCATTGACATAAATCATTATATTTATTCAAAAATAATAAAATAATTTTTAATATATTATTTCTTGTCCAGAATGACGTATTTGAACTGCATTTATGCTCTGTTTTCTCATTTTATCAGCAAATACTTGCGTAATACTTGTATCCTCCCCAAAATGCATAGGTATAAGTAATTTAGGTTGAATTCTTTTGGAAAAATATTCGCCTCCTATATAATAATATTCTTCTAGCCTTGGATCTACAGGAAAAAAAGCTATATCTATAGATTTTTCTACACTTAACTTATCTATTTCGGTTTTAAATGAAGCCTCTGCTAACGACTGCTGCTCTAAGCTATCCTCTTTCCAGTGCCACCAGTTAAGATCACCCGCATGAAAAATAGTTAATCCATCCACTTTTACCAAGAAGGATATCCCTATATCCGTTGAGCCGTAAGCTTTTACATAAAGTTCTTCAAATCTTTTTTCTTCACCTTCCTCTATAAAGTTATAACTACATTTATTTTTATTTATTACTATATCATTACTAAATATATATTTTATATTACTATTATACTTCTCAAAGTTTAGAATACTTGGGTTAAAATGATCTTCGTGACTATGAGATGCAAAAACATAAACATTTTTCATTTGTTTTATATTTTCAGGTAAAAATAGATCTAACTGTCTATGAGTATCATCATTTTGCATTGACTCTTTATAATAATCAAATATTAAAAAATGATTTTTTGTCTTAATTGCAAAGCCACTATGATATATATAGTATATTTTTGCTTTTATTTTTTCCATAATCATATCTCCTTATATTTTAAATATTTTAATTGTTCTTATTTTACCACAAATATATGATGAGGATATGATATGATATGAAATGTATTAAATTATTTGAAAGGCGGTTAAATTAAATGAAGTTTTCTTTTGATCATAATAATATAAATGTATTGGATTTAGAAAAAAGTGTGAATTTTTATAAAGAGGCACTTGGCTTTGTAGAAACTAGAAGATTTAATGCGACAGATGATAGTTTTACTCTTGTATTTTTAGGTGATGAAACCACTGACCATAAGTTAGAACTCACTTGCCTAAAGGATAGAACTGAAGGATACAATCTTGGCGAAAATGAGTTTCATCTTGCAGTAGTAACAGATAATTTTGATGAAGCCTATGCACACCACAAACAAATGAGATGCATTTGTTATGAAAACAAGCCTATGGGAATATATTTCATTATGGATCCTGATGGTTACTGGACAGAGATTATCCCAAGAAGATAGTTGATTTTTTATTATTAAAGCCACAGTATAATAATTGTTTTATTTGAAGCATAAAAACATGTAAAATATAGCCAATAAGCGCTGTCCTTAATTAGGTAGCAGCTTATTGGCTTTATTTAAAGAAAGTTTAAAACAAGTCCATCTAATAATTATAATTCAATACTATTTACATTTTTTTCAACCCACTTTCTTAATTTATTATTTTAATTTTTCTTTTGCAGTTTCTACTTCAAAACCTTCTACAAAGTTTTTTACATCTTTTAATTTAGTATCCTCTGGAACAGAGTCTGGAATTCCTAGCTTCTTATATACTTCTTTCAGATCAATTTTAGTTCCAATTGAAACGTCTTTTATTGTCATATATCCTTTAAGTTCTTCTACATTTATTTTGGATTCACCGGTTACTTTCTTTTGAGTCACTTGAAATATCCCCATTGTTTTACTTATAATTGTACCAGCAAAGAATAATCCTATTACAATTATAATTACAGTCAAAGTTTTCAATGTTTTTTTACCAGTTTTATATTGTAGGGCCCCCACCTTAGGGCAAGAAAGCACACAACTTTGACAGCTAATACATTCTGACGAGGTTACCTTATCTATTTTTGCTACGTCAATGTTCATAGGGCAGCTTTTACTACATAAGTTACAATTAATGCAAATATCTTTATCTCTAACAATTTTACTTGGGCTAATTTTTGAAATAGCACCATATACTGCTCCCATAGGACAAAGATATTTACAAAAAAATCTATCATAAAGCATTGAACCAACCAAAACAATAATTAAAGTTATTATTCCAATTAAATATTCAGTGGTTAAACTTGTAAATCCAGCAGATACATGTCCATAGGCTGCCCATGGATCATAAGGGTCCATCCAAAGTCCCGCAGTCTTCCAAGCAAAATATATAGTAACTACTAGAACACCATACTTTAAATATCTTAAAGGCTTGTCTATTCTTGAAGGCATAATAAATCTTTTATGGAATATTTTTTTCCCTATTATTCCAAAGAATTCTTGTAGTGCACCAAATGGACATATTAACCCACAAAAACTTCTTCTAAATATTAGCGATAATACTAAAGTAATTCCCAAAAGTATCATAGTACCAGAAAATATCTTTTGTATAAAAGTCCCTGCGAACACTAAACTGTAAAGGGTTTCCAGACCTCCATAAGGACATAATGCGTGTATTGAAGGTGCTACGCCTCCACCTTGAACTTGATGTAAATATCCTTCAATTGTGACCATAGTCAAGAAAAAACCAAGCAATACCCACCTTAAATACTTTATATACTTATTATTTTTCATAATACAACCCCCACAATATTTATTATTTTTCTATTTGTTCCAAAAAGATAAAAAATTTCTCTGAATCAATTTCTCCTTTAGCATATCTTTCTACCAGCAAAACCACTGCTAAACCTGAAACTTTCAATCCTTCAATTACTCCCATCTTTTCCCTAAACTCCCGGGAACTTATTTCTTCTCTAACATACCTTTGTTTTAATATTTCTATATCCTTTTGAAAATAAGTTTTTTTCTTTTTACTATATATAAGATAGGCTATCAAAGAAATCATTATAAATATAACTAATGCAGATAATATATAAGAACCATAAAACCCATACCCCATACCCCTGCTATACCTCATAAAATCACTTCCTCCCTACTTGCTTTTCTATATAATAACATCTATAAAAGATTAAAGTGTGGACTAATTGTGACAAAATAAAACAAATAAAAATAACCAAGAATTCACCTCTAAATTTATAAAGTGAATTTTTGATTATCTTACTCAAAATTAAAAAAAATTATCTTAATTTGCGTTCCCGCATTTAGTTCGCTTTCTATTTTCAACTCACAATTTAAAAGCTTTATTAAATGTTTAGCAATAGAAAGTCCTAATCCTGTGCCCTTATCAGAATATTTTCTAGCCTTATCTGCCTTGTAAAATCTTTCCCCAATAAAAGGAATATCTTTTTTATCAATACCTATACCATAATCAGTTATTGTTATTGAAAGCGTATCCTTAAAATTTATAGCTAGCTGTATTTTACTACTTTCATTAGAAAACTTGATTGAATTATCTAAGAAAATTATTAATAACTGCTTTAGCTTATCGTAATCAGTATAAACTGGCGGCAAATCATCTTCAGCAATTAGTTCTAACTGTATATTTTTTTCTCTTGTTATTGGTCTTAACACCCTTATAATATCCTGAAGTAAAGATTTAATATCCAGCTTTTGAAAATCTAAAGCAACTTTACCAGATTGTAGCCTACTTAAATCCAGTAAATCCTTTACCATAACTTCCAGTCTCTTGGTTTCCTTAAGTAATCTAAGGTAATTTCCATGAATTTCTTCTTCTGGTATTACTTTATCATAGAGAGCTTCTAGATTACCTCTTATTATAGTTAGTGGAGTTCTAAATTCATGGGATACGTTTGCCACAAAGTCTTTCCTCATCTGCTCTAGTTTTTCCTGTTCACTAATATCCTGAATAATAATCACTACCCCAGTTATCTCATTAATATTATTTAGTACAGGTGAAACTGAGAAATTCAGGTTTTTATCTTTATAATTTACAAGTATAGTTTTCTTTTCATTTACTTTCAGTGAATCTTCAACTAGCATATTTAAACCTATATTCTCTAAAACCTTATCCTCATATGTCTTTAAGCTTAACATCTCCAAAGCAGAATTATTAATGTTTATAAGCTTAAACTCTTTGTCTAAGGCTATTAGCCCTTCCTTCATACTAGTTATAATATCAATTAATTTGTTCTTTTCTACAAAAAGCTGATCTATGTTATACCCTAATTTAGATGACAATAGATCGAAGGAGTTTGATAACTCCCCTAATTCATCCGTTTGATAAATGTTTGTCTTAACTTTATAATTCCCTCCTGTCATTTCAAGGGCTGCTGCATTAATTATTTTAATAGGCTTTGTTATATTTCTAGAAAAATAAAATCCTAATAGGCCTGCAATTACAACTTCTCCAAGTAGTGCTGCAAGCAAATACAGAAAAAATTTATTCATAGAATTTGATAAATCATAAGTTGAAGAATGAACAAGAATTACCCCAATTACCCTATTACTACTATTTATGATGGGGGCTACTCCTGTCACCATATTTTCGTCATAATAAGAATTATATTCTTGTATTGTTTTTGCCTTTCCCTGTAATGCGCCATTAATAATTTCCGAATAAGTTTTTTGTAGTCCTGAACTTTTCTCTATAACAGTGTCTTTATTTTTATCAATTGTTCTTAGCTCACCCTTTGCATTGCCTACCCATATTTTTATATTATCAAAAGAACTAACTATCTTTAAAATATCATTGTATTCTTTTGAATCCAAATCATTTTCAATGTAAGGTTCTAAAATAGTTTCCAGTTCTTTTGCACGGAGAGTCATATTTTTTTCTTTTATTTGAAATATATTATTTTTAAAGATATTTATTGCAATTACACCTATACATAAGGT
This sequence comes from uncultured Clostridium sp., assembly GCA_964467165.1. GTDB lineage: Bacteria > Bacillota > Clostridia > Clostridiales > Clostridiaceae > Clostridium_AD. The sequence continues at coordinate 68,073 of CAYXOL010000006.1, forward strand.
AGATATTATCACTATTAATACAAACCCTACTGTTAGCTTAGTACTTATACTTCTCTTAATCATAGTTAACCTGGAATTTATAGCCAAGAGCCCATACAGTTTTAATATCAAAATTATATTGTCCCTCTAGCTTTAATTTTGCTCGGAGCCTTTTTATATGTGTATCCACAGTTCTAGGATCTCCAAAATACTCAGTTCCCCATATATTATCAAGCAATGAATCCCTTGAAACTATCTTATTAGGTGAATTTGCTAGCATCCACAACACTTCTATCTCTTTTTTTGTTAGATTAACCGTATTGTCATTTATTTTAACAGAATAATTCCCAATATCAATTTGAAGAGAATTATATTTAATTGTAGTTAGCTTTTCAGCATCACTTGTGTCTATTCTTCTAAGAACTGCTTTAATTCTTGCAACAACTTCTCCAGGGCTAAAAGGCTTTACTACGTAATCATCTGCCCCAGTATCTAAAGCCATTATTTTATCAGCATCATCACTTCTAGCAGTTATCATTATAATAGGTACATTAGATGTCTTTCTTATTTCCATGCAAACCTCTAAACCACTTTTATATGGCATCATTATATCTAAGAGAATAAGCTGAGGGCTATATTCCATATTTTTAACTAAAGCCTCATTACCATCATGAGCTGTTATTACTTCAAACCCTTCTTTAATAAGATATGGTTTTAAAAATTCTATAATCTCTTCATTATCATCTGCAACTAATATGTTCTTTCCCATATATCCACCTCCACTACATATTTCTTTAATTATATCATTTATCTAGTATTAGAATGTGTAATTTTGGCAAACCTTATATATTTTTGAGATTAAAAAAGATGTTGCTATTTATTTAGCAACATCTCTCTATTAATTTCCTTTAATAATTTTAAGTTTTCCATCTACAATATCAACTATTGCGCTACCACCTGTAGAAAGCTCTCCAAATAGTACCTCATCAACAAAATAGGTCTTTATCTCTTGTTGCACTACTCTATTGATTTCTCTTGCACCATAAGCCTCAGAATAACCCTTTTTACTCAACCATGCATATAAATTATCCGTTACCACCAGTTCTATATTTTTAGTTAAAAGCTTTTCCTGGAACTGTTTCATAGCTTTCTTAGCTATTTGAAGCGCCATAGCCTCGTCAATTTTATTAAATACAATTATATTATCCAATCTATTTCTAAATTCGGGAGAAAACACTCGCTCCACTTCTTTAGTAACTGCTCCCCCGCTATCTATTCGCTCTCCAAATCCGATTATATTTTTACTAGCTTCTCTTGCTCCTGCATTGGATGTCATTATTAAAATCACATTTCTAAAATCTGCTTTTTTGCCAGCATTATCTGTAAGTGTTGCATAATCCATAACTTGAAGCAGCACATTATATACATCAGGATGTGCTTTTTCTATTTCATCTAGAAGTAAGACGCAATGAGGAGTTTTTTTAATGGCTTCAATTAATAATCCGCCCTCTTCATAACCTACATATCCCGGTGGCGAACCAATGAGTCTAGCCACTGTGTGTTTCTCTTGGTATTCACTCATATCAAATCTAATAAGTGGAATAGCCAGACTCTTTGATAATTGTTTGCTTACTTCTGTCTTTCCGACTCCAGTAGGTCCCACAAAAAGAAGAGATGCTATTGGCTTTTCTTCTTCATTAAACCCTGCTCTCGATCTCTTTATAGCTCTTACTATAGTGTCTATAGCAGCACTTTGACCAAAAACTTGCTTCTTTAAATTTTCATCTAGATTTTTTAATATTAAAGTTTCATTATTCGATACACTCTGTTCTGGGATTTTTGCTATAGAAGCTACCACTTTTTCCACTGCACTTACTGTTATAACAATATTTTCTTCGCTATCCTCGGCATACAGCCTGGCAAAGGCGCCTGCTTCGTCCATAATATCTATAGCTTTATCTGGAAGATATCTATCATTAATATACTTGCTAGATAATTCTACTGCAGTTTTTAAAGATTCCTGGGTGTACGTAACCTTATGATAAGATTCATATTTATCCCTTAATCCCATAAGAATATCAAGAGTATCTTCCGTAGACGGCTCTGGCACTTCAATCTTTTGGAATCTTCTTGCTAGTGCACTATCTTTTTCAAAATGCTTCTTATATTCATCATAAGTAGTTGAGCCAATAAACCTCACTTTACCATCTGCAAGAAAAGGTTTTAGGATATTGGAAGCATCCATGGATCCTCCAGAAACAGCGCCCGCTCCAACTATTGTATGTATCTCATCAATATATACAATAGGCTTTTCTTCTTTACTGATTTCCCTTAATACTCTTTTTATACGTTCTTCAAAATCGCCTCTATACTTTGTACCTGCCAAAAGAGAACCCATATCCAAATAATATATTTTACTGCCCTGTAATATCTTCGGCACTTTGTTTTCCACAATTAGTTGCGCAAGACCCTCAGTGATAGCAGTTTTTCCTACCCCTGGCTCTCCTACATGCACTGGATTATTCTTAAGTCTCCTGCATAATACTTGAAGTGTTCTTTGCAGAATATCTTGCCTTCCAATAAGTGGATCCATTTCTCCTCTGCCTGCTTTTTCTGTTAGCTCTACAGTAAAATTACTCAGAAAATTTTCTTCTCCCTTGGGACTTTCTGTTTCCTCATCATAGGTGTAATCTATTTCTTCTTCCTCTTCATGGAATTCAACTGCTTCTTCTTCACGGTTTGTTGTACCTGTAAAGTCAAAAGTATCTACAACCGATATGCCATGAGCTATATAGTTAAGAAGATCCCGTCTTTTCATTTGCTGTTTTCGCAAAAAATACGAAGCAAAGCTTTCCTCATCATCATACATTGCTACGATCACATCACCAATCTTAACAAGCTCTTTTCCAGAAAGCATGACATGATCTTCAGCTGTGGATAAAATCGTTTGGATTCCAATGGTTTGTATTGGCTCTATATCTTCTACAACATCTATATTTTCCTTTAAGAATTTTAGTATCTGTTTTTTTAGTCTTTTAACATTTCCACCACTATTCTCTACTATATCAATTCCCTCTTCAAAAAATAAAGAGGCGTAAAGAATATGTTCAGGTGTAAAATATTCATGATTGGACATTTGAGCTTCATTATAAGCTGCCGTAATAATCTCATTTACTATATTATCTAATTGCATAACTACACCTCTTCTAGGGTTAATTTTAGTGGAAACCCACTTTCTTCGCACATCTCCATAGCTTGGATAATTTTTGTTACACCCACATCATAGCTATATACTCCTGCAATGCCTCTACCTTTTTTATGAACATCAAACATAATTTTTGTGGCTTCCACAACCTGTTTTTTAAAAACTCCAACTAAAACCTGCACAACAAACTCCATACTTGTATAATCATCGTTATGAATAATTACGTTGTACTTGTTAGGCTTCCTGATATCAATTTCTAGTTTCTCTTTAATATCAACTTTTTCATCAAAAATATTTTGCTCTGACATAATTACCAACTCCACTGTTTTAATCAAGTTTATTTTATTTTCTATTCCTTACTACAAGACCATTATATCCTACTTGATTATATATTACTGCATTTACCTATATTATTTCAACTATTTCACACTTTTATTTTTCATATTTAAAGTAACCATTTTTTTATTTTCCACATATTATGTAGTAGGTCTTAAGACCTTAAAAAAAGGAGGAATTACCTTTGGAAAATAATCAAACTCATTGCCCTATTGATCCTTGCGGCAAAATTATTAGTTCAGAAACATTACCTTTAAGTAGTGGCGTTACTATTACTCCAGTTGGCATTACTGCACGCCCTCTAGTAGCTAAAATCCCTGTAGTACTTGGCGAAAGAGAGATTCAAATAGATGTTGAAGCTGAGTTTAAATTAGCAGAAAAATACTATGAAATTAAAAGAATAAAAAAAGACGTATATTTAACTCAATGTAAACTACTTCCAACATCAGGTGTAATTACAGATGGCGTTCTCATCTCTGGAAAATTATTTATAAGTGGGTATGTAAGGAAAAATATAGAATATGCTACTGCTGACTGTATACAAGATAAAATTGTAAGTGGTAGAATGGCTCATACAACAATAGATGTACCATTTTCAGCTGTAACAGAAGTTTTTTATGCAAGGCCACCAGTAGTTGGTTTTAGAGCAAACCAAACTGAAATAGATTATTTAAATAGTTGTGGTTGTGAGTGCCATGACTGCACAGAAAGCCTTATTGGAAAAACAGCATGTGAACAATCTTTCCAAGATAATATAAATTTTACAGAAAGCCCATACTGTGAATTAGAAGGAGTAAGAATTATTGAGTGTGACCTTAATAGATCCCCTTCAATCATTTGTATTCCCAACGTAAAAACACCAACAACAGTATATGATAAAGTAATCGAAAAAATGACTATATATATTAGACTTAAAGTATTGCAATTACAACAAGTAAATATTCCTTAGACATTTGATATAGCCGTTCTTCTAAAATTAATACTGCCTTTTAGAAGAACGGTTATTTATATCATGGATTTAATTATATTTAGAACAATCTTTTTTATCTTTCTCATATTATGTAGTAGGTCTTAACACGTTAAAAAAAGGAGGAATTACTCTTGGAAAATAATCAAATTCTTCAAAATAATTGCGGCGAAATTATTAGTTCGCAAACAATGCCTTTAAGTAGTGGAGTTACCATTACTCCAGTTGGTATTACCACATTCCCTCTAGTAGCTAAAATCCCTGTAGTAATCGGCGAAAGAGAGATTCAAATAGATGTTGAAGCTGAGTTTAGATTAGCAGAAAAATACTATGAAATTAAAAGAATAAAGAAAGACGTATACCTAACTCAATGTAAATTGCTCCCAACAGCAGGTACAATTACAAATGGTGTCCCCATCTCAGGAAAATTATTTATAAGTGGGTATGTGCGTAAAAATATAGAATATGCTACCGCTGACTGTACCGAAGATAAAATTGCAAGTGGTAGAATTGCTCATACAACAATAGATGTTCCATTTTCAGCTGTAACGGAAATTGTATATGCAAGCCCCCCAGTAGTTGGCGTCAGACAAGCCCAAACTGAAATAGAATATTTAAGTGGTTGTACGTGTCATGCCTGCACAGAAACCCTTCTTGGAAAAGCCACATGCGAACAATCTTTTCAAGATAATGTAATTTTAAATGAAAGCCCATACTGTGAATTAGAAGGAGTAAGAATTATTGAAGTAGATCTTAATAAAGACCCCATAATCGTTACTAACGAAGACTCAAAAATTCTCTCCACTCCAAACGTAACAACCTATAATAAAGTAATTGAAAAAATGGTTATATATATTAGGATTAAAGTATTACAATTACAACAGGTAAATATTGACCCCCCTGACCCCGTATGCCCTATAATTCCCTGTTGCCATTGCTGCAAGTAACTTTTTCTCTATATACATTAAGATATAGCCGCTATTCTAATACTAATATTCTTTGGAATAACGGCTATCTTAATATAATATATCTAATTTATATTACATGTCTATTAGTATTAAAATACATAAGACATCTAAAAAATAACTAGTGAATCTAGTCTATTTTATTCTAGATGGCCAATTTCTATAATAAAGGAGCATTTTCCAATGATGCCACTGAATAATTTTGATAATTTGAGTATTGTTAAACTACTTATTATTTTGAAAATATTTCAACAATCATATTGTTATGAAAGTATTAATAAGCACTCTAAAAAAGTCTCATCAAACATCAATTGTAAAAATAATACAAATTTAAATAGTATAACTGTGAAAAAAAATAAAGTAACTGCTTCTTCTATACTTCCTATACAAGAAGTAAACCTTGAAGACCTTACTGAACATATACTTCCTAAAGAAGAACTAAATATTAAAAATGAAACAATAGATATAATCAAAAGAGATGACACTAGTAATAATGCTTACAATTTCATTAATGAAATTCATGAAAAAATAAATACAAATCATGTTGAAAACTTTATCTCAGCGCTTCCAATTGTAGTAGCAGAAAAAAATATAGACATACCTATTGAATCAATATTTAAGTTAAAGAATGCTGCCTTAGAGGTAAAAAATATGAAAAAAGAGGTATATTTAACTAATAGCAAGCTACTTCCTATGTATGAAAATCAGGATACTTTTTCCACCTTCCATGGAAAACTTTTTTTAGAGGGCTTTATTAGAAACAAATTAGATTTTTCTATAGCAAAAAGTGTTAATAATAGCATAATCAATTTAGATACTGAGAGCGTAATAATTTATATCCCTTTTAAATTCACTACTTTAATTCCATACAAGATTCCTCCAATTTTTTTCAAATCAAAAGATTTAAGTTATATACCCATTTACATGTCCTCAGATTGTCTAGATGTTCACAACGAATATCTTGATTATGCCAACAAAAAAAACACAGTGTGTGAAGAATATATCAATTGTGATATTCCACCTATAAACTGTGAAATAAATGAAATTAAAATTAATGAGACATACACCCTTGTGGATAGATCCCCTTTTAATAGTGATTTTCCTATAGAAATGAATTTCAATACCATAAAGGAAAACATAGTAATAAATCTTTCATTAACCTTGCTCCAAAAACAAGATGTAGCCATAAAATATAATGATACTCCTAAATAAAAAATATCCTACGCACTACTGCAGGATATTTTTCTATATTAACATCTTGGCTCACTACCAGTGAACATTCCTTTTAGGATAGCATAAGCTCATCCAACACCTCGTTTTACTTCAATGGCTTCTACCGGACAATTTTTACTACAGGCTCCACACTCCATGCAAAGATCCTTTTTTTCTAATTTCACCTTATTATCTTTAAATATAAACACTTCATGCGGGCAAACTTTTAAGCACATTCCACAAGCAATACATTTCTCCTCATAAAATATTATAGAAGCCACATTCTTTAGATATTTCATATATATACCGCCTTTTAAATTATATTAAGCTTGAAACAATCATAAGTATTATCCCTATAACCGAAGACACTATTACTATAGGCATTGTCCAAATTGTTTCTTTCAATACCCCTGAAAAGGACGTATATGTACTAGAACCAGTAAAGTTAAGGCCTAAATAGGTAGTTATGGAAGTTAATAACAATGTATTTGATACCATTATCATTAGTGAATCATTATATAAAAATGAGCTACTAAAACATATGGTTATTGCAGACCAAACAATGCCAACTACAGCTCCTTTTAGTGCAAAAGAGTTAAAAGGAATTATGGGCAAAAATACAGGTATAAGTATTGTGCCCAGCAAAATAGCTATTAAATATGGAATGCTGTTTATAATACTTAATTTAAATACTTCTAAAAAACTTAAGTTATAACTAGCTATAGTGTTTGCAATTAAAAATAATAATATTATAAGGGGAAAATATTTTATACTTTGAATAGTTTCCACTGGAGTTAAAACAGCTCTATCTAGTATGTTAAATTTGACTTTTCTCATATTAGGTGTAGTCTCGCATCCATTTTTCAAAAATTCTGTAATGTCCTCTGCCGCTACCGGTCCATAAACAACCTTAAAACCCGTATATTTAGTTATGGTATGAGCTGAAACACCTGGTGCTGCAAGTTGTGGCAATATTAGCGTTTTATTTTTCACTACTTTATCCAGTTTAGTTGCTCTCATAGCTTTTAAAATTACCTGCTGCGAAAAAGTGCCTTTCCCTGCAGCACACCAAACATTTATGCCCTTTGTATCAATAATAAGAAGCCATAAATTTAAGTTCATAAGTTCCTTCCTTAACATATCAAATGTAAATTTATAATTAGCACTTACAAGAACTGGCGAATTTTCATCTGGACTTCCTATAGCATATAGTCCTGGCTCAATAGCATAATTATTTCTATTAATGTTTAATCTTATTCCTACACTACCTAGAATATCCTTTTTGGTTAGGCTGGTGCTAATTTTTTTCACAATTCCTACTGGTGATTGTACTCTATCTTGTACTAGATACTCTATATTTTTATACTTAACTTTTGCATTACTACCTTTCTTCAATTCCATCCTGGAATTTTTCGTATCCTGATCTCAACATGCTTTATTTTCTATCCCTTCTAAACTCATAAATAACACCTCCCGATAGCAGTGTAGGGTGACAAACCTATATCAACTTATTATAATATAATTTTCAATTTTTGTATAATATTCTTTCACACATGTTTAAATAAAAATAATATGGCAAACCTATTAAATGTTAAGTGAATTTTATTTTATTCTCCTAACAAATAAAATTCATTTTCTAAGTTCACTCCGTTATGCTAACTCATATTCTCTAAAAACTCTTTCAAATAGTAAAAACCCCAAGGCAAATTGGGGTCTTTACTATTTACTGCTAAAAAAAACGCATAAAAATAACCCGCTTACCATGATCTCAGTAAGTTGGTTATTTTATAAATAGATTATGAATTTGGAATGAATTAAAACAATAGGTATTTTAAAATTAATCCGGTATATTAAAGGCAGCCTCATTGTAATTTCATTTTAGTAATTTCCTTATAATAAGTAATGCTTTTAGCTTCATCACTAGTAATCAAATTATCCACAAGTAATATATTATCAATATCCACCATCTTAAAAGCTTTTGTGCTTTGATTATGTGCATCGCAGATTCTGAGGCTCAAATTCTTTCTTTCTTTATCACCAGTCTTAATAAGAAATAATACATTCTCATCTTCATTAGAAATATCTTTAAAAATATTAAAATCTTCATTTATTAGTAACGACTTAATTACATCTTTTCTTAAATCTTTTTTTATGATTGCTATTGTATCATCATGTTTGATAAGATATTCGGAAATAAACCCTACTAATTCTTTTTTCGATTGAAATAATTGTGTGTTTGCCATTTATATTACCCCCTAAATCACTAAAATAAATCATCAACTTTTATACATTGTATTGCATTTTAATTCACAAGTCAATAGTTTTTAAATAAACTTTTATTTTATCAAAAGTTTATTTCACTTTTAAATTACTGAACACAGCTACTTGTGCATGCTTTAATCATTGTACCCATCGGAAAATGCATTATACATATACATGAATAAATATTCATGTATATGTATAATGCATTTCTAATGATTCACCTCTAATTACTGCTTATAAAAACACTTAATATCCTAGGAACAAAAGCATTATATATGGACCAATTTACACTAATTTCAAAAAAATCTATTCCAATAAAAAAACTTTTTTATAATCTAGTTTTTTCTAAGTTATCTGCCATTATTTTATGGAGTTTATCAGGACAATTCGTTATAATACCATCAACCTTCATATCTAAGAAAAATTTCATTTTTTCTTCATCATCCACAGTAAAAACATTTATCTGAGTTCTGTGCTTTTTAGTCTCTTTTAATACTTCCTCGTTTATGGCAAGAAAATATGGATGAATCGCATTTGCCCCAACAGTGCTTGCATAATTATATGGCTTATAAATACCCTCCATATACAATACGCCTGTACTAATTCCCTTAGATATTTTATTACACTTAACTATAGAGTAATGATTAAAACTTGATAAAATAACACTGCGACTTATCTTATGCTTATGAATTAGATCAATAAGTTTTTGTTCAATATTTTCATAAATTACTATTCCAGTTTTAATTTCAAAATTTATAAGAATGCCTCTATCCAAAGTTAAGTAGATCAGTTCCTCAACTGTAGGTATTTTAGCTCCAGCAAACTCTTCACCCATCCAGCTTCCAGCATCTAACTTGTTTAATTCCTTATAGGTATAGTCCTTTACAAGTCCCTGTCCATTAGTTGTCCTATTAACCATCTCATCATGAATAAGTACTAATACACCATCCTTTGTCATCTGAACATCCGTTTCTATGCCTGTAGCTCCCATTTCCAAAGCCTTTTCAAAGGAAAGCATTGTATTTTCGGGGTAATATGCACTTGCACCTCTGTGCGCGTAATTAATTGTCATAGTATCAACCTCCTTATGGTAAATAAAAAATATACAGGGTACCCTTAAATAGAGTATCCTGATTATTTTTAATGTTTTATATTAATCTGTAACATCATTTTCTTACTTGCCCTTCTCCATATATAAGATACTTTATAGTTGTAAGTTGCTCAAGTCCCATAGGACCTCTTGCATGAAGTTTTTGAGTACTTATACCTATTTCTGCACCGAACCCAAATTCTGAGCCATCAGTAAACCTGGTTGAAGCATTTACATATACACAGGAAGCATCTACTTGCTTTAAAAAATTTTGCGAATTCATATAATTATTAGTTATTATAACCTCCGAATGTTTTGTTCCATATTTGAAAATATGGTAAATAGCTTCATCCATTGACTCAACAACTTTGATTGAAAGTATTAGATCTAAATATTCTGTAGACCAATCTTCTTCTACTGCGAGCTTAGCACTTTTAATTATCTCAATTCCCTTTTCACATATCCTAATTTCCACCCCTAGTCCATAAAGTCTTTGAGAAAGTTTTGGTAAAAAGTCACTAGCGATATTTCTATGTACAAGTACTGTTTCTACTGCATTACATACTCCAGGTCTTTGAGTTTTAGCATTAACTATTATTTCCTCTGCCATTCTTAAATCAGCCTCTGAATCCACATATATGTGACAAATCCCCGCACCTGTTTCAATTACTGGTACAGTAGCATTTGCAATAATCGCCTTTTTAAGACCCACTCCACCTCTAGGAATAATTACATCTACGTAATCATTCAGTTTTATTAAACTATTTACAAGTTCTCTATCCACCATTTCAATAAGCTGAATACATCCTTCTGGAAGTCCAGATTCAATAGCAGCTTTTTTAATAACTCTAGCTAAAGCGATATTAGTATTTATAGCCTCTGTTCCACCCCTAAGTATAATTGAATTGCCGGCCTTTAAACATAGTGCAGCTGCATCTACAGTTACATTTGGCCTTGACTCATATATCATACCTATTACACCAAGAGGTACTCTAACCATTGAAATGTCTAAGTTATTCGGCCTTTTCCATCTTTTTATTCCTTCACCTATAGGGTCTTGAAGGGATGCTACATTTTTAAGACCGCCTGCCATATTTTCAATCCTCTGATGATCAATCATTAATCTATCTAACATTGCTTGGGACAAGTTATTTTTCTTGCCCAATTCCATATCCTTCATATTGGCTTGAATTACAGTGTTTTCGTTGTTTATAAGTGCTTCTGCCATATGGATAAGCGCGTTATTTTTCACATCAGTACTAACCGTAACCATAATTCTAGACGCTTCTTTAGCACCTTTACCTATATCTGTAATATAATCTTGAAAGTTCAATTTTTTTCCTCCTCATCACTTTATTCCATTTGCATCCATCTTCTTTATGTTTCTTTTAAACAATGTCCCAATTTCTCTTCCATCTAAAATATTATAAATAATATTCGGCTCAGAACCTTCTGCAATAATCATAGCTGCATTTGCTTCTACTACAATTTCTGCTGCCTTAATTTTAGTTGCCATACCCCCAGTTCCAAGTTTTGATCCTGCTCCTTTTGCGGACCTTTTAATTTCATCAGTTATTTTTTCTACAGTATAAATAATTTTAGCATTAGGATCTGTCCTTGGATTTGAATCGTATAATCCATCAATATCCGAAAGTATTATAAGTAGATCTGCCCCAATTAAACTTGTTACCATTGCAGATAATGTGTCATTATCCCCAACCTTTATTTCATCAATTGCTACAGCATCATTTTCATTTACAACAGGTATAACTCCTTGAGAAAGCAGCGTAACAAATGTGTTCCGGGCATTTGAATATCTCTTTTTATCAACGATATCCTCTTTTGTTAAAAGAATCTGTGCTATAGTTTTTCCATACTCCGAAAAAAACTTTTCGTACATATGAATTAAAATCCCTTGCCCCACAGCAGCAGCAGCTTGTTTTTCCCTCATTGTTTTTGGTCTTGTTTTTAACCCTAGTTTGCCCATGCCGGCTCCTATAGATCCAGATGTGACCAGTACAACTTGAATGCCACGATTATGAATATCTGCTAATTGACGTGCAAGATTTTCAATACGTTTTAAATCCAATAATCCTGTAGGATGGGTTAATGTACTGGTTCCTACCTTTATGACAACTTTTGTTACGTCTTTTAAATATTCTTTTCTATTACTCATACTAATTCTGCTCACCTCATCCTTGTTTTGTGAATAAACTTTGTTTATTAAAAACATCTTATTCATATATAATCCTCTTAAAACAATTCATACAGTTCTGAAAATTGCACTTTCTTATCCATTTTTCTAAATTTAACATACTTTTTGAAATTTAGAAAGATATTTTTTTCACTTACCCTCAAATTCTGGTAAAATCATTTTACTTATTATCCTTTTTTTCTTATGTATCAATTAGCATTTACATTAATAATTTTATATAATACATTGGTAATTGATAATACCTATCAATTTGTATACTCAAAAGAGGAGTATCCATTATGAATGCACTAAAGCTAATAATGGGAATGCTTTTGGAGCATGATTTAGGTAGACTTTTCATGGTAAATCTAGAGACAGCCTTAGTTATATTTAAAGCTGGAGATAGTGACTCAAGAGTAGACATAATTGCTAATGCTATGACTTACAAAGACTTACTTAATAGGCATATGGATAAGGAAGATACCGCTATTTATACTTTTTCTCAAAAGAGATTAAGTAAAGAGCAATTAGAAGATATAGATGCTAAGTGTTTTGACGTAGAAAATGAAGCTACAAAAATAACCTTCAAGATAAATATATTAAATTATTAAGTGGACTAGAAGCCAAATTAATTTAAAAATATAAGGGAAGTTTTGTATCATAGTTAATTTATGATATAATTGATTTATTGTCATTAGGCATCTTGAAAAAAATAACAAGCATTCACATTAGTTATTTTTTCAAGATGCCTTAATCAATGACTAAATAAAAATGTAAAGTGAGAAGATTGAAATGAGAAATGCAAAATTAGAAAGAGCAATAATTAGAATAGATAATGATATTGCCGCTATGAATATAGCTAAAAAATACTTATCAAACTTAGAAGAAATTAATGTTGTCCGGGATACACTAAATAACAAACGTCAGTTACTGGCAGATGAATTGTACGCTGAGGATAAAAAATGTTATGAAGAATGTTGCGATGTTATAGAACAAATATTAGATAACGAGCTAGCAAAAGATGAGCAAATAGAATTACTTGAAACCATAAAAGAAAGTTTCGGTAGACAAGCGCCAAATGCAAGTAAAAAAAGTAGTGGACTTAATGCCTGGTTAAAACAACTGTGTATCGAATATGATTGGATTAAAAGTGAAGAAACTGATTGGGATACCCTTATCATTACTGGATTTGGATTATATGAATAAAATAAATCTTTAAAGTCTTAGTGATAATTAAACTACATAGCGCACCATAATAAAAAGCTGCCTATAAAATAAGCAGCTTTTTCATATTTTTACTTTCCTACTTCTGGAACTCTTTTTGCATCTTCATCTTTCATTTTTTTATTATTATCCCCTTTAGGTTGTACTTGTGGTCTACTCATTCCTTTTTTTGGCATAATTTCACCTCCTAGATTTTCTTAACTTACTTATTACACTTATTATCTTTTACATATTATTGTGTTTAATTCATTTTATTTCGCAAATAAAATACTTTGATAATTAATTAACTATGCATTATAATATAATGGCATTATATTATAATTTTACTATTTGTGTAAATAAGGGGGCATAATAATGGCTAAAGGTTTTATACTAGACAAAAATGCAGCAGGTGAATATTTTGTATCTTTTAAACGTGATAATAATGACTTGGATTTGCGAATGCAAGGTGAGTCTCCTTCTACTTCAATTACTCATGAAGAAGTAACAATCATCCTAAAAAGACATGGTCTTTCTGCTGCTAGCACTACAGACAAGGAACAAGTCTTAGCTGCAGTTCGAGAATTAAATTTTGTTGCAGGAATTAATAATAAATAAATGACGGGGAACTCCCCGTCATTTTACTTTGTACTATTCACCTCTAAGTTCATTATTAATACCTATGACTTCTTCTTCATTTAAACTTGTTAAACCTAAAATTTCAATAAGCCCCATACCTCTTTGGAACATATTTTTCACATTTTCAACTTGCTGTTCATGCTGACCTTTAGGCAATTTTGTTTTTCTCATAAATTTTATTTTCCTCCTCTAGATTAAAATAAGATATTGTAATTTCCAATTACAATATCTTATTTTTACCTAGATGAGAACTTTTATTCTAAATAACTAATGTTCTATTTATCTCTTTATATTTTCTTTAATTTCATTTGTTTTTTCTTTTGTTTTTTCTTTTTTATTATCATTTCTAATTTCTATGTTTTCTAATTTTTCTTTTATTTCTTCTCTCTTATTCTCATTTCTAATTATATTTTCTTTAACTTCACTTTTAACTTCTTTTATTTCTTTAGCTACTTTAGCTTCTTTTACCTCTTTTATTTCTTTTACTTCTTTAGTTTCTTCTACTTTTTCTTTTTCAATCTTTTCTTCCGTTACTACTTTTTCTTTTTCTATTTTTTCATCTTCTATTACTTTTGCTTCTTCTATCTTGTCATCACTTTTTACTGTGTCTTTTTTAACTGCTTTAATTTCCTCAAAAGCTATCTTAAATGATTCTTTAGCATCTTTATACAAATCTTCTTTTACTTTTAATAGTTCCTGTGCATCTTTCATAGCCAATTCATCCCCAGACTTCTCAGCATGGTTTAAATCAACTTTTAATGATTGGTATTCCCGTCTTGCTGTATTTAACTGATGTCTTTTTTCTAGCATGTTAGATAATGCTTCCTTATGCTCTATATTAACCTCATTATCACTCTCTTCTTCCAATACATCTAATTTTTCACTTAACTTATCCAATGCTTTAATTATTTTTTGTGACAAATCATATTTTTCTTTTTCTGTCATGCTATCATATTCAGCTATTCTTTCATTTGCTACTTGCGAAATTATTTCTGCTTTCTTTGCATCATCAAAAGTTAAAAATATCTTAAGATTATCAAAGGCCTTATCAATAAAATAAAACATACTATCTGGCATAATTCCTGTATCCTTATTAACAACCTCACTTATGTTTGTATCGATATTTGGACTTGTTGTAACTGAATTTTCAACACCTGTTGCAAAAACCTTTGTATTTATGCTTACTGTAAATGCTATGGTCGCAACTAAAATAGCAACTTTTTTCATTTTAATTCTTCCTCCTATTGTTCTTATGTAGATATCAATTATTAATTATTATCCCATATTTTTCTTCTCCCCTATATATACGAAACATGTTAATATTTATTAGAGGGTATTTCTATTATTTTTCAAATTATGTTTTATATTTCTTTCAAAAATAAATTTATGTTTCTTTCCCCTCTTAAAATTGGTAATATCTACGTATACATAATATAAGGGGTGGCCAAATGAACTTGAAACTTCTTTTTCATAAAAATAAAAAACCAATCGTAGTTTTAGATGAAAAACAAAGCTTTAGTATGGACGCTCTAATTCTTGAAAATCGCAGCAATTTTATTGAAGCTAACAAAGCTTTTATTTATTCAACCACAAGTAAAATCTGCAAAAGGCATTTACTATGGGAAAATGATGAAGAACTTAGCATATCCCTTATGGCGTTTAACAAGGCCTGTGAAAAATATGATATAAGTAAAGGAACTTTTTATGGTTTTTGTAAAATCATTATTAAAAATGCACTTATAGATTTTTTTAGGAAAAATAAGAATTCTCCCACTCTAATCTTTGATAACAGCAACGATAGTTTGGGCTATATAAATGAAAAAAGCTCCATTAACAATTTTGAAATTCAAATTGAGAATGAATTTAGGGCTAATGAGATAAGTTTATTTTCACAGGAGTTAGTTAAATACAAAATCAATTTTGATTCACTCATTAGTTTTTCTCCATCCCACAAGGATACAAGAAATACTTTATTAAATATTGCAATTTTATGCACTAGAGAACAATCAATACTTCATCACTTAAAGACCAAAAAGAGGCTCCCCATTAAAGAAATAATAATATTAACTTCCTCAAATAGAAAATTAATTGAAAAATGGCGAATATATATAATTTCTTTAATATTAATAATTACAAACCCAGAATATGTATATTTAAAATCCTATCTAAATATTAAAGAGGTGAATTAGATGCTTAAGACAGGTATTGTACTATCTATTATTAATAAAAAAGCTGGGATTATGACAGACGGTGGAGAATTCGTATATATACGAATCAGCACGTCACTCCCTAAGATAGGAGAAATTTATAGGGGGGAATTATATGTTAAAGGCTTATTAAATTATAAATATATCATAACTGCCGCCTCACTAATGTTTGTACTTCTTACTAGTTCTTTTGCAAATATCTACTATACTCCAACTACAACCCTTGTAATTAGTATTAATCCTTCCGTTTCTCTTAAATCTAATAAATGGAATAAAATTATTAGTTTTAAAGCATTAAATTCTGATGGCACCACAATACTCAGTAACATTAAACTAAAGAATAAATCTATAGATGCTGGGCTTGAACTTTTAGTTAAAGAAGCAAAAACGGAAAATTTTATAAACGATAAATATATAATGGATAAAAAAATTATTAGCATTGATATTAATGGGAATAAAAATACTTCTATAGATATTTCTAATTTTAAAAATATTATAGATAGTAATGATTTAAATATTATAATTAATAATTCTTCAAGCAATAATAAAAAAATAGATTTTACAGTTAATAATAAAAAAATAGATACTTTGACTTTGAATCATAATGGTAAGAAAAAAGATTCCACTACTACAAAAGAAAATACTGAGAAAACCCTCCCTAAAAAATCTTCAGTAGATGTTAATACTAATAAAGTAGAAAATAAATCCTCAAAAATTAAAAGCAAAATTAAAAATAATGACAAAAAAACCAAAAATGAAGATAATAAAATTAACTTCAATGATAAACATGAAAACAAAAAATCTAATAGTGATTCATCAAGTATAAAGAAATATATTACTCCAAATGAAAATCAATATAACTCACATAATTCATTTAATAAATCTTTTCAAGATTCTAAAAATTAATCTACTAGAAATATAAAGCATATATTCTATATCTTTTACAGTATTAAAAACATCACATTTGTAAAAACTAATTATATAAAATTTAAAAGGGAGGCTATTAATATGCGTGAAGGATTAATCCCAACTATGTTAGGTACAGTTGTAACAGCTGCTGGTGCTACACTCTCAAGAAATAATATGAAAAAGAAAAATGTACTTCCTATGGTTGAGGCAGGAGTAATTGGATTTGGATTGGCTCACATAGTTCTAGGTGCAATTGATTTGGTGGAGCACAGAAGATAATTTCAGTTTTAATATCTTTAATCTTTTTTAGTCTTAAAATAAATATTAAAAGGATTACTGCTTTTAAAAGAAATATAATAAAATAAAAAACTGATTAGAAATTATATTTTCTAATCAGTTTTTTATTTTACATTTATTGTATTCTATTGATAATAGTATTAACCCTAATTTCCCAAGGCCTATTATATAAATTATTACTAAAATTTTCTGAAACTCCCACACCTTAAGGAGTGTGCTTTCCGTGCAAATTCTTATAATTCCATAAGTAATAATAAGCACTATATTCCATTTAAATGCTTTATAAATATGTTATAATATTGTTTATATTTGTTTTTATTATCCTAATATTCAAAGTTCTAAGTTAATGATTTAATATGATTTATATTTAAGGGGGCTTTCATATGATTTTAATTAAAAATGCTAATATACATACAATGACTATGGAAAATTTTGAAAATGGAATGATCTTAGTTGACCAAGGTAAAATTATTTCTATTGGAAATGACGTAATGGCACCTGCTAATGCAGAAATTATTGATGCTAAAGGTAAATTTGTTATGCCAGGTATGATTGATGCTCACTGTCATTTAGGAATGTGGGAAGATGGGATGGGCTTTGAAGGCGCTGATGGTAATGAAGCTGTTGACCCAGTTACTCCTCATTTAAGAGCAATAGACGCAATTAACCCTAGGGATATATGTTTTAAGGACGCAGTTGAGGCTGGGATAACAACGGTTGCAACAGGTCCTGGCAGTGCTAATGTAATTGGTGGCCAGTTTGCTGTTATTAAAACCTATGGAGATAGAATTGATGATATGATTGTAAATGAGTGTCTCGCTATGAAGGTAGCTTTTGGTGAAAACCCCAAAAGAGTATACAATGCCCAGAAAAAATCTCCAAGTACAAGAATGGGCACTGCAGCAATACTTCGAGAAAATCTTTTTAAAGCAAGGATGTATATAGAAAAACAAAATAGGGCATTAGAAACTCCAGATAAAGCACCTGAATTTGATATAAAAATGGAAGCACTAGCTAAGGTTATAAAAAAAGAAATACCTTTAAAAGCCCATGCTCATAGAGCCGATGATATTCTTACAGCCCTAAGAATTGCAAAGGAATTTAATGTAAATATTACACTGGATCATTGCACAGAAGGTCATCTAATTATAGATTATTTAAAAGAAGGCATCCAAACTGGCATAATTTTAGGTCCCACCCTTTCTAATAGATCAAAGGTAGAACTACAGAATCTAACTTTTGAAACACCTGGAATTCTCTCTAAAGCTGGGTTAAAAGTTGCTATAATGACCGATCATCCCGTTATACCACTGCAATATCTTCCAATATGCGCAGGTATTGCTACAAGAGAGGGTATGGATGAAGAAGAGGCTCTTAAAGCAATAACTATAAATGCCGCAGAAATACTTGGAATAGACCACAGAGTTGGAAGTTTAGAAATTGGAAAAGATGCCGACATTATTATATATAGTGGACACCCCTTTGATTTAAGAAGCAAAGTAGAATTTGTAATGGTAAATGGTGAAATTATAAATAACAACTAAGCAATTAAGAAAAGCTGTTAACATAAATACCATGTTAACAGCCTTTTTATTTGGATTTTTCAAAACAATTTTTATAATTTGATATCATTTCCTACCTTTTTTACTACAACTTTTTTTGCCGCTATTAAGAAAATTACCATTGCTGAAATTGCTGCTATAATTCCTACAGGATATGCAATCATTCCAGATAGTCTAAATCCTTCTGGTGCAATTATAATATAAGAAGTACATACAGCTGTCATAAATGTAGCTGGAATTGTTGCCATCCAGTGCTTTTTGCCTATAGACACCATATACATACCTGCTGTCCATAATACTATAGTAGCTAAAGTTTGGTTAGACCATCCAAAATATCTCCATATTATAGCAAAATCTATTTTAGTTAACATGAAACCTATTGCAAATAGTGGGATACTTATTAAAAATCTATTTTTTATAGGACCTTGTTTAAATTTAAATGTATCAGCTATAGTTAGTCTTGCACTTCTAAATGCTGTATCACCAGAAGTTATAGGACAAGCCACAACTCCAAGTATAGCCAAGACTCCACCAACCTTTCCAAGTAATCCAACAGAAACTCCATTAACTACCCATGCCGCATTATGACCTGTTATTGCCATAGTAGCATTTAACTGAGGCACTCCTCCAAAGAAGCTCATAGCTGCTGCAGCCCAAATTAATGCAACTACTCCTTCTGATATCATTGCACCATAGAATACACTTCTTCCTTGTTTTTCATTACTTAAACACCTTGCCATTAACGGCGATTGAGTTGCATGAAAACCTGAAATAGCTCCACAAGCAATGGTTATAAATAGCATAGGGAATATTGGATTTGAACCAGGTTTTGAATGCATATTTATTAAATTAGCTGGTGTTATTTCGGGAATAGGGAATCCTCCAAAAATTAAGGCAATAGCAACGCCAACTGCCATAAATAATAGTGCAAATCCAAATATAGGATATATTTTTCCTATAAGCTTATCTATTGGAATCATTGTTGCTATTATGTAATATGCAAATATAATATAAATTAATACTGACAGATCCATGCCCGTTAAGCCTTTTAAAATACTTGCTGGTCCAGTTACGAAAACAACTCCTACAAGTACCAAAAGTATTACTGAAAACACTCTCATAAAATTTTTGAAACCTTTACCAAGATATATTCCTACAACTTCAGGTATGCTTGCTCCATCATGTCTTACTGATAGCATGCCGGAAAAATAATCATGAACCCCTCCTGCAAATATAGATCCAATAACAATCCATAAAAATGCTACTGGGCCCCACATTGCACCTGCTATTGCACCAAATATAGGTCCAAGTCCTGCAATATTAAGAAATTGGATTAAGAAAATTTTCCAACCAGGCATCTGAACAAAATCAACACCATCCTCTAGTCTAATAGCTGGTGTTACCATTTTTTCATCTGCTCCAAAAGTTTTTTCTACAATTTTACCATAAACAAAGTAACCTACTATAAGAGCAATAATTGCTAAAATAAACGATATCATATGAACGCCTCCTAATTATTTGTTAACTAAATTGTAATATATTTTTAAGAGTTGAATACGATATCATACATGAAGGAACAAAATAAGCACATAAAGTGCTTTTTGCAGCACTTATTTTGTCAAAACTTGTCATCTATGCCTTGAAAATAAGCAGATTGTTAACAAAATATTATGTTAACAATCTGCTTATTTTATATTATTAAAATAAATTACATTTTAGCTGTATTATTTGAATCTACCTTTTTAACTTCAACTTTTTTTGCAGCAATTATGAAAACTATCATTGCAGCAATTGCTGCTATAATTCCTACAGGGTATGATATTGCTTCTGAAAGCTTAAAGCCCTCCGGTGCAATCAATATATAGGAAGTACATACCGCTGTCATAAATGTAGCTGGGATCGTTGCAATCCAGTGCTTTCTCCCTACAGTAACCAAGTACATTCCTGCTGTCCATAGTACAATAGTCGCTAAAGTTTGATTTGACCACCCAAAGTATCTCCATATTATAGCAAAGTCTATTTTAGTTAACATAAATCCTACTACAAATAGTGGAATACTTATTAGAAATCTGTTTTTAAGTGGTCCTTGTTTAAATTTAAATGTATCAGCTATAGTTAATCTTGCACTTCTGAATGCTGTATCACCAGAAGTTATAGGACAAGCTACAACTCCAAGTATGGCCAAAATTCCACCAACTTTTCCTAATAAATTAATTGAAACTTCATTTACTACCCATGCCGCAGTATGACCTTTTATAGCCATGGTAGCATTTAACTGATCCACGCCTCCGAAGAAACTCATTGCCGCTGCTGCCCATATCAATGCAACTATACCTTCTGATATCATTGCGCCATAAAATATTTTTTTACCTTGTTTTTCATTGCTTATACATCTTGCCATTAAAGGTGATTGAGTTGCATGAAATCCTGAAATAGCTCCACATGCAATTGTTATAAACAACATAGGAAATATAGGGTTTGAACCCGGTTTCGAATGCATATTTATCAAATTAGATGGTATTACTTCTGGAATATTGTATCCTCCAAAAATCAATGCAGCAGCTACTCCAACAGCCATAAATAATAGAGCAAACCCGAAGATAGGATATATTTTTCCTATGAGCTTATCTATTGGAATCATTGTTGCTAGTAAATAATATCCAAATATAATGTATATTAGTACTTGAAGATTCATTCCAGTTAAACCTTTTAATATACTTGCTGGTCCACTTACAAATACCACTCCTACAAGCACTAAAAGTACAACTGAAAATACTCTCATAAAGTTTTGAAAACCTTTACCAAGATATTTACCTACAACCTCAGGTATACTTGCGCCATCATGTCTTACAGATAACATACCTGAAAAATAATCATGAACTCCACCAGCAAAAATACATCCAAATACAATCCACAAAAATGCTGACGGTCCCCACATTGCACCTGCTATTGCACCAAATATAGGACCAAGACCAGCTATGTTAAGAAACTGAATTAGAAATATTTTCCATGCAGGCATTTGAACAAAATCCACTCCATCCTCTAGCCTTACAGCTGGCGTTTTAATATTTGCATCCGCCCCAAAGATTTTTTCTACAATTGTACCATAAATAAAATAACCTGCAATAAGAGCAATAATTGCTAAAATAAAAGAAACCATTTAAACCCCTCCTAAATATATAATAACAAAATTGTAATGCATTATTTGAAATTTGAATACGATATCATACATGGAATAACAAAAAAAGCACATAAAGTGCTTTAAATCCCCATTATTTGTTTGAACTCAATTATATTATTTCTACTTACTGGTATATCAACGGTCTCCCCTTGTAGCTTTAGCATATAGGTGTTATTAAACCAAGGAACTATTTCTATTATTTTATCAATATTTATTATAAATGATCTATGACTTCTAAAAAAGAATTCCTTTGGAAGCTTTTTATAAAATTCTGATATACTACAATTTACATTGTATTGTTCCCCTTTAATATAAATTAAAGTTTCGCGTTCCTTTGCTTCACAGTAAGAAATCTGAGTTATACTTCTTACAATCATTTTATTATCTTTCCAAAGAGTTAATTTACTATTTGTACATTTTTTCTCTGAACACTTCTCTATTTTTTTTAATATACTAACTATACGCTCTTCTGAATAGGGTTTTAATATATAATCATAAGCTTGCATTTCAAAAGCATCTACAGCAAAATCTTTATGCGCCGTAATAAAAATGATAAGGGATTGTTTCGGAAAGTGACTAATGATTTTTCCTAGTGCCATCCCGTCTAGTTTGGGCATATTAATATCCAGAAAAATAATATCTGGTTTATTTAGTTCTATGTATTCTAGTGCCTTAATAGAATCATCAAATTCTTCCGTTATTTTAATATTGCTAAAGTTATTTATAAAGTACTTTAATTCTTCTCTTGAAGGAAATTCATCATCAACAATAATACAGTTCACATTATCACTCCCTAATTTTCCTTATATTAAATTTTATCCTAGTACCATTCTGAAGTCTCTCCATTTTTAATCCTTCACCATAAATATATTTTAGCCTATTATGAACATTTGATATACCTATTCTATGTTCTTCCATTTTATTTTCATAAACTTTTTCTATAATCTCATTTGAAATACCTACTCCATCATCTTCAATTGTTATGGTAATGTTGTCTCCACTAGCTTTTTTTATTTCAATTGTCACTGTTCCATATCCTTTACCTTCTAAAATTCCATGTTTAATAGAATTCTCAACTATTGGTTGAATTATAAGACTTGGAATTTTAACATCTAGATTATCTTCAATATTGTAAATTATATTAAGTTTGTCTCCAAACCTTGCTTTTTCTATCTCTATATAAGCTTTAACCTGCTCGAGTTCTCTGTAAATATCCACAGGTTTTTCTCCTGCTTCTAAAGTATACCTTAAATAAGTGGACAAATTTATAATTAATTCTCTTGCACCATTAGGATTAATTCTAATAAATGAAATTATAGTATTTAGTGCATTAAATAAAAAATGAGGATTAATTTGAGCTTGTAGTGCCTTTATTTCAGCCTTAATTGCCATATTCTTAAGTTCTCCAAGTTTACTTATTTCTAGTTGAGTAGAAATTAGTTGAGATAAGCCTACTGCTAAATTTATATTTCTAAAGGAAATGGCATCGTCCAGGCAATAATATATTTTTAATGTGCCTATAATTTCATCTCCTTCCTTTAAAGGAGCAATGATTGCAGATTTTAATTTACAATTGATATTAGGGCAGTCTATCTGATCTGCATTAGTTAATGAAAGTAAATTCCCCTCTTTAATAACTTTTTTTGTAGCTTCCGTCTCAATCCTATGCCCTTTCACATGATGATCACATCCCACACCTACATGAGCTAGTATATATTCCTTATTTGTTATGGATACTGCATCCGCATGAATAGAGTCTCTTATTATTCCACATATTTTTTCCAAAGAATTTTCATCCATCTCTCTAAAATATGGCAAGGTCTTATTTGCTATCTCCAGTGCAATTTGCGCTTGCTTTGCTGCAATCTCATCTTTTTCTTTAAATATATTTTGAATTATTAATATTAGGATTGCAATTCCAATTGCGTTAGCAAAACTCATAGGAAAATAAATACTCTTTACAATGGCTAGAGCCCTACTAAATGGATGTGCCATTATAAGTATTAAAATCATTTCGAACATTTCCATTATAAGTCCACCAATTAATCCATAAAACCACTTATTATTTTCATTTGATTTATTATAAATTATACCTGCAGCTATTCCTGAAATAATAGTGGTTATTGTACAGGGGATTGATGTAATTCCTCCTATATCTACCAGTAACCTGTGCATTCCGGCTATAATCCCTGCCATTATTCCTACAAAAGGACCACAGAGTATCCCACCTGCCATTACACCAATAATTCTAGTGTTTGCAATGGCTCCATTGACCTGCGTTCCAGTATAGGTTCCCAAAATTCCAAAGGTACCAAAAATTATTGAAAGCATTACTAAATCCCTTTTTCTAAATTTATCCTTTTGAACAATACTTTTAAAGCTGCCTATCCGAGAAACAAAAAATGCAACAAGAATTACATACCCTAAATTATTAGTAAGACTTCTTAAAAGTTCAATCATACACTATCTCCATTTCATCTAAAGGCGCAAATAAATTCATCCTTCTAATTTATTTTCATACATATAAGCTTTTATAAATATTATATACATTATTCTCTAATATATAAAGATATAAAATTTATGGTATAATAATATAACGTTATTTTTAGTAAATAAAAAAGATAAAGGGTGATTTATTGTGCTATCTTTAGAAACCTTCAAAAAATATTGTCTTAGTAAAAATGGTGTAACAGAATGCTTCCCCTTTGATGATGAAACACTAGTTTTCAAGGTAGGCTCTAAAATGTTCGCCTTAACAAATATCAATAAACCAATACTAGAAATTAACTTAAAATGTGAGCCTTTTATGTCCCAAGATTTACGTAGGGACTTTGATGCAATTAAACCAGGTTACCATATGAATAAAAAGCATTGGAACACCATAATTCTTGATGGTTCCATTTCTGATGATAAAATCCTCTTTCTAGTGGATTTATCTTTCGAACTTGTGTATAGTGGATTAAAGAAAAGTGAAAAAGAGACCTACAAGAGGCGAAACAATTGTTAATTGTTTCGTGCCCCATAGAACTAACCCAAGGAAAGAACAATTGAGAATTGTTCTGTGCCCCAGAGAACGACAGGAGGGTATTTTAATGAAAATGATTTTTTTCGATACAGAGACTACTGGTATAAGACCAGGAAATATATGTCAATTAAGTTACATACTTGTTGACACTAATTATAAGCCTATAAAAACAACTGGTAAAAATGTTTTTTTTACTGTAGATTATATAGAGCCTTCTGCGCAAGATGTTCATGGTTTCAGTGTAGATACACTATTTGAGCTAAGTGATGGTAAAACTTTTGAAGATTCTTATGAGGATTTTATAGATGATTTTATAGATGCAGATATTCTTATAGGTCACAATGTTAATTTTGATATAAAGTTTTTGACTCACGAACTTAAAAATTGTGGACATACCCTAACTCCTAAACACACATTTTGCACAATGAAATATTATAAAGATGTATGTAAACTTTATTCTGCACGTGGAGGTTATAAAAACCCTAAACTAGAAGAAACCATCAAATTCCTAAAACTAAACGAAACTAATATTAACTTAAAAAGCAATGAATATTTTGGAGATACATCAAATTTTCATGATGCTAGATTTGATACCACTGCAACATATTTACTAGTTACAGAAGGTATTAAGAAAGGTTTAATCCCTAAACATTATTTTACGCAGCTTGCTAAATAATTTCTAAACTACAAGTTTTATCTTGGATTCTGCTATAACAAAAGGATATATCGCTAGAAATGCACTCACATCGCTAAGTAATTCTACAATTTATTTTATCTGCATCTGCTAAAAAATACAAACTCGCTTCGCTCAAACATGTATTTTTCTTAACGCTGATGTAAATAAAATAAATTGTGAATTACTAGAGCTTGTTCGAATGCATTTTACGCAACATATCCTTTTGTTAGCAGAATTCTAGAAAAAACAATAAAAGTTTAAAATTACATTTACTATAGCTCTCTATCCTTACCTACATAAAGAAATGACACAGCAATATTACGCTTTTAATATTCCTTGAATTCTATCTCTAACTTCCCTTGGCACATCACCTCTTAATGCTCTATCTAAAAAAGCAGGATTTTTTACTCCATTTAATAGCAGATAATTTTCTATCATCTTTACTTTTATCTCCCTTCCAGGAATTAACTGATAAAGTACATACCAGTCTTCTAATGAAGATAAAGGTATATTTACTCCATTGATTTTTCTACATTCTAAAATTGAAGTATTATCAAATATGTATTCAAATATTCCATTATTGTGACTAATTCTAAGTCCTGCCATAACATCAATATCAATGCCACGTACAACATATTCATAAAAATGTTTTGTTAAATATGTATCTGATTTTTCCCTATCTTTCTTTTCTCCAATATTTTTTAGAATTTCATCTACTCTTTCGATATCCTTTAAATCTACTAAAATATCAATATCATCAGGATTTTCTATAAGTCCGTAATGATGCAATAAGACCGAGGCCCCAACAGCCCATACCACTCCATTATCATTTAACTTTTCACCAATATAACTTAAAGTTTCAAAAATAGTTTTTCACCACCTCGTTAATTAAAATATTGTTTTCGTTATTATTATTATTATTATTATTAGGAATGTATTGTCAGTATAAATAAATTGCAAAATTTTAAAAAAGATAAATGTCCTTTTTCAGTGAATGATATAAAAATATTTTTTTTCAACAGTAGATGTTTTTTCTTAGAGAATACTAACAAAAGTATATATTGCGTAGAATGCGTTTGAACGTGCCTTAGAAATTCTAGAATTACTTGGCTAAGTGAACGCATTTGTAGCAATATATACTTTTAGTTATAGCATTCTCTAAGAAAAAAGTTTTTCAAACCTATTCCACATCTCTATATTAGCTTTTTTAAGATTAACAACTCTAAATTTCTCATTAACAAAGGCATGAGTTGTACTACCTTTAGCTAAAATCTTACCATCTTTTTCTCTAATAACATTATAATCAAATATCACCTTAGCCCCATTTAGTGCTTGCATAAATGTTTGAATTATAATTATGTCCTCATATTTTGCCCCCTGTATATACTTACAAGAGCTCTCTACCACCGGTAACATAATATGATTTTCTTCCATTTCTTTATAGGTCATACCTATTTCTGTTATATATTCCGTTCTTCCTACTTCAAACCAAGCATAGTAATTCGAATGATGAACTATCCCCATTTGATCTGTTTCTACATACCTTACTTTTAATTTTGTTTCGTTAATATACATATTCACTTCCCCTATCTACGCAAATTTAGATCAACTCTATTAAATTGACTATTAGAAGTCATATATTATACCTTCGCAAAATACCCTTTTAATAACCCTATTATCTATAAAAACTTGAATTATATCCCCCTTTTTCGAGTATAATTCTACTGGCAAATTAAGTTCATAGGAAAAATTTCCTGATTTTATTTTTAGTTTTGTTTTATGAATATGATTTCTTCCGGATAATTCAGCAAGGTCTGCACCTAATAATAATCCCTGACCTGAAGACATACTATCAATTTGTATTCTAGGATAATCAATAATCTTTCCAACCATTGGGATTAGATTTTCATATTTTTCTTTGATAATGTAATCAATCTCCTCATCTATAATTATACAACCATTTTCAATAACAATATTACTAATGTCTATTAAGAAATATGCGTTTATTTGTTCTTTTTCCATGATTTTGTAACGAGAAATTTCTTCATAACGCAATATTCTAAGATATACCAATTTTAGTAATTCCTCATACTTACATTCTTTAAATTCACCAAATTCTTTAGTAATTATGTTATCTATACTTTTGCTAAGTCTTGCTTCATTAATTTTCCCTAAAATATTTTTACATCCCAAATACCCAGCTAATTCAGATTTTATTTTATTTATATTAAAATCTCCATCCACCAGCCTTACCTCTGTACTAGCAACCATAAAAACATTTGTATATTGTGGATATGCAGATTGAATAAATCCCAAATGCTTCCTATTTTTATCACACACATTAAACGGCATATTAAATCACTTCCCTATAAGCTATTTCAAATTACTTAAATATAAAATTCCATATTAATATTATACATCTATTTAAAATCCATAAATATAGTTTTTGAAATTATTATTTCGATTGCATATAAAATAAAAAACTCTCAAATTAAATGTATAAGTTTTTTCTGCAAATATTTTCACGATATTATGGTTATATTAATATGAGTAATCCGAAAAAAAATAGATAAAGTAATTACTTACTATTTTTTCGGACTATTATATGTCAATGTAAAAGGAGGAATATAAATGGATAATAATAAAAGTCACATGAAAACTGATAAAAAAACTAATGCTGAACTCCGAAAAATGTTTCCACAAAGTGGTGGTGATATAGGCATTGAAAACGGTGAAAAAATAGATGCAAATAACGATAAATTCACTAAACGTTCTAAATTATCTCATAACAAATAGTATTTTAATTACCAATATCATAAAGAGCAGGTATATAACCAATTTCAGGTTATATACCTGCTCACATCATTTATTTGGAACTTTATTAAAAACAGTAGATGTGACTATTGCGATTAAACAAGTCAATACAGGTTATTTATGGTTGTACTTTACCTTGTCTTTTATAAATATCAATATACCAATAATAGAAATATATGCTATAATAAACAAAGTTATTTTAGGAACCAGATACCCAAGAAAAGCTCTTCTTTGCACCTCACTTTTAATTGTCAAACATAAATAAAGCATAATTGGAGATGTAATCCAATACGTCTTCTTTTTATCTTTGATTTTTAATATATAACTTAGACTATACGTAAAAGCGTAGTGTGAATTTGCTACCACCTTAAACATTACTATACTCCATAAAAATAAAAACAAAAATCGAAAATTGCTTATAACTGGTAGATTTATGCCTTCTGTTACTAGTAAAACAGGCCATAAGGATTTAGCTGTTAGTTTATATCCTAAAGTATATATACATACAAAAGTAATCCAAACATAAATTGCCATAATAATAAGAAATGCCTTTAAAGTTATCTTTTTAATTTTATCCTTTTGCTTTATAAATGGATAAATTAGAAATATTGCTTCCATACCTCCATAGGCTAAGGCAGATTCAATGCTGCCGCTAAAAATTTTTTCAACACCTGATGCAAACACAGGAAGTAAATTTAAATAATCCCCATTTTTTACTGTTAATAACAATACCAATGATAAAATAATAATAGCATATAGCGCTATTTTATTGATTCTTCCCAATACTTTTATCCCTTTATCACTTAAATAGATGGCGAGTAGTATGCTAGGAATAAAAATTTTTATTGGTGTTAAAAAAGGTGTTGAATATACTCTAAAAATATTACTTAAAGCAACAATACCTGCTATTGTAAAAACAGCAAATTGGGCCATGAATAAAATATTGCACATAGTTCCTAGGATTCTTCCTAAGTATATGTTACTTAAAGCCAATATATCCTGGTTAGGATGCTTTTTCACATAATAGATAGATACCAAGAGTATATATAGAGGATGTAGACCACCCACTATTACAGCTATCCATCCATCTTGCTTTGCATCCAGTACAACTGCATTTGGTAATGCTAAAATAGCTGTACCAATTATAAATCCCACTATTATTGCTGTAGCTTCTCCCTCTTCCAGCAAGTTTTTTTTTGCATTATCCATCGTATTTACTCTCCATATACATTTAATACTGACCTCTCCCCAACATATCAATTTTCACTTTTACAATTACTTTAATGTCTGCTTTACTCACTTCTTTATTCCAATCTACCCCAGTTTCTCTACCATATTGGGCCACAGCATACATCCCCAAATTTAAGCAGTCTATCTTATATTCATTTTTCATCTTATTCAAAAATTTATAACACATCTTCTCTATTTTTTTTTCCATGAGCTTTTCAAATTCAATTTCATTTTCTTTTTTCATATCCTTATATAGTGTGTTCTCTTTGATGTCTCCTTGAAAATCTAATTGAATAGTAAATTCATATTTTTCATCTCTCTTATTGCATTTTACCTTCCTTTTAACCAATGCATCATAATTTATATATTTATCTGGCCCTTCCTGTAAGGTTAATATTCCTTTCCCCTTTTTCTCCCGAAGAATATTCATTATTATGCTTTCCTGCATAGGTAAAACATAAGCCATCTTATATCCTTTAAATAATGCCATACCTGCTAAACGTATATTTTTCCCCTCTATTTCAAGGTAAGGAAGTACTAAATTCTTTCCTTCTGAATCCAATGCTACATATATATTTAATAGTGTATATTCAGCAGATAAAAAATTATAGTTAATTCCATTTTTAACTATGCCTTGCATATAATCTGCTGAACTAGGATATCCTTCTACCTTAAAAGCTAATATATCTTCTACCCTCCCACTACATACTGAAAAAATACCCCTATCATTAATTTTCGCATTAGCAAATACTATATTTACCAAATTTAGTATACCATGGGTTGCTGCTTCTTCGCTTATTATATTTATTTTTTCAGTTCCTATTATAAAAGGCTTATTTGAGTTTAATTGCCTATCTTCTCTTGCTTCCCCAATACTGCTTGATTTTGCTTGTATAATATTACTGCTTTCTGCGCTAACTTTTGAATTACTATTACTATTTCCACTTCTCCCTCCCGTATTCGCTTTCCCACTTTTTTTAAATTCATATACTGAAAAAGGAATGTTATATTGCACACTACCATTTAGCTCTTTATTAATATCATACCCGTATGCCGAAACTAAATTTAGCTCTTCCAAAGGGGTTACTTTCAATTTTTCTACGTAAACAGATCCTATAAAGATTACTAAAAATATATTTATTATTTTTTTATTTTTCATAAGGTATCCTTTCCTGCATTCCTATCCTGTATTTAATGATTATTAATCATTAAGCTTTCTATTTACCATTTCTTATCCACTCTTAATATTGCCCTCTTCCCACTTTATCAACCTGTACCTTTACATTCACTTCAATTTCAGAGCTACAAACAACCTCATCCCAATCTACACCTGTATCTCTTCCATATTTTGCAGCAGCCACCCACCCTAGCTGAAGACAGTCCACTTTATATTTAAATTTCATATTTTCCAAAAACTCATTACACATTTCTTTCACTTGATTTGCCATATCTTTTTCAAATTTTTCTGTTACATCTATTTTCGACGCCAGTTCTTTATACAATTCATTATTAATAATTTCCCCTTTCAAATCTAAGTCAATAGTGAACATATATTTATTTCCTTTTTTTTCGCATATAATTTTCCTTTTAGATTGTGCCTCATAATTTATATACTTATCTGAATCATTTTGTATGGTAAGTATTCCATTAGCATTATTTTCTCGAAGCATATTCATTATCCTTGTGTCCTTCATATCCAATAGGGCAGCAAGTTTATCCCTTTTAAAAACTACCATTCCGGTTATTTTAATACCATCTTCCCTAAGCTCAATATAAGGACTAACTACATTTTTCCCCTCCCCATCCATTGATAATACTATATTTTTAAACATAAAATTATCTGGTTTAAAAAAATTGAAGTTAACTGAATTTTTAATCATACCGCTAATATAATCCGCTGAGTTATCATATCCAGGTGTATTACGTCTAAAATAATCCTCACTTCTACCTTTACACACCACTACATATAAATCATTATTAATAGCTGGATTCTTAAAAGTAATATCAATAAGAGGTCTTATTCCAATCTTAGTATATTCTTCTTCTAATAAATAAATTTTCGAAAGCCCAAAAAATCGCTGATTCCCTATTTTATTTTGTCTATCTTCTCTTGTTTTACCTATTGTACTTCCTACTCCAGTACTTATAACACGATCAACACTGCCATCTAATTTATGTGCATTCAAAGTTACAGGAATTCTATAAGTCGCACCCGCTTTTCCATAATTGTCTAGTCCCACTCCTACTCCCAAATAAATATCAAGCTCTTCTACACTTTGCATACTCATTTTTTCACCAACGAAAAAAACAAGAATAAAGGTACTGAGTAAGAAAAAAAGAAATAGTAAATTCACACTTTTTTTCATTTTATCCTCCTTATAGTGGGAATCCGGGGTAATTAAACCCACTCGCTCCGCTCATAAATTACCCGTCGAAGCCCATTTAGGGCTTCAACCCTCCTTTTTTATCCATATTAAACTAGCAACCAGGGTTATATATATTAAATTATATATAGTGCTTATGGGAGAGGTATATTTAGTAATTTGTTCCATGGCTAACTCATCTCCATAATAAGTCATTGCAATCACAATAACAAACACAGCCATAATTACATATATTACTATTTTATTTTTTACTTTTTTAAAATCCTCTAAGATAAACATACACAAGTAATTAAAAATAGCTACAGATTTAATTGCTATAATTATCCAGAAAAAGGCGAAGATATATCTGAAATTATTTACTATCTCAACCTGTACTGCTTCTGTCACCGTAAAAAAGCTCCATATGGTTTTAGGAATAATATCTTTTCCCATGTAATATATAGTTATAAAAGCAATCCAGGTGTATATTGTAGCAGTAAGTCCTACCGCCTTTAAAGTTGCACTCTTTATCTTGCTACTATCGTCTATAAAAGGATAAATTAAAAATATAAGTTCCAGCAATGAATAATCATAAACAGAATCCAAACTGCCCTTTAATATATTTACAATTCCTGTTCCAAAAATAGGGCTTATATTTAATAAGCTTCCTTGTTTTAAAACAATAATAGTAGGTATTATAATTACTATCACCATTAAAAAAGTTATAGAACATAGCCTTCCCAGCACTTTAATTCCTTTATACGCGGCGTACACTCCCACAAATAATATAACTAAATAGATTTTTAAAGGAGTTAAAATAGGTGCTACATCCGTTCTTACAATTATGCCAATTGTTGTAATCAATGCTGGAAAATAACTAAAAAAACTTAATAAAAAAAGAAAATTTAATATGCTGCCAAAGGTCTTACCAAAATATCTTTTACTGAGCGTTAAAATATTTTCCTTAGGAAATTTCCCACTAACATATATTGCAAGGAAAGCTACATATAGTGGATATGTTGCCCCTATTATTACAGAAATCCACCCATCCTGTTTTGCTGTAACAACTACCCCATTAGGTAAATTTGCTACAGTTACATCAAGCATAATCCCTATTAATATAAAAGTAACTTCATTTGGAGTTAATAGATTTTTCTTTTCCATTTGCATTCCTAATAATCTCCTCTACCCTGTAAATCTACAAGAACCTTTACATTTACTTTAATATCTGAACTACAAATCACTTTATTCCAATCTAATACCTTCCTCCTACCATACTTCGCAGCTGCTTCTCTTCCAAGTCCAATACAATCTGTCTTATATTTATTTTTCATTACAAATATAAAATCATTGCATTGCTTTTCTATACTTTTTCCCATATCTTTTTCAAATTCTTTCTTTATCTTTATATCCTTTACCATATCAACAAACATTTCATTATCAATAACCGTACCTTTTAAGATTAGATCAATCTTAAAACTATATTTTTCTCCTTGCTTATGGCATTCTATTTTTCTTTTGCCACTTTTTGCATCAAAATCAATATATATTTCATTACTCCTTTGTAGTGATTCTATACCTTTAACACTATCGTTCTTTAACAAACTGAGCATTCTACTCTCTTTTATATCTGCCAGTGCTATTAATTTATCTCCTTTAAATATAGCCATTCCAGTAAGTACGATTCCCTCCTCAGTTATTTCTATATATGGTAGTACCAAATTTCTACCCTCTGCTCCAATTCTCACAAATGCATCTATTTGCTTGTAATTGTCAGAAAAAAAATTATCATTAGGAGAAGCTTCTATAAGCCCCTCTATATACTCTGAAGCATTATCATACCCAGGCACCTTATATTTTAAATAATCCTCTGTTTTTCCTTTACATACTGCCATATAAGCAATGTCATTTACTTCTGCATTTCTAAATCTATCTTCTATTAAGGTTCTTAAACCGTACCGTGCATAATCCTCGCTAACCAAAACTACCCTTTCATGCCCTTGGACAAACTTTTGATTCATAACTTCTTGTCTTTTCTGAATTATTTCCCCTAAACTCCTCCCTTCTTCTTTAAATATTAAGTTTACTTGCTCTTCACTAGATTTAAGAACAGTTGTACTAATTGGTATACTATACTCCATCATATCCTTACCTTTTATTTCTACATCATATCCAATACCTGTAATAGTTACCACCTCTTCGATAGGAACTCGTGCCTGACCCTCAATAATATATGTATAGAAAAGGATACCAATAACTATAATGAAGTAATTTTTCTTATTCAAGCTTTGGCTCCCTCCTTAAAAAATATAAATATAGCAATAGTCGTCATATATAATATATTAAATATTATATAGCACGGCATAACAGTATCACTAATGCTTTGCCTACTTATTTCATTCCCATACTTAAAAGTTAAATATACAAGTAATGGATATATCAAAAAGCAAATTTTTCCCGTCTCTATTTTTTTTGTATAATCTTTTAAAATATGTATACTTGCATAACCGTTTATGCTCATACTTTTAAATGCAACTAAACTCCACAGAAACATAAAAATATATTTAAAATTATTAACTACGGTTATAGTTACACTTCCCATAACCAACAAAAGTGGCCAATAGCCTTTGGTCACAATATCTGGACCTAAATAATAGGTGGTAATAAAAACACTCCATACATACAAAGATATAATTATAGCTATGCTTATAAGCGAGGACATCAGCATCTTATTTTTTTCTTTTAGAAAAGGATAAATAAGCAAAATTATTTCTGCTCCTGAATACGCAAAAGTTGATTTAACAAATCCCTTAGCTATTGAGCTTAATCCAGAACCAAGTACAGGATAAATATTTGACATACTCCCTACTCGCAAGGCTACTACGGGTGACAAAAGAAGAAGAATTGTAACATAAAAAGAAATTTCACTTATTCTTCCAATTACTTTCAAATCCCTAGAAGTCGCATACATAATGCAAATAAATAAAACCGAAATGATTTTAAAAGGAGTTAAAAATCCCACTATATAATTCCGCATTAAATTGCTATAAAAACTAGCAATCATTGATGCAGTAAAAATAAAGTAAGTTGCAAAAACTAAATTGAATATGCCTCCAATAATATGGCCAAAATATTTTTTACTTAAAATCAGTATGCTATCATTCGGAAACTTTTTGCTTATATATCTTGCTATCATTACAACATAAACGGGGTATATCCCCCCAACTAATGTTGAAATCCATCCATCCTGATGCGCAACCTTCACTACACCATTTGGAAGTGATAAAATGCCAACTCCAACAATTGAACCGAAGATAATAAAAACAAACTGACTTACCGTTAAGTAACTTTGTTTTTTACTGGCGCTTCCCTTCATTTTATTCACTACCTTTTTTTCTTAAACTTATTTCTAAAATTTGTTTGCCTTTTGTGGTTTTGATTTGGAATACCCTCTGGCCTCTTGTTCATTGTCCACAATGGTGCTCTAATAAATGTATCTTTTAAGTCACTTTTATGAAACTCGAAATATGGTACACCCATACTATCTAAAGAGGAAAGATGAACTAAAATCAAAAACCATCCTATTGCTATTCCAAATATACCCATAATATTTGCTAACATCAGCATTGGAAAGCGTAACATCCGAATTGAAAGAGACATATCATAGTTAGGAATTAAGAATGTACTGATTACAGTGACTCCCACTACAAGCAAGGTAGTAGGACTAACCATTTTAGATTGAATTGCGGTATCTCCTATAATAATACCCCCAACTAAACTTAATGTTTGAGCTATTTTAGTTGGAAGTCTTAATCCACCTTCTCTTAAAAATTCTATAACAAGCTCCATAGCTAAAATCTCTAAAAAAGGAGTTAAAGCAATCCCTACTCTTGACGCAACAATAGGAGTGACAAATTTTATAGGTATGAGTTCTACATTAAACTTTATTAATGTTAAATAGAAAGCAGGTAAAGTAATAACTATAACAGCAGCAAAAATCCTAAGAAGCCTTACAAAAGACGATATCACAGTTCTTTCTGTATAATCCTCCACAGCCTGAAAAAATTGCATAAATATCGCTGGATATGCAAGTACCATTGGCGTTCCTTCTATAATAACAATTATTCTGCCCTCTAACATATTTGCAATTGCTCTATCTGGTCTCTCTGTAGAAAATGCTTGTGGAAAAACTGTAAAGGTATAATCTTCAATGTACTGCTCAAATTTTCCCGCTGAAAGTACAGCATCTACATTAATAACCCCAATTCTTTTTCTTAATTCTTCTAGCACATCTTTATCTACTATATCGTTTATATACAGCAATACCATGTCACTCTGCAATCGACTTCCTACATTAAACGACTCAATGCTTAAATGATGATCCTTAACTTTCCTCCGAATAAGGCTGATATTCATTTCTAAATTTTCTACGAAACCATCTCTTGGTCCTTTTGCTGCAGTTTCATTCATAGGCTCTATAATGGCACGTTGTTGTCCACCTGTAGTGTCAGCTATTACAATTTCTGTTGCACCATTTATTAATAGTGCAGTCTTTCCTCTTTTAATATGATTAGCTACTGTAATCATATCTGATTCTACTAATGTATTACTCATTGAAATATATCTTTTACAAAGATAATCCCCTATATTTGCTTTCCCGTTTAAATTTTCTCCTATATGCATCATTAGTGGATTTAATATATCTCTATCCACAATGTCCTTGTTTGTAATTCCATTAATATATATAATTGCAGCTTCTAAAGGCTGATCCATGCCAATATAAATATGTTTTGCTACAATTGTGCTTTGCGAGCCTAAACACGTTGTAATTAGCTCAATGTTTTTATATAGATCTCCACTTTCCAATGCAATCACCACGCCCTTTTTTTGATAATTAATTAAAAAATAATAGATTAGCGCCTTTGCTTTCTACTATATAGCTTTTCTTATTTAATCTAAAATATCCATTTTTATTTCACTCAGGTAAATATTTTATAATTTTTGGGTTATGTTAACAATGTCCTTTTTTGTTACACCTGGAAGTTACTCTCTTACTGCTTCTGAATAATAAAATTTAGAATAATAACTAAATATAAGATAATACTATAATTGGTAATGTTAACGAAAGAGGTGATGTTAATGAAGGCAAACAATATATTAGATGAAATTTATAACATATTAGCGCGAGATAATTCTAAACTCACTGATATATGGCTTGCTAAAATAGTTTTTAGTTGGCGTTGGTGGCTATTAGTGGCTTTATCCATAATTCCCTGGATTATTTGGCTTAAAATCAGAAAAAAGAATGATACTGCACGATTATTATTTATTGGACTAGTAGTAGCAAGTATATCAAATACATTAGATACACTTGGGGTTACCTATAATTTATGGCATTACGATTGGAAAATCTTCCCGTTTATACCCATGTACGTGCCTTGGGATTTCACATTAATACCAGTTAGTACTATGCTAATGTTACAATTTAAACCTAATATTAACAAGTATATTAAAGCCATTATTTTTTCGTTAACTTCTGCCTTTATCTTTGAGCCCTTGTTTTCATGGTCTCAGATGTATCATACAATTCATTGGAAGTATTGGTTTTCATTTATTATTAATATTGTTTTATACTTATTCTACAACTATTTATATGAAAGCAAAATGTGGCAAAGCCAAAATGACTTATAATATTTATGTACATATATGCTTACATTAGATATTTTAGTGTTTGTGCGATTTGCAAATAATTTGTGATAATAAATCCATAAAGGAGTTGAAAGATGAACAACTCAAAAAATTCTGCACCTAATGCACGGCGGTCAATATCCTATCTTAGTTCACTGGGAATAACTAAATTGCATTTAAGAAATCCATTTGTAATTGCCTTTTGGTCAATGGCTTTTCCAGGTATGGGGCATATATTATTATGCAGGTATTTGCGAGGGTTTATTTTATTTTTCTGGGAATTTTTTATAAATTATAAGGCTCATGTCAACCTTTTAATCCTCTATTCCTTCACGGGAGATTTTGAAAAGGCAAAGCAGATCGTAGATATCCAATGGCTAATGTTATATATTCCAACATATATTTTTGCTATATGGGATAGCTATAGGTCCACAGTTGAATTAAACCACCTTTATATACTAGCAGCAAGAGAAGATGCACCAATTGAATCCTATAAAATTGGTACAATGGAAATTAATTATTTGGATAAAACAACACCCTGGGCTTCGGCAATGTGGTCTTTATTAATTCCAGGTTCAGGTCAACTATATACCAATAAGATTATTTCAGCTTCTTTTCTTGTTATATGCTGGATTGTAGTATGCTATTATTCTAAAATACTGCCATCCGTGCATTATACCCTTTTAGGTGATTTTGCACAGGCAAAATCAGTGTTAGATATGCAATGGTTTTTAAATATTCCTTCACTATATATTTTTTCCATGTACGATGCTTATATATGCTCAGTTTCAGTTAATACGCTATTCGATTCTGAACAATCTAAGTTCTTAAAAAAAGATTATGAAAACTCAAGTTTTGTAATGCCTTTTAAAAAAAATATTAGAGGTGATAAAATGTATCTTGTGTCTACCTTTGAGCATTCAATATACCTGGAGCTTGCCATCACAGCAATTCAGACAAAAGGAATTAAAAAAGAAAATATTATGGCTATCCCTATGGATAAAAGAAGTGAGGAAGTCAAGTTATTTGATTCCCTTCATGGATCCGATGGATTAAGTTTATTTGATTTGCCTGCCATTATCGCAGTTATATTTGGAATACTTGGGGGCACTTATGGTTTTGTTTTAAAATGGGGTCCCCTATTGTGTGGCCTCATTGGTATAGTAATTGGTTTTTCATTAGGGCTTGCTATTAAATTATTGCTAGTTAAGAAATATAATGATAAACAACCTAATAATAAGGCAACAGAAGTTGTTCTCATAATAGAATGCAATGAAAACCAGTTAGAAATAACAAAAGATATACTTTGGTCCCACAACGCACTTGGAGTTAGAAAATTAGATTTACATGAAACTAACTAATACTTATATAATAACAGTAAAAGACCCTATAAGATTAAATTCTTATAGGGTATACATTAATTATTTTTACTATCTTTTAAAAGAAGTTTTGTTGTTTTGCTGTTTTCTTGCTCTTCTGCAGTCAGCACATCTTTGTGGTTCATTTTCAAATCCTTTTTCCTTATAAAAAGCTTGCTCACCCTCAGTAAATATGAATTCTTTTCCACAGTCTTTACAAATCAAGTTTTTGTCAGCCATTATAAATATTTCCCCCTTTTATTCCAAATTAAGATCTAAATTTGATTAACAATAAGTTCCTAATAAAAGAGAATGTGTTGTTTATCAGATTAGATTCTTCTAAATAGTAAATATACATTACTATTATACTTATTTTAACATATATTAAAATATTTGCAATGCATTTCGCTTCTATTAATATTAAAATAAAACTAAATAATCACCAAAAACTGCATGTTCCTTTTTATATGTTTGCACTTTATCTGTTTGTATATCAATAATAGTTGTATTTGCAAGAGCTTAAACTCGTGTTTTCCTTACTTTATAAGATCATTGCAATCAATTTTTTTCAAGATTTCCATATTATACTCCTTATTATCTTATTTGCTATACATATATTGTAATTTTTTACATGTATCAGTATTTTATTTAATATAAAAAAAGTAACAATTCAGTATAAGCTCATACTGACCTGTTACTTTTTTTATATTCATATGTTTAGTATGCAAAATTTCCATTTTTAAACACAGATACTTGTGTGCCTTCTACAGTAATTCCTATTATTTGCAAATCTTCTGAGCCAACCATAAAATCTTCATGTACAGTGGAATCATTAACTCCTGCTTTTAAAAGTTCTTCATCATTTAAATTTTCACCATTTTTCACACATACTGGATATGCTTTTCCAATAGCCAAATGACAAGAGGCATTTTCATCAAAAAGTGTATTATAGAATAATATATTTGAATTTGATATTGGAGAATCATGAGGTACTAACGCTACTTCACCAAGGTAATATGAACCTTCATCAGTTTCAATAATGCTCTTTAAAATATCGTACCCCTTTTCTGCACTGAAATCTATAATTTTCCCATCCTTAAAAGTAAGTGAGAATTTTTCAACTAAGTTTCCATTATAGTTTAGTGGTTTTGAGGCTACAACTCTGCCATTAACTCCTGTTTTTTTAGGGAGTGTAAATACCTCTTCCGTAGGCATATTAGCTATAAACTCTATGCCCTCTGGTGTGTACTCTGATCCTCCAAGCCATAAATGATTTTCAGGAAGTTCAATGATAAGATCAGTACCCAAGGAATTTTTATATTTTAAAAATTTAAAGTTATTCCCATTTAGAAAATCCATGCTTTTCTTAAGGTTGCTTTTATGGGTTTCCCATGAAGCAACAGGATTTTCGGTATCTACTCTTACTGTTTTAAATATAGCATCCCAAAGTTTTTCCACTGCCGCCTCCTCTGATAATTCTGGGAAAACTTTTTTTGCCCAAGATATAGTTGGAATTGATGCAACACACCAAACATTTCTATTACTCATAAGTCTATCTCTATATTCCTTTATTGCATTACTAGCCGCTTTATGTGATTTGGCCATTCTCTCAGGACTTACTTCCTTCATAAGCTCAGGATCAGAAGCTGAAATATTTAAAAAAGCCGCACCCTTGCGTACATTTGACAAGTAAAAATCTCTCTGCCAATCAGGATACTCTTCAAAAATTGCTTCTGGCGCATGCATGAATTTTATTTTTGAGGATAATTCGTCTCTCCAATTTACAACTACTTCTCTCGCTCCCTCTGTATAAGCAATTTTAGATACAATTCTAACAAAAGATGCACATTCTATAGGTGCATTAACTACCAGTGTTTGATCCTTTTGAATATTAATTCCTGTTTTCACTAATAAAAGAGCATATTTTTCTAATAATTCATTTTTCACAATAAAACTCCCCTTCTGCATTTTATATATAGATTATTTTTATATTTTTCCTATGCTTCAAACAAATTATACCATAAAATGCTAGTATAGAAAATTATTTAATTATTTTATAATTTACATAGTGTTATTAATAAATAATTGAATAAATACCCACAATAGGCTATTATTTATAGTAAGTATGTTAATAAAAAAAAGGAGCGGATTAAATGACTACTGCGGTTTTATTTTTTTCAAGAACGGGTACTAGCAAAAGAATAGCAACGAAAATAGCTGATGGCCTGGGGTTAAAACCCATTGAAATTACTGATGATAAAAACTGGAATGGAATTTTCGGATTTATAAAAGGTGGCTACTATGCATCTGCAAATAAAAGTGTAAATATTAAAGTCAACGGTGATTTTAAAAATGCAGATGAATATATCGTTATCTCCCCACTTTGGGCAGGAGGCCCTTCACCTTCAGTTCGTGAATTTTTAAAACAAGTACCAATTAATAGTGTGAATTTAGTCCTAACCTGCAATGGTAGTAATATCGAAAGTGCCTTAACAAAATATGAGAACAAAGTAGGAAAGTTAAAAGCTGGTTTTGGAATTGTACAACGCTTGAAGGATGAAGATAAACGAATTGAGGAAATTATTCTGGCTGTTAAATGATTTTTATTTATCATTAAAATAAAAACTACCAAAATATAAATATATTTCGGTAGTTTTTTCATTGCAATTATTTCTGTTTATCTTTTTTATTCACATTCAGAACAATAATGTTTATAACAGCCAAAATGGTTGCTATAAGCGCTAAGGCTTTGAAGGAAAATTGTAATGAATATTCATCCCCAAGTTTTCCTATAAGAGGGAATATTATTATCATGTATAAACTAAATATCATGCTTCCCATGGAAAGTATTGTAGCTCTATTTTGTGAGGGTATTAATTTATTTGTATAATCACTAACTGCTATAAATATAATAGATTCAATACTGTTTATTACTATAAAAAAAACATAATAATATTTACTTAAAGCCACTCCCCATATACATAGAGCAATTATTATAGGAAGCAATAATATTATCCCCTTCTCTCCTACCCTCTTCTCAATTTTATAGGTATTAGATGCTGTTACCGCCGCTGCCATTCCTGCTATTGCTAGTATTAGGCCTATATCTCCTTTTGACATGCCCTTACCTAATAAATAGTTTTGAAAATAAAAGAATATGCTTGTATTAAACATGAAAATTGCCTGTGAAAACAAAATTAAAAATCCTAGCTTTTTATTTTGAGCTATAATTTTAAAACTTTCGCCGATTTGGTTTTTAAATATGTTGAATTTTTTTTCATCAATTTTCATTTTAATATCAGGTTCCACAAAATAGAAGGCTTGAATCAAAGACAATAAGGTAACTACTATAGTTACAAGGTAAGCATAAGTATAACTATAATTGGACAAAAAACCACCAATCAATAATCCACAGGTTTGAGCAGCTTGCATTATAACTTCATTGGCACCTGATATTTTCATATATTTTTTCTCATCACCTATTTCTTTTAATGAATCATATACTAATGCTTCCCCAGCACCTGATTCTAGATTATAGGATAACGCTGTCACTATAAACCCTATTGCAAAACCCCAGAAGCTGTTTGAATATATTAATATAAAAGCAGATATTAATTTACCTATTCTTCCACATATCCTACTAACTTTTCTTCCCCAAATATCTGCCACCGCACCGGTAGGTATTTCCATAACAAATGAAGTTATATGAAATATAGCTTCTACAAGCCCTAGCTCCGTTAGAGACAATCCTTTTGATGCTAAATAAATCATCCAGATTCCATGTGTAAGATCAAACTCCTTTAAAAATGTAAATAGATAGTTTTTAGATATATTTCTTTTCAAATCATTTTTATACCCCATTGTATTTCCCCCGAATTATTCATTATTAAGAGTTTTCTAGTTCCATCCACTTTTCAATGATAGAATCTAATTCTTCTTGAATTTTTTCTTTTTCTTTTCCTAAAGCTATTAATTTTTCATATTCACTGCCCTTATTATTCATTTCCATATCTATTTCTTTAAGTCTAGATTCAAGCTCTTGTATTGTGTTCTCTAAATTTTTAACCTGTATTAGTTTATTATTATTTTTCTGTTTTTCAGTGTTATCTTTATTCCTTGGCCTTTTTTCTTTTTCAATAGTAGGAGTATCTGTTTTATTTCTCTTAAATTCATTTTTCTTTTCTTTGTAATATTCATAATTCCCCTTATACTCTACTAATTTTTTATCTTCTATTTCACATATACGCGAGGCAAGCTTATTTATAAAAAATCTATCATGAGATATAAATAATATCGTTCCGCTAAACTCTGCTAAAGCTTCTTCAAGATTTTCTCTAGAATCAATATCCAAATGGTTTGTAGGTTCATCAAGTATCAAAAGATTTATATCATTTTGAATTAGTTTGCAAAGCTTAAGTCTACTTTTTTCTCCTCCTGAGAGATTTTTAACCTTTTTAAAAACACTTTCTCCATAAAATAAAAACTTTGCAAGGATTCCTCTAGCTGGACCTTCTAAAATGAACATATCCTCTCTAAAAGTATCAATCACTGTTAAATCTTCATTATTAAAAGTTATATTCTGAGGAAGATATCCTATTTTGGTGTTAGACCCTAACTTTACCTCACCATACTCCCCCTGAACTTCACCTAAAAGTGCTTTTATAATAGTTGATTTACCGCTTCCATTATCACCTAATAAAGCCGTACATTCACCATATCTAATCTCTAAATTTAAATCCTCTAATATTTTCTTTTGGTCAAAGCTTTTACATAAACCTTTAATACTTACTACATCTTTGCCAGATCTATCAGTCTCCGCAAAATCCAATTGAATTTTAGGTTGATTTATTAGAGGCTTATCAACCCTTTCTACTTTATCTAATCTTTTTTGCATACTTGCTGCTCTTTTAAAGAATTTTTCATTATCAGCCTGAATAGCC
Source organism: uncultured Clostridium sp. (assembly GCA_964467165.1). Lineage (GTDB taxonomy): Bacteria > Bacillota > Clostridia > Clostridiales > Clostridiaceae > Clostridium_AD. Next base: position 112,375 of record CAYXOL010000006.1, read on the forward strand.
CATTCTCTTAGTTGTTTTATTGCTTTTTCCATAGCCTTTATTTTTTTCTGTTGATCTTTAAATGCTTCAAATTGTTCAACAACCCTTCTTTCCTTTTCTTTGACGTAATAAGAATAATTACCATTATAAATTGAAGTTTCACCTTCTTCAATTTCAATTATTTTTGTTACAACTCTATCCAAAAAATATCTATCATGTGAAATAACAATTACGGTGCCTTTGTACCCTTTAAGATAAGTTTCAAGCCATTCTATAGATGTCACATCTAAATGATTTGAAGGCTCGTCAAGGAGAAGTATATCTGGATTTTCAAGTAATATTTTACCTAATATCACAATTGTTTTTTCACCACCACTAAGACTTATAAATTCTCGATTCAGAAACTCCTCATTAAACTTTAAACCAGTGCAAACCTTACTCATTTTTTCTTCTATTTCGTAACCGCCTTTTGCTTCATATCGGTCATTAACTTCCCCGTATTTTCTTATTATATATTCTAATTCACTGCCTTTTAAACTCGCCATCTTCTCTTCTAGCATTTTTAGTTCTCTATTTATCTCATATTGAATTTGAAAAGCAGTTTTTAATACATCCACTACTTTAAACTGCTCTGGATAATCGGGTATCTGATGCAGATATCCTACCGTTGCATTTTTTCTTATGGATATGTTACCTTTATCCTGGTTCTCTATACCCGCAATAATTTTAAAAACTGTGGTTTTACCACAACCATTTTTTCCTATTAACCCAACCCTATCATTATCTTGAACTTCAAAAGTAATATTTTCAAAAATCCTATTACCTCCAAAATATTTTTCTACTTCTCTAAGCGCTAATTCTATCATTGTTAATTCCTCCTCTATATTTTCAATCTACATTTTCCCAAATAAAATAATAAAACCCCAGCAACAGATACTTGCCGGAGTTTTTGTATTTTGATTTTAATCTAAACCAGTTAAACTGGTCCATTATATAATCGCAGTAAAAAAAACCAGGCAAGAAAGTCCTCACCTAGGCTTTTAAATAACATAATTATAATGTATTTTAAGGCAAAGATAACTCATTTCTTTTTAGTAATATATTCAATTTTGGACAGACTACTCCCGCAAAATGGAAATCAGTATGTGTAATTCCAGATAATGCCATTGGTAGTCTATCTAAAATTGTATTTTCTAAAAAGAACTTAGCCATCATTTTCACCTCCGTATATTTAAAACTCATTAATTTAATTTTACCATAAAAATTATTTAATATCAATATTGGAATATATTATTTTATTGGAGTAATATATTTAATACTTATTATTTAGAAAATATTGATTATCATGATTTTGTATTTAATAGATTTAAATTTCAAATTTCAAACTATTCAACATGCCACTTGCCACATGGGTAGAATTATATCCTAAAGTATTAAAAAACATATAGCTATAATTATATACACAGCTATAAGTTGAACTCCTTCCAGCCAATTTGATTCGCCATCGCTAGAAACTCTATTGGCTATAATCACTGCAACAATCAATGCCACTAGCTCAAATTCATTAAAAATAATGCTCATAGGCTTAAATAGTAAACTTAAAAAAATTAATATTGGAGCAACAAATAAAATTATTTGTAGGCTCGACCCAATTGCAATTTCTACTGCTACATCCATTTTGTTTTTCAGGGCCATTGTAACTGCCGTACTATGTTCTGCAGCATTTCCTATAATAGGTATAACAATTATCCCTACGAAAAAACTACTAAACCCAATAGCCTTGGTCATTGCTTCTACAGACCCGACTAAAAATTCACTTTCAAAAGCTATACATATTGTTGCAATAGTGAGCACTAAAATAGATTTTTTCAAGCTCCATTTTGATTCTACTTCTTCTTTATGCTCGGTTCCATATATATCTTTGTGGGTAAAAAATGAAAAGTATAATCCTAAATTATATATAATAAACATAATTAATGCCACAGCTATACTCAAACTCTCATATTTTGAGGTCAATAAATCACTCTTAATTGTATGAGTAAATATGGCTGGTATACTAAGACCTATTACTGAAAACAAAAGCATACTTGAAGAAACTTCCACTGCCTTTTTATTAAAGCTTTGTGTCTTAAATTTAAAACCACCAAATATCATACTTGCACCTAGAACAAGTAATATATTTCCTATTACAGATCCAACAATTGATGCTTTAACCACTTCAAATAATCCTTCTTTAAGAGCAAAAAAAGCTATTATGAGTTCAGTAGCATTTCCAAAGGTGGCATTTAAAAAGCCTCCTATTCTTGGGCCTGAATATACTGATATTTCTTCTGTAGCTTCCCCCATGAGTCCAGCCAAAGGTATAATTGCAAGAGCCGACGTAGCAAAAACTAAAGTTGGACTTAAATGCATAAGTTCAAACACTATACTAACTGGTATTAGTATTAATAAATATTTAAGATACTTCATAATTCTTTACTGCCTCGAAAATTGTTTTCTGGCAGTTTTTCACCCCCCTCAAAAAAAATAATAATGAAAACATTAATAATCAAACAATTATACCACGATATATGTTGATTTTGCTTTAATAAAATAATTAAAGTTAAGTTATCTACTAATTTTATTTAGTTTTTTCATTGTCAATATAATCCTATTGTGGTAAACTTATCTTAAGAGATTATTGAATAATCGTTAAAGGAGGCTTATTTGTGTTACAGCCAGTTGATGAAAAACTTAAACAAGAAGTTGAACTTGAAAAAAATACTTATATTTGTGAAATTTGTGAAGGCGAAATAGTTTTAGATGATGAAACTAATACACTGCCGAAATGTCGCATATGTAACGAAATAGAATATTATAAAACTAAATGATGAAATAATTTCATTTTAATTAGCCCCCAAATATACTAGTATATTTGGGGGCTATCCTTTTTAATTTATGTAGATTTTCTTTCAACTAAACTTACAGGCAAAATATTTTCTAAATTTACTTCCACATGTTCTATTTGATTTATTAACACTTTAACATTTAGTTCCACCATTTGCTTTGGTTAATTTAGATTTAGTTTTAATTAATCTTAAAAAAGTTAAAATAGCCCCAATCATACAAATAACAGCTGCTGTTATATATACGATTTTCATTCCATAAATAAATACATCATTCCGCCCTATCACATAATCAGTTACAAGATGCCCCATTTTGTAACTCATCCGGTTATACAAAAGTGTAGTAGATAAAGCTATTCCGCACACCATACCTAAATTTCTCACAAGTGCATTTACACTTCCTGCAATACCTAGCTTATCCTTTGATACTGTGGACATTATCAATGAATTATTAGGTGATTGAAATAAACCATTTCCTATAGACATAACTCCAATAAAAATTACCATGCTTGCTATTGAAGACTGTTGGTTTAAAGTTGACATTAATATTAGACCAAAGCTTGTAACCACAAGGCCAACAAAAGTTAGAATTTCAGAACCTATTTTATCTGATAAATGTCCACTAATGGGTGAGACTACGGACAAAACTAAAGGAAAAATCATAAGTATAAGTCCTGTGAATCCTGGTGAAAACTTCATTACATCCTGAAGATAAAAGGGTTGAATAATAATTGAACAAAAGATGGCCACAAAAGATATAAATCCACAAAAGATACTTAGGGAAAATAATTTATTTTCAAAAATTTGTAGCTGCAATAGTGGATTTTTACGTGTCTTTTCTACCTTAATAAATGCAATAAAAGAAATAAATGCTATTATAAACCCAATTAAAATTATAGGACTTGTAAATCCGACCTGTTGTCCTCTACCTAGCGCTACAAATAGTGGAACTATGGCAAGCATAAAGAGTATTGCTCCAACTCCATCCAATTTCCCCTTCGCGGTTTTGTGACCTTTAGGAAGTATCTTAAATGCATAAAACAATGTTACTATACCTATTGGTACATTTATTAAAAATATATATTCCCAGCTGCTAGCATCTACTATAAGTCCTCCTAGTGGTGGTCCAACCAATGCTCCTAGTGCCACGAAGGTTCCTGTAATTCCTAATGCTTTTCCCCTTTCATTTGCAGGAAATACCTCAGTTATAATTCCCTGACTGTTGGCCATAGCACCTGCAGCTCCTATTGCTTGGATTACTCTAGCTAAAACTAAAACTGCAAGGGAACCTTTTATTCCACAAAGGAATGACCCTATAGTAAATAGTGCTATTCCAAACTTAAATACCTTTGTTTTACCAAGCATATCACCCAATCTTCCAAAAACTAATATAGTTGCTGAAATTACAATCAAATAACTTGTTACTACCAATTGAATATCCGTTGATGTTGCATTTAAAGATTTAGCCATCACAGGCAACGCTACATTCACTATACTACTATCCAAGGTTGCCATAAAAGTTACCATAACAACTATAAATAAAATTACCCATTTGTTTTTATTACTACTCTTATTTACTGTGTCCATTTTCTTTTCTCCTTCTATCCTTCTAATTTGATTTTCTTTATATTATTTAGAACCACATTCAATGAGTCTATAGTAGTAACTTTGGACTCTTCCGTTAAATCCACTGTTATCAAATGGACCAATTTATGAATTTCGCATAAAATTTTTGGAATTGTAGCCTTAGCCTTTTCTGTTAAATATAATTTATAAGCTCTAGAATCAAAGTCATCTTCTTTCCTATCTAAATAACCTAGTGTTATAAGTTTTGTAATTGTCCTAGCCGACATAGCCTTATCGTAACCCAGTTCACTACTTATTTTACTTTGACTTATGCCTTCATTTTCCCGCAATATAAGTAAATAGGGGTAAGAACCGCTGCTTAATTCATATTGTTTTAAAACCTTATCCAAGTATACTTGGGTAGTTCTAAAAATCTTATTATTTAGTTTTATCAAATACATTATATCTTCCTGCAAAAAAGTCACCCCTTATGTTTATCTATCTAAAATAAATTTAAATTTTTATAATTGACAAGTCAACTTATTATAATGAAATTATGTTGACTTGTCAACTATAATTGTTATAACTAGTGCAATGTCCTACAAGTGCTTAATATACAAGAGTGATTAAAAATTCAATACCATGAAAGTTAACTATGTATTAACTTTCATGAATAAGCCTTGTAAATAAACCATAAATAGAGCATGATATATATTATAAAACGCACAAGAATTAAATTATTAAATAAAGGAGAGTTGCGTATGTTTGGTTATATCCTAATTTTTTTTGCTAAAATAATTGAGGTTTCTCTAACCACGGTTAGAGTAGTTCTTATAACTAGGGGCGAAAAATTTTATGGAGCTATTATTGGTTTTTTCGAGGTCCTCATATGGCTGTATGTAATTAGCACTGTGCTTGTTGGAATAAATAAAGAACCATTCAAAATGGTTATTTATGCATTAGGATTTTCTTGCGGAAATTATGTAGGTTGTATTTTAGAAGATAAACTAGCACTAGGGCTCATGACAATAAATGCCATAGTATCAAAAAACGATGGCGATGCACTGGCAGAAATATTGAGATCAAAAAATGTAGGGGTTACTCTTATTGATGCTGAAGGCTTAAAAGAAGGTAAAAAAATGCTTATATTACATGTTAAAAGAAAAAGAAAATCTGAAGTATTAAAGATAATTAAAAATTCCAATATAAAGGCCGTAGTCTCACTAATGGATACTAAAACTATATATGGTGGTTATGGTATTAAAAAATAAGAATTCAAATAAGGCACATAGATAATTTTATCTAATGTGCCTTATTTAAAATTCGAGCCTGCTCTATTTATCCTGTTTTTATACTTCAATTTAGATCATATCCCTTATATGCTTCAATGAAAACATTCCTACAATTTTTCCTGCTTTATCTTCCACTGCAATACTATCTAGTCCATAATTAAACAATATTTTAATTCCTTCCATTAGTGAAGAATCCTCACTTACCTTAGGGGTGCTTTTTTCTTGAAAACTGGGAATCATAACTTCACGAACATGGGTAACATTCAAATAAGCAGTAAAGTTTTTAGTTCCAAAAAAATCTTCTACAAACTTATTTGCGAGATTAAATATCATTTCTTTTCTATTTCCTTGTTGAACTATCTTTCCATTATCAAAAAGTACTATTCTACTTCCTAGTCTAAATGCCTCATCTATATCATGAGTTACAAATACTATAGTTTTCTTCACCCTCTCATTAAGCTTTAACATCTCCTCTTGAAGTACTCTCCTTGTTATATCGTCCACTGCTCCAAAGGGTTCATCCATAAGAATTATATCTGGATTTGATGCTAGGGCTCTTGCGACTCCCACTCTCTGATTTTGACCACCGCTTAATTCCCTAGGATATTTTTTTAAATATTCTGGACTAAGGCCAACAAGTTCTATTAATTCCTTAGCTTGTTTTACTCGCTGCTCTTTTGATACTTTTTTAATGTTTAGCACATAACCTATATTATCCTCTATACTCATGTGAGGGAATAGCCCTATCTGTTGAATAACGTACCCTATACTTCGTCGTAGTTCAATAATGTCCCACTGATTTATCTCTTTACCCCTTATAAATATCTTCCCTGAATCTGGTTTAATTAAACCATTTATTAGTTTAAGCATAGTGGTTTTTCCACAGCCAGATTTACCAATTAAAGTTATAAACTCCTGGCTATTTATGGTAAAATCCAGATTGTCAATTATTTTTATTCCATTTCCATAACCTTTCGAAACATTTTCGAATTTAATAAGCTCCATTTATATTAATCCTTTCTTTGCAATCCTTTTAACTCTAATTTATTATTAACAAAATCCAATCTTAAGGTATTTCTATTTTAATAATCCTTTACTTTTTAAAAATTCCACTGCTACATTTTTGGGATCTTTCTTTTCACCTTCCACCAAATAGTTCATCTGAGTCATTTCCCCATCACTTATTTTTCCCTCAAGCTTATTAAGTACAGCTTCAAGTTCCGGGTACTTTTTAAGTGTATCTTCTCTTATTAAAGTTGTAGCAAAATATGATGGGAAGAAATTCTTATCATCAGCGATAACTTTTAGATCATATTTTTTCAGTAATGCATCTGTTGAAAAAGCGTTTATTACATCTACATTGTCAGAATTTATTGCTTCATATTTAAGCCCAATGTCAACCTGTTTCTTCTCTTTGAATTTAAAACCATACTCGGACACAAGCCCTTTATATCCATCTTCTCTTTCGAAAAAATCAGGCTCCGAGCCAAGCCTCAAGTTGTCACTCTTACTAGCTAAATCAGAATAGGTATTTATATTTAACTTATCTGAAACAGATTTTTTCATTGCAAGAGCATAGGTGTCATTAAATCCATATAATCCAAGCCATTTTATTCCATATTTAGATGAGTACTCTTTTTTCACTTCTTGATATAATTTAACAGGGTCCTTAATTAAATCCTTTTTAAGTACAAAAAGCCAACCTGTACCTGTATACTCAGGATATATATCTATTTCACCTTTAATCATTGCTGGTTGAATATTTGAAGTTCCTCCGCCAATTCCTAATTTTTTTTCTACCTTTATATCTGTATTATCTTCTATTAATGCTGTTATCATTTCTGCTAATATATATTGCTCTGTCATTGGTTTCGATGCTACTACAACCTTTTTTGTTTTAGTCCCACACCCAACTAAAGTTGCAGCCATAATCAGTGCTAAAGCACTTACCAGTATCTTATTTTTCATTTATATCCCTCCTATTTTTTCTGTTCCAAACACCCTTTTCCTTATTTTCTTTTCAATAATACCTAAACATAAATCTGATACCACAGCTAGGAGTGCAACAAGTATGCTTCCTGCAGCTGTCATTTCAGGGAAGTTTGTGGTTATACCTCTCCATATCGCTACTCCAAGACCACCCGCACCTATAAATGAGGCTATTCCACCAAGAGCAATAGTCATTACCACCATAGTTCTAAATCCTGCAATTATTACCGGTAATGCTAATGGAAGTTGTACTTTGAAAAGCAATTGAATATTTGTACTTCCCATAGCTACTGCTGATTCTACTATTTGTGAATTTACTTCACTTATTCCCACATAAGTATTTCTTATAATAGGAAGTACTCCGTAAACTATCAGTGCAATTAAAGCACTTTTATTACCTATGCCAGATATTGCAACTAGGAACCCAAACAAGGCAATGGACGGTATAGTATACAAAAAATTTGATATTCCAAGTACTATCCCTGCCGCCTTCTTATTTCTTGTTATGTATATTCCAAGAATTAACCCAATTATTGTAATAAAAATAATTGCTGTACCTGAGAGTAAAATATGCTGTATAAATAATTCAAGAAAAAAATCAAATCTTTCGCTATATAGTTTAAAAATCCCTAAAATAAAATTCATTTTTCACCTGTTGTCCTTTCCTTAAATAAATTTCTTACCTCATGTGTAAAATATAAATTAAATGGTATTTTTATTATATTTTTGTCATATTTTTATTATATTTGCACGGACAAACATTGTCAAGTAAAAACAATTATCAACTCCTATTATGTTAATTTAAATAGTCTCAATTAAGTATATGTTATTTTTTCTTGTATATCTCTATAAATATACTTATTAACCCAATAAAAAAAACTACAGAAATAACAATTTCAGTAGTTTTTTTTATTGGGTTAATCCATTGGATGGTTATAAATCATACGGTCATATGCGTGGTCAAATCCCATCTTACGATAAAGATTTTTTGCACGTTTATTATCAAGATCTACGTGAAGAGACAAATTACCATCGGTAAGTTCTATTGCGCGTTGAAGCAGTTCTGATGCAACACCTCGTCCTTTATTCCCAGGCTTAACACCAATATACCCGATGTGATAAGTAGGTATAAACTGTTTAAAGCCCATATGCACAATAACGCATACACCTTGCTCTTCTCCATTTCGTTTGGCTATTAATAAAAAGCCTTCTTTTATAGCTTTTTCTATAGCATCTACTGTCTCTTCCACTGAATCATTATAAGGTGCTAGCCATGTTCGCGTTATCTTGATCAAATCCTCTTTGTCTTTTTCATCAAAGCTTGTAATTTCACACACTTCAACTTCACTTCTTGCATCGTTTAAAATAATTAAATGCTTTCCTCTTTTAAGTTGTCCTTGATGAGCTTTTTTGATAAATGCGGCCATTGCATATGCTTCTTTCCTTGAAACAATAACCCCCTCTGTTTCTCTCAGCATTGTAACTGCTTGCTTGAGATCCTCTTCTTCAATATCAATCATCTCAGCCCCGGTCTCCAATATAATTTTCATAATGGATTCAACCATATCTGTATGTCTGTCAGGCGAAAGTAAAGTTGTTTTTTTGCTACTATCTTCATTGTTTTCCATTTCGCTAATATGCATTTTCCTAGCATATTGGTTTAGTTTTTCTTGCCACAATGGACTCGCACCACATATTAATTGAGGTATGTCACTTAATTCTTCATGTACCCAACTTTTAATTAAGCCACTATAAATACTTGAAAGTGTATATCCAAATCCTAATTTAGTAGTGATAGTGTCCACTTGAAAATCCATATGCTCTAAGCACTCTTTAGTCATGTCTTCTAATATTAGATGACTTACAATAGTATTTAAATCCCATTCACAAGTCAAGTACATGTTGCTTTGCTGCGCTATATTTCTTAATTCAGGCCGAGAGATTATAACTTTTTTATCTCTTAAATCCAATAAAATATCTTTGTCTAAGCGTGCTATTTTCCATTTTTCATTTTTAAATAGAGGCACCTTGACTTCAATCTCTTTCAATTTAGCAAATAACATCACTGACTTTATGTAACTTTCAGAGCCATCAACCAAAATTTGCTCAAATCCATTAACAACGGCATCTTTTACTATAACCTCCGAAATACGGTCATATTTATGTCCTGATGGGTTAGCTCCTTCAAGTTTCAAGTGTATCTCTCCTACGTCTAATATCTTTTCTAATTTTTTTGCTCTCATTAACGGTGTTCTTCCACTTTTTCGCATAATCTCTCCTCCAATTCTTAATTATATTTCGATTCAAAAATAAAGCTAACTCTTTTGTTAGCTTAAAGCTAATGTGCTAACTGTCAAACTTTTGCCTATTACTTTATCATCTACCATAGTACCATTCTCTATACATAGTGTAATTATAACATTTTAAGGTTAGCTCTGCAATTATATACAAGTTTAGCTATTTTTCCTTAGCATTCTCGCTATATTTCCATCAAAGAAGTTAAGAATGTACGAATATTCAGAAATTCGAACTATTATAATTGGAGGTGGTGCACATGATCAGCGTCTTAACGAGAGACTCTGAAACAAAAATTAGATTATTTTAAAATTAACACTAACAATTTAGAGTCTCCTAAGCTAGCAACTATTTATTCTTTTTTATTTATGATTACAATTCTCTGTGGAATTATGGTACAAGCAAACTCTGCGACAGGTTCAGCATCTCCACTAGGAATTAGTCCAACTATATCAGGCATTGTTATCACGCTTTTTGTAGGAATAATTGTTGTGGGTGGCATTTCACGAATAGGCAAAATCTCTGAAAAGTTCGTTCCTTTTATGGCAGGTTTCTATAATTAGGATGCCTTATTATTATTCTAGGAAACATTGGAAACATCCCCTCAGTTTTTGCTTTGATTATACAAGACGTATTTATGGATACCATTGTCATCTGTTCAATGACAACATTTGTTGTACTGTCATCTCGTTTTTGGCAGGATGAATGAGTAGAAGCCTCCAGCATTACAACAATTGCACTTACTAATTTCTATGGTTATTCTCCTAAAATACTCACTTTATCAAATCATGGAATGATCCATCTACAATATCCTTTAATATATTCGGATTAATTTCTATTTGAAATCCTATTTTCCCAGCACTTACAATTATGGTTTGTAACTCTTGCGCACTATTATTTATAAATGTTTTATACTGTTTTTTCATACCTATAGGGGAACATCCACCTCTAATATATCCTGTATAGTGTTGAAGATCACTTAAATCTAACATTTCTATACTCTTTTCATTAGTTACTTTAGCTACTTTCTTAAAGTCTATTTCTTGTCTAACTGGAATTACGATAATATAAATGTTATTAGAACTCCCTTTAGTCACTAAAGTTTTATAAACATATTCTTCCTCCCTACCTATTTTTTTAGACACAGATATTCCATCTATTTTATTATCTTTTACATCGTAAGCTATAACCTTATATTCTGCCTTAGTTTTATCTAAAATCCGCATAGCATTTGTTTTTATCATTATTTTCTCCTTTATTTTTTTATAATTTATCAACATCGCTAAATCTTAATTTATTATACCCTTTTTCCACATCTTATGCACCCTATGCAGCATGTATTCTATTCATACTTTAAAAATATTATTGATTGTTTTTCAATCTTTCCATTTACAATTATAAGATATTTTAGATTCATTATTATAGGTTTCTAATTTAATATATCGTATATAAATTTTCTCCTTTACTTTTATTATTATTTTACCATAAGTAAAGTAAGCTAACATTAAAATCACTACACTATGTAGAAATTAATGTTATTTTTGTTATTAAATACACAAACAATCTTATTTATCGACAAATTGTATGGATATTTGTTAAAAAAACTATTGTACTTTTTGTCGATTCATATATAATAATAATAGTAATAATGAATTAATTTATTCGTTTACATTTTAAGGAGGACGAAAATATGTCAGAAAAAAAAATAAGCAAAAGACACTTAACATTGGTATCATTGGTCTTAATGATTTTTACTTCAGTTTATGGCTTTAATAACATACCTAGATCATTTTATAAAATGGGATATGCTGCTATACCTTGGTATATCTTATCAGGAATAACATTCTTTATTCCTTTTGCTTTCATGATGGCTGAGTTTGGTGCAGCTTTCAAGAATGAAAAAGGTGGAATTTACTCTTGGATGGAAAAATCTGTAGGAGCAAAATTTGCTTTTATGGGAACATTCATGTGGTATGCATCTTATGTAATTTGGATGGTTAACGTTGCATCAGGAGTTTGGGTTCCAATATCAAATGCAATATTTGGTTCAGATACAACACAAACTTGGGTTATATTCGGTCTTACTGGACCTAAGCTTCTAGGAATTCTTGGAATTCTTTGGATAATCTTTGTTACATTTATATCAACTAAAGGTCTCGAAAAAATAAAAAAGGTAACTTCACTAGGTGGTACTGCAGTTGCATTATTAAATATAGTTTTATTAATTGGAGCTATATTAGTACTTATAGGAAATCATGGCCACTTAGCTCAGCCAATAGTTGGACTAAGTTCATTCACAGCTTCACCAAATCCTGTTTATTCTGGAAATATGATTTCATCATTTGCCTTTGTAGTATTTGCTATATTTGCTTATGGTGGTATAGAAGTTGTTGGAGGGCTTGTTGACGAAACAGAAAATGCAGAAAAAACTTTCCCTAAGGGTGTTGTTATTTCTGCCATTGTAATTTCAATTGGATACTCACTTGGAATATTCCTTGTTGGTATATTCACTAACTGGTCATCTGTTATGAATGACAAAACTGTTCACTTAGGTAATGCTGGTTATGTTGTAATGGGCAACCTAGGATATGCTCTAGGTCAAGCATTTGGAGCAAGCGAAGCAACATCAATAGCTATGGCTCATGGAATAGCTAGATTCGTAGGACTTTCAATGTTCTTAGCTTTAGCAGGAGCTTTCTTTACACTAATGTTCTCTCCATTAAAACAATTAATAGAGGGTACTCCAGCTAAATTATGGCCTGGAAAACTAGCAGAAATGAAAGATGGAATGCCTCAAAGGGCTATGTGGATTCAAGCAGCTATAGTTTGTGTTATGATTGCACTTGTTTCTTTCGGTGGAGAAAATATGTCAAAATTCTTTGATGTGTTGGTAGCAATGACTAATGTAGCTATGACTCTTCCATACATGTTTATAGCCTTTGCTTTTGCACCATTTAAGAAAAACAAAGATATTATTAAGCCTTTTGAAATATATAAAACTCACAAAAGTGCTATAATATGGACATCAATAGTTATGTTTACCGTTGGATTTGCAAACTTCTTTTCAATACTACAACCAGCACTTGAAGGAGATTTAAAAACAACGATTTGGAGTGTAGCTGGACCGGTATTCTTTGCTCTAGTTGCATGGGCAATGTATAACAACTATGAAAAGAAACATTTAAATAAAGTTTAATAATTCAATTTTAGTTTTAAAAATAGATATATTAGAAAAAGTCTACCCTAATAGGTAGGCTTTTTCTAATATATCTAATCTATGAAGAACATTAAATTTTCATATTAATTTATAGATTAGATGCATTTAAATACAAATAATTTTCATTTCTACCCTATGATGGTTATTGAAAAACTATTTAATATGTTATATTATAATGATAATCTAATATATGCATTATAAAGGAGTAAATAATAATGAATAATCACAATGAGATTTTATGTATAAATTTAAGACATAAACTTCATGAAAATGCTGAAACTTCTGGAAATGAAATTAAAACTATGGAGATATTAATAGATTTCCTAAGAAAAAATACAAAGTTCAATATAATCGAAAAGGATGGATATTTCATTGCAGAAAAAACAATCTCCAATGACGCAGTGAATATGGCATTTAGAGCGGATATGGATGCAATTCCCATGTTAGAAACAACAAATCTTACATATAAATCCAAGAGTCCAATTGCCGCTCATAAATGTGGTCATGATGGACATTGTTCCATATTAGCAGGACTAGCCTTAGAAATAGAAGATAATCCAATAGAGGATAAAAATATATTTTTACTGTTTCAACCTTCTGAAGAGTTAGGCCTAGGTGCTAAAAAAATAGTCCATGATGGTTTTCTACAGGAACATAAAATTGATGAAATATACTCACTACATAATATTCCTGGTTACTCGCTAGGAAGCGTTCTCTATAAAAAAGATGTCTTTGCTTGTGCCTCAAAAGGAATTATAATTAATTTAGAAGGAAAGCCCTCTCATGCAGCTTATCCAGAGTTTGGTATAAATCCCTCCTATGCTGCTGCTGATATTATTAACTTTATAAACAGTAGTACAAAATCTAATATTTATAGTGGAATGGTACTTTGCACCATCGTAAATATCAATATTGGAGAAAGGGCCTTCGGAACTGCCGCTGCCTGTGGCGAAATTTTATTAACGTTACGTGGCGAAAATGAAGATGATTTAATAAAACTTGAAAACCGCATATTAGTATTTGTGAAGCAGTGTTGTATAAGGCATAAAATAGACTTTAAAACTAGTTATTCTGATGATTTTCCAGAGACAAGAAATCATGACACCTGCATAAATAAAATACTTGAGGTATGTAGTAGTAATAATTATAGCTATGAAGAGTTACAACTTCCCTTTAGATGGTCTGAAGATTTTGGATATTATTTAAAAAACATAAAGGGCGCAATGTTTGGGCTTGGCGATGGTATACTACAACCACAGCTCCACACTGCACACTATGATTTTCCGGATAATATTATTAAAGTAGGTGTAGATGTTTTTTATAGCCTTGCAAGTTTAAAATAGCATTAAATCTTCTGCATAAATGAGCCTTTTTCTTTAGAAATTTTATTTATAAATTTGGTTAATAGTGGTAAAATTATAAAAGAAGCTTAAACAAAAATATAAATGCAGTTATTTCAAATTATTTATATAGTTTATTTTTCTTTAGGAGGAACCAATATTGAATAATTCAACATTAGATAAAGAAAATTATGAAAAAATGGTAAACTTAACTCCACAAATTTTATGTATGGCTTTTTTAAGTGGTAAAATCAAATATGCAAATCCAGCTTTTAATAATGTTTTGGGATATACTAATGAAGAAGTAAAAGAATTAAATATATTTGCCATAATACATCCAGATGATGAAAATAATTTAAATAATGCATTATCATTAGCTCATAATGATAAGCAAGATATTGTAAATTTAGAATTTAGATATAAGTGTCAGAATGGTAACTACAAATGGATTTCGTGGAATATGAAATTTGAATGGGATGAAGGAATTGTTTATGGAACTGGCCGTGATACAAGTAGTAATAGGGACTTAGAACAAACGGTATATGAGAGCAACAAAAAATTAAATGCAATTATCGAAAACATATCTGAGGCCATATTCATTTTTGATAAAGATGGTAACTACACTACATTAAATAAGTCGGCAAGAAATATATTTCCTTATACCTTTAATGAATTTGGTAGTCTAGGAGTGAGCCTTAAATATAATAATTATTACGATATTTCTGGAGAATTAATCCATCATGAAGATATGCCAGGTTTTAGAATACTTAGAGGTGAGAAAATATCAGGGTATAGAGTCATGAAAACTAACGATTATAGCATTTGTTTTTATGACATAAATGGTAGTCCCATTTATGATGATGAAGGAAATTTTATTGCTGGAATACAATGTTTGAGTAATGTTACAGAAACTGTATTACATGAAAAAATACTACAAAATCAGTTTGAACTTCTCCACAATACTATAGACACTCTAGATTTACCATTTATAAGATTATCATATCCAGAGTTTAGTATAACTGATATTAACCAAAAGGCATTAAATATTATTAAGGGATTAAATCCTAAAATGAACTCAATTGATATTGTTAAAGGACAAAATTATACGGATATTATTACCGAGTTTGATAAAACTGATGTTTTTTATCATTTTCAAATGATTAAAGATAAGAAAGAAACCTCATATATAAAATATAAAGAATTAATTGTCTCTGGGGAAAAAATATTTGTAAACGTATTATATCAGCCAATACTTGGACTGGAAGGTGATATTCAGCAAGTAATAGCAATTATAATTGATATTACTAAAGAAACAAAAGATAAACTTCAACTAGGAAAAAACTTGAAAATGCAAGAAGAATTTTTCATAAATATTTCTCACGAGATTAAAACTCCTTTAAATGTTATTTTTAGTACCACTCAATTATTTGGCTTATATTTAAAAAATAATTCCATAATAGAAAATCAAGATAAGCTAGAAAAGTATATCAATGTTATAACACAAAACTGCAATAGGCAATCAAAATTAGTTAATAACTTAGTAGACTTATCCAAAATACAATCTGGTTTTTTCAAGTTACGTATGTCCAATGAAAATATAGTTAGTGTTGTTGAAGACATTGTTCAGTCCGTATCAGAATATGTTGAAAACAAAGGATTAAAGCTTGTTTTTGATACAGACGTAGAGGAAAAAAATATTGCTTGTGATCCTACTAATATTGAGAGGGTTATGCTAAATCTTATTTCCAATGCAATTAAATTTTCTACCGCTGGAGATGAAATCTTCGTAAATATACACGATAAAATTGATAGCATTGAAATATCTGTAAAAGATACAGGAATTGGAATTGAGAGTGATTACTTACATGTTATATTTGAAAGATTTAAGCAAGTTGATAAGTCACTATCTAGAAATGTGGAGGGAAGTGGCATAGGTTTATGCCTTGTTAAATCTATTGTGGAACTACATGGTGGAAAGATTCGCCTAGAAAGTAAAATAGGAAAAGGCAGTAAATTTACAATAGAATTTCCTAGCAAACTAATATCAGTGCCTTACCACACAATTGAAGATAAAAGTATAAGAAGTGAACTTCAGACAATGAACATTGAATTTTCTGATATATATTCATAAGATCTTAGAATATGGATCACATAATCTAAATCCTAAAAAAACAAGCCAACATCAAAATTTATTGATATTGGCTTTTTTTATTAAATTTTATTTTTTTGTAGACTTGTCACTTATAGCTCCCCCAACACTACCACAGATTTTAGAGCTATAATTACCCCAGTATTCATCCTCAGGTATTTTCACCCCTAAAATCTTAGCTTGGTCAGTTTTACTTTTAGCATTTTCTATTTTTTTATCCATAAAACACCATCCTTTTATCATTTATATTATAGGATAGCATTTGCCTTTTGTTATTAAATTATGTAACTTGTATTATTCATTTTTATATTTCATAAAAACCAAAACACTGATGTTTGTAGTTAAACTAGCTACCTACAATTACAGATGATTTTATATAACAATGAAATATTTTTCATTATTATATAAAAATATTTTATACAAAACAACAATAAATTTTTACATTTTAAAAATTTGTAATTTTCAAAATATAACTAAATTTATATACAAATAGGTATATTAAACCGTTTTCATGTGAT
>CAYXOL010000007.1:0-128105 GCA_964467165.1 uncultured Clostridium sp.
CACGGTGGTGTGAGAGGACGCTAAATAAATTAATTATTTAGCTCCTACTCGATTATTTTATAATACCTGATTTAATGCAAATACCCAATACCAAGAAAGAACCCGAGATGCTTGTTGCGTTTTTTCTTTTATGATAAAAATACTTGGAACCTTATCTGATTTTCTGGAGTGTTTATGACTTAAAGTGATTTAAAGAGACGTCAAGAATAGCGTTTTATCATAACTGAAAGTCAGTAAAATCAATTAGTTAAGCGACATTTCATTATTTTTCTTGCATAATAATTCTATAAATATGAATAAATATTAGAAAAAGTATTGCAATGTTATAAAAAGCAGTATATAATAAATAAAAACAAGCCAGTTAAACCGTCAATATGAGTTGTAAAACAAATAAAAAAGGTTAAATAAGTAAAATATGCATTATGCAATAAAATGCATAAATATTCACAGAGGAATTATTATTATATATTATGAGGGAGTGGTACAAATGAAAAAATTCATGTCAATTGTATTAACAGTTACTATGGCAAGTGTATTGCTTGTAGGATGTGGCACTAAAACGGAAACAGCGAAAACAACAGAAACACAGCAAACACTTAATTCGCTACAAGCAGTTCAAAAGGCTGGAGTATTAACAATCGGAACAGATGATTCATACCCACCAATGGAATTTAGGGATTCCAAAAATGATTTAGTAGGATTTGATGTAGATTTAGCAACTGAAATAGGAAAAAAATTAGGAGTAAAAATAGAGTATGTTACTACAGATTTTAATGGGATACTTTTAGCACTTAACTCGTCAAGATTCAATATTATAGTTGCAGCGCTGAGTATAACGGATAAGCGAAAAGAAAGCATAGATTTCTCAGATAATTATTTAATGGGCGGTCAAGTTGTTGCTGTAAAACAAGGAAATACAACCATAAAAAGTTTGGAAGATTTAAAGGGTAAGGTGGTAGCCTGTCAGCTAGGATCTACTGGAGATGTAGCAACTACAGCATTAAAAGGGTTAAAAGAAGTTAAAAAGTATGACAAAATCACAGAGGCCTTCCAAGAACTATCATCAGGAAGAGTAGATGCAGTAATTATGGACTCTCAGGTTGGTGGATATTATGTAGCAAAGAAACCAGGTGAGTTTGAGGTTTTAAAAGATAGAATTAGTAAAGAACCAATAGGAATTGGATTTAAGAAAGAAGATAAAGAATTAAGAGCAGCTATACAAACGGCAATTAATGAACTTAAAGCAGATGGAACACTCTCAAAGCTTTCTCAAACTTGGTTTGGATTTGACGCATACAAAGAATAACAATGAGTAATTACAATTTACTACAGAGAAGTTCAGGAGGACAATGATGGATATAAATATTTTAAAGGAAATGTTTCCGGTGTTATTAAAAGCAAGTTTAATTACAATGGAACTCACGCTTATATCAGTAGTATTTGGAAGTTTAATAGGTATGGTTACTGCCATGTTAAAGCTTTCTAAAAATATATTAATGGGTAGTGTTGCAGGATTTTATACCTGGCTATTTAGAGGTACACCCATGCTGCTCCAATTATGGTTTTTCTATTTTGGATTGCCCTTTGTAGGGATTAAGTTTACGGCTTTTCAAGCAGCAATAATAGGACTTAGTTTAAATTCAGGGGCTTATATGGCAGAAATAATAAGAGGTGGAATACTTTCAGTAGACAAAGGTCAGTTTGAAGCTTGCAAGTCATTGGGGTTCACCTATTTTGATACTATGAAAAGGGTGGTACTACCTCAAACCTTTAAGATAATTATTCCATCTGTAGGTAATGAATTTATAACAATGCTTAAGGATACTTCTTTAGTAGCTACTATAACTATGGTAGAAGTCATGAGGTCAGCACAACTCTTATATGCTTCAAGTTTTAGACCTATGGAAGCCTTCTTTATAGCAGGGTGCTTGTATCTACTAATGACAACAATTTTTACTTCAGTATTTTCATACTATGAAAAAAGACTTTCAGTATATTAGTGAGGTGAGACAGAATGTATATGATAGAAACAAAAAAATTAACTAAAAAATTCGGTAGCTTAACCGTGTTTGAAGATTTAAATGTAAATATAGAAAAAGGCGAGGTGCTTGTTATAATAGGACCTTCGGGATCAGGGAAAAGTACTTTTTTAAGATGCTTGAACCATCTTGAAATACCTGATGGTGGAGAAGTTTTCATTGAAGGAGAAAAGCTAAACGTTAAAAATAAAAAACATATGAGAAATGCCATTGAAAAAGTAGGAATGGTATTTCAAAACTTTAATCTGTTTCATCATATGACAGTACTGCAAAACGTAATTGAAGCTCCTATAACTGTTAAGCATGAAGCTCGAGAAGAAGTACTAAAAAGAGCAGAGGGAATTATTGAGAAGGTGGGCCTTAGCGATAAATTAGGGAATTATCCTTCGAAATTATCAGGAGGACAAAAGCAAAGAGTTGCCATAGCAAGAGCCTTAGCTATGCGGCCTGATATAATGCTATTTGATGAACCTACTTCATCTTTAGACCCAGAACTAGTTGGAGAAGTATTAGGAGTAATGAAAGATCTTGCAAAAGAAGGTATGACAATGGTGGTTGTAACCCATGAAATGGGATTTGCCAAGGAAGTGGCAGATAGGGTAATTTTCATGGATGAAGGAAAGATAGTTGAAGAGGGAACGCCAGAAGAATTCTTTACTGAACCCAAAGAACAGCGTACCAAAGAGTTTTTAAATAAAATACTTTAAATTAAAAATAAGATATTAAAATAATCAAAATTGAAAGGGGATATAAAAATGGAAAAAATAATTAAAGAAAAAGTGGTTTTAGCATATTCAGGAGGACTGGATACATCTATAATAATAGCTTGGCTTAAGGAAAATTATGATATGGATGTTATTGCAGCTTGCATTAATGTTGGGCAAGAAGATGATATGGTGGCGATTGAGAAAAAGGCTTTAAGCTCAGGGGCAGAAAAAATTTATATTGAGAATGTAACAGCGGAGTTTATAAAAGATTACGTGTTTAAAGGGGTTAAAGCAAATGCTACATATGAAGGAAAGTACTTATTAGGTACAGCTTTTGCAAGACCGCTAATAGCTAAAAAACTTGTTGAAATTGCACATAAAGAAGGGGCTAAATATATATGCCACGGATGTACTGGTAAGGGTAATGATCAAGTTAGATTTGAAGTTGGCATAGCAGCTATAGATCCTTCAATAAAAATTATTGCACCTTGGAGAATATGGGATATAGCTTCAAGAGAAGATGCTATAGATTATGCCAATGCTCGTGGAATAGAAACATCAGTTACCAAAGAAAAAATATATTCAGTGGATCAAAATTTATGGCATGCAAGCCATGAAGGTGGGGATATTGAAGATTTTAAAAATGACCATAAAAGAGATATGTATCTTATGGTTACGCCTCCAGAACAAGCTCCAGATGAGCCTACATTTGTAGAAATATATTTTGAAAAGGGAATTGCAACTAAAATAGACGGTATTGAACTAGAACCAATAGATATAGTAACAGTATTAAATAAAATTGGCGGAGAAAATGGAATAGGCATTGTGGATTTAGTAGAAAATAGACTTGTTGGAATGAAATCAAGAGGGATATATGAAACTCCTGGCGGTACTATTCTTTATGCAGCACATAAAGAACTAGAAGAAATAACCATAGATAAAGATACACTTCATTTTAAATATTCAATATCACAGAAATATGGAGAATTAGTTTATGATGGACTTTGGTTTACAACTATGAGAGAAGCACTAGATGCCTTTGTAGATAAAACTCAAGAGACTGTAACAGGCTCAGTTAAATTAAAGTTGTATAAAGGAAATATTATGGTAGCCAGTAAAGAATCACCTAATGCCCTTTATGATGCAAGTATATCTTCATTTGGTTCAAGCGTACTATATGATCATAAGGATGCAGAAGGATTTATAAACTTATTCTCATTGCCAAGTAAAATTAAAGCATATAAGCATTTAAATAATTATTAAAGAAAATTACAAAATTTATAGAAAGTTATGTAGGTGATAATATGAAACTTTGGGGTGGAAGATTCTTAGAGAAAGAAAGTAGGCTTATGGAGGACTTTAATAGTTCTCTAGGCTTTGATAAAACATTATATTATGAAGATATTATGGGTAGCATAGCTCATGTCAAAATGCTTGCAAAGTGCAGTATTTTAACATGTGAAGAAAGTGAAACTATAGTAGGTGGTTTAAATTCTATTCTTTCAGATATTGAATCAGGCAAATTAAAAATTGAAGGTGATTATGAAGATATTCACAGTTTTATGGAAATACAACTTACGTCCCTTGTAGGAGATGTGGGTAAAAAACTTCATACAGCAAGAAGTAGAAATGACCAGGTTGCAGTGGATATGAGATTATATTCAAAATATAAAGCAAAAGAGATTATTGAAAATTTAAATAGTCTTTTGGTTACTATAGAAAAAATAGGAAATGACAATGCTGTTATAATGCCAGGATATACACATCTACAAAGAGCACAGCCGGTGACATTTAAACAACACATTATGGCATACTATAATATGCTAAGTCGTGATGTGCTTAGGATTATAAGTGCTATTGATATTATGGATGAAAATCCTCTTGGATGTTGTGCTCTGGCAGGTACCACCTACGATACAGACAGAGCCTTTACAACAAGTGAACTTGGGTTTAAAAAGTCTGTAGATAATTTTATGGATGGAGTAAGTGATAGAGATTATTTATTAGAGCTTTTATCCAACTTTTCTATAATAATGATGCATCTTAGCAGATTAAGTGAGGAGCTTATTTTATGGAGTAGTAAGGAATTTAATTTTATTGAAATTAGTGACGAATTTTCTACAGGTAGTAGTATTATGCCACAGAAAAGAAACCCAGATGCTGCAGAACTAATAAGAGGAAAAACTGGAAGAGTGTACGGAGACTTAATGAGTTTACTTACTACTATGAAAGGTATTCCACTGGCTTACAATAAAGATATGCAAGAAGATAAGGAACCATTCTTTGATGGAGCTGATACAGTATTAAAATGTATAAAGATTATGAATGGAATGCTTAGTAGCCTTAAAATTAAAAAGGAAAATATGTATAATGCAGTTAAAACAGGATTTTTAAATGCTACGGAAGCTGCAGATTATCTTGTAAATAAGGGAGTAGCATTTAGAGATGCACATGGAGTTATAGGTTCTATAGTGCTACATTGTGAAAAAGAACATAAGGCTATAGAAAATTTAACACTAGAAGAACTGAAGAATTTTAGTGATTTATTCGAGCAGGATGTATACGGATTTATAGATTATGAGAATACTTTAAGTCGTGGCATAAAAAAAGAGATGTAGTATCAGCCTTAAGGTTTGTAAATAGATGCCTTTAATTAAAAAACACGTAATTAGTGATCCCCACACTGATTACGTGTTTTTTAATAATAAAAATCACTAAGATGATTATTATTGCTATCTGTTTTTTCATTTACAACACATCTTTTTTCTATATACGATATATGATAGCGTAAATTTTATATTGTTACTAAATTAAGTTTATACTTTTTAACTAGTAGAAAAGATTAATTATTGAAAAACTGTTAGAATTTATATAATTTAAAAAAGTGTTGTTTTTGTTTTATATTGAAGGGAATTGTAAGATGCACATAGAATATAAACAATGATGCAATATAGAATAATATTTAATTATAAACTCAAACTGAAAGTAGTATTTAAAAAAATTATTGGGGGGAATATTTTCATGAAAAAATTAACAGTATTTATTACAGCTATGCTAATGGTGCTTTTTATCAGTATCCCAACTAATTCTGTTCAAGCTAAGGGCATGGATGAAATTATTAAAAATGTTGAGCAAACGAATATGCAAATTAATACGCAAATAGAAAAGGCTGTTTATGCTGCGAAGATTACAACTGAGGAGTATAATGATCAATTGATGGTCTTAGTAAAGAATAAAAATGAGAGGGAAATTGAAAAGTTAAAATATAAATACGATGATAAAATAGATAAAATAGTAAAAAAATTACTAGAAGTAACTAGTAAAATGTCAGAAAAAACTATTAATTCGGCAGCGAAAGAAGGAGTTACATTATACTGCGATTTTGTAGAGGTGAACATAGCTGGTAGAATTGTTTTGGTAGATCCTATACGAATAGGAAATTACTAAAATTATCCGCTTATAAAGTAACTTAAATTATCCAATTGCATTTTCAAAGGAGGACAGTAATGGAGGGGTTTTATTTAGGACAAAATGAAAGTTGCTTGGAAAAAGTTACTCAAAAATATGGGGAACTCAGCTTAATAGGTAGAGGTGATGGCACGGAAATAATGATACAAAAAATTAATTCGCAAGAAATCTTTTTTATTGAGCCAGGAGATAAAAATGAAACTTTGGAGTTTTTTTATGTTTTAGAAGGCTCAATTGATTGTGAAAGAGATGGAATGAATGTTGTTTTAAATAAGGGAGATTATTTTTATGCTAAAGGTTTAAAGGGAACTGTGTGTTTAAAGACTATTAGTGAAGTAACTTTATTGTACTTATCTACTCAACCTTTTTTTCAGTATATAAGTAAGGGGATAAAAGAGTTGACACTTATGATTAAAAATGTTGAAGAAAAGGATATTTATACTCATAATCATGGTAATAGAGTGAGGGATTATTCATTAAAAATAGCCAACATATTAGGTTTATCTAGTGAAAGAATTGAGAATATTGTATTTGCCTCACTTTGTCATGATGTTGGTAAAGTTTTCCTGCCAAATGAAATTTTAAATAAGCCGGGAAAATTAACACAAGAGGAGTTTAGTTTAATAAAAAAACACCCAGTAGATGGAGCGAAAATGGCTCAGGGAACTTTTATGAAAAACTTAGATCAAATAATAGCTCAGCATCATGAAAGAATAGATGGTACAGGATATCCAAATGGACTTAAAGGTTATGAAATATTATTAGAAGCAAAAATTATAGCCCTAGCAGATAGTTTTGATGCTATGACCTCAGACAGAAGTTATAGAAAAGCTATGGATATCAAAGTGGCATTTAAAGAATTAAAAAGCTTAAGTGGAATCCATTACGATGGAAAGGTTGTTTTAGCCTTTGAAAAAGTACTAAGAATAGAAAATAATATTTAGTGATGTTCACTGATATTAAGATATATAACTTTAAAAGCGTCTTTAGTTTATTTATAAGCTAGACGCTTTTAAAGTTGTTATTGCTCTATAAATAAAGATATGGATGGCGCATATGTTAATATGATGAATTACCATTTTTAATAAATTTATTGACTGGAACAATTATTTCTAAGGATTCCATGTTTTTTATAATTATTCTCCCAATCTTTAAGGAATTTTTTTGCGCAAAATGCTCCGGAATTAAATAAATCTATAGTTTTTTCATTAGAAATACTAAAATCTGTGGTTTTAATATCCAAAGTATTAATTTTCACAGTCCGTAGATAATCCATCTCTCTTATATGAATATCATCTTGTGCTTCTAACATGGTTTCAATTATGGAACTAGTGAAATTTAAAATGTTTGTAATCTTATGTTCTCGTAGGTCTTTGTTTCCACCTAGTTTAAAACCAATAGTTGGCCAACGAGGAATACCGTCTGTATCGAAAATCCAAACTGGATAATTGCTAAGAACCCCTCCATCCACAATTAGAGATTTTTTATTAGAATTTACATCATTTAAATTTATAGGTTGGAAAAAATATGGAATTGAAATGCTCATTCTTACTGCCAAACTCACTTCTAAATCATCAGGATTTATACCGTAGTCTGCAATATCTTCTGGCAATATGAGCATTTTGCCCTTGCTAATATCTGTTGCTATGATATGAAGTTTATATTTTCTTTTATACTTATTATTGTTTAAAAAAATTCCGTTTTCCTCTGGGATCACCAAATCACCAAAGGTTACTTTTTTTTCATTTGTCTTTTTTATTTTATTGGAAAAAATTTCATCAATCCAGGTTTTCAAATAATCACCCTTGAAAATACCTTTTTTAAATAGTATATTGATTGTATTAGATAATACAGGTATATGAAAGTTGCTTTTATCAGCGATTTTCTTGAAATTTAATTGCATCATTAATTTATTTATTTCATCAGCAGAGTATCCTACGGCAATTAGTGAGGCTACAATAGATCCAGCGGAGGTTCCTGAAATGCTTTTCCATTGATATCCATTTTCTTCAAATACTTTCAATGCACCTACAAGAGCAATTCCTTTAACACCTCCACCTTCAAATACTGCGTCAGCAAATTTTCTATTTTTGTAATTATCCATATATATCACTCCCTTATGAGTAATATATGAATTTGCATGTTTTCATGACTCATATTAGAAAAAATAAATTTAGACACTTATTTTTATAGCATGGATATAATACATTATAGCCATTTGTAAATGAGGCAGTATGTGAAAAAACTAGAAGAATATACACCATCGGAGCTAGCTTCATTAGCAAGTATAATAGGGGTTATAGTTGCTAGTAAACTTAGTGTTAATGGACAAAATGTATTTGGAAATTTTATAGAGGCTGTGGGACAAACGATTTTGCTAATTGCTGCTCAAGCCCAGAATATCCAAACACCTAGCGACAATGGAAATAATAATTCAAGTAGTAGTAATACGGATTTACAAAAGCAAATTGATGAACTCAAGGACTATTTAAAAAAAATTGAAAATAATATGAAGTTTTAATAAAAACGCAGTTAATACTTTATGGTTGGGTAGGGATAGAATCTAAGCTAAAAACATCTCTATTGATTATATTGACATAAAAAACTAAATCCATATTTAGATTATTATACTCCAGTAATTATAGCCAATGACTAAGGATAGTAGAATAAAAGTAATGTAAGGCTAGAATTTTTTACCTTAAATACCATTAAAATAAAAGTATAAAATGCCTTAAGTAAGTACATTATAATAGTACAAAAACAAAATAAATTTAATTTAAGGAGGTCACATATAATGTCATACAGAAGTTTAGTACCAGAAGCGAAAGCAGGATTAAATAAATTTAAAATGGAAACTGCAAATCAGTTAGGAGTAAGCTTTACAGACTATAATGGTGACTTAACATCAAGACAATGTGGTTCAGTTGGTGGAGAAATGGTTAAGAAAATGGTAGAGCAATACGAAAGAAACTTATAAAAGTAATTAGATAAGGTGTATAGCAAAGCTGTATGCCTTATTTTTGTTAGTAGATACAAGTAAAACGTATTTGAATTTATGATAAATAATCAATAATCTATTTGGTATAGCTATTTGACTTATGATACTTGAAGGGATATAATATATCTCGTAGTGTTAATTCGGCTCCTTGGTCAAGAGGTTAAGACACCACCCTCTCACGGTGGAATCAGGGGTTCAATTCCCCTAGGAGTCACCAAAACGTTGAAATAGCAAGCTTTGCAGTGATGTGAAACTTGCTATTTTTTTATTTTCTTGCACTTTTCCCGCACTAGAAAAGTAAAAAAATAAAAGGGCTAAAATTCATAAATGCTTATTGAAATAATTCATTCAATAGGAGATGGTGCGGAACATAAAGATTAGAATATCTCTAATCTTTATATTTTTCACTTTTAATTTGTATAGTCAAAGAAAAAATAGTAAGTTGACATAGATCTACTACTATGATAATCTAAATTTATAAGTTGCAACTTACAAATTAGAAATTACAAAAAAATTATATAGATTAGCTTTCTAGGGTTCCGCGGTTTATAACTGGCTGGTCCGAGAGAAGGCGCACAGGTAACTGTGTACACGGAAGGATAAAAGCCTGGGAGATATTTTAATAATATTTCTTATGGCTTCTTTTTTATTCTTTTTTCTTTTAAATAAGCCATGAGATATTACTATACTAATCTTAACTACTAATTTAGGGAGGTAAAGTTTATGGAATGGATTTATTTAGTTATAGCAGGTTTTTTTGAAGTAGGCTGGGCAATAGGGCTGAAGTATTCACAAGGATTTACAAAAATATTACCTAGTATATTAACTGTTATAGGAATGGTTGCAAGTTTCTATTTTTTATCATTGTCTTTAAAAAATTTGCCACTAGGCAATGCATATGCAATTTGGACAGGTATAGGAACTGTTGGGACTGTAGTATTAGGTATTATTTTATTTAAAGAACCGTTTAATGTGATGCGTCTGATTTGTATTGTATTTATAGTTAGTGGAATCGTTGGTCTAAAATTAATATCGATAGATTAATAATCGTATATAGTTTAAAAATAGCAAAAAATAAGTATAATATTCCCTAAAGAGAAGTGGTAAGGGTAAAATATGTAGCTATCTCATTTTAATTTAAAGGAGAGGCATTTCAAAAATTTAAAACAAAGAAAGGTGAAAGGTCATCCATTGAGGCATTACTAAAGCGAGTGCATAATGGAAAGCATTTAGGAGCTATTAATCCTCTAGTTGATATTTACAACTCTATTTCATTAATATACGCGTTGCCTTGCGGTGGTGAGGATATGGACAAATTTGCTGCTGATATAAGACTTACTAAAGCAGTTAGAAATGAAAATTTTGTTACACTAGGAACGGATGAAAATGCGCCACCTTATGAAGGTGAAATAGTTTATAAAGATAATGAAGGAGCAATTTGCAGATGTTTTAATTGGCGTGAAGCAGTAAGAACAATGCTTGCTGAAAATACAAATAACGCTTTTTTATGTATTGAATTGGTTGATGAAAAAAATATGGAATTTGAGAATGCCCTAAAAGAACTGGCAAAAACATTACAAAACCATTTAGGAGGAACAACTCAAATTTCAATTTTGGATATTAACAATAAGAAGATATCAATTGATTAATTTAGTTTGGAGGGATGATAAATGAGTATTTTCAATTACAAGGACGTTTATTTAGAAGATGGCCTAAGGGTTATGGAAGTTAATATTCTACCAGAAAAATATTGCAACTTCGATTGGATATTCTGTCCAATTGGAAGGTCAAACAATAAAATAGATACGCCACAGTCTTTTTATGAAATGGAGAATTCATAAAGAGAACTTGAAGGCATCTTAAAAAATAGTACGTAACAACGAGGGCACCTAAGAGGGTGTCTTTTTAATGCGAAAATATTAGGTAGATTAAAGTTATTTGCAATAAATTTCAATTATGTGCAATTATATTCCTTATTTCGTTACAATTGGTAATGGAAGGAGGGATATTATGACACAATTAAAAGAAATAACACAAAAAATTGAAGAACTCAGAGCTTTAATGTATCAGTTAATGAATGAAAAAGAAAAGTTAACTGACCCAGAATTAGTAGTACTTAGCCAAAAGCTAGATGATCTACTAAACAAATATGATAGATTAATAAACAGAAGTTAATAATTTATCGTTTAAAATCAAAATTACACAGTAATTAAGGGGACTTTAATAGTCCTCTTTCTAATTTTAAAAATTTTGGAGGTACTCCATGAATGACGAAGTATGGAATTAAGAAGGGGGTGCCTAAACGAATAACTAAGCGGGTTTGGAGTTAACAATTCCGAATGCAAGGATATTTTAAAAGTGTTATATTTATATATCTAAATATTCTAATATAACAAAATGCTTATTGACAGATAGGGATTAGATATGTTAACATCTATATATACCCTATAGGGGTATATATAGATGGAGATAAAGTTTATGAAATTCGAAGTAATTAAGAATAGATGCCACAAAATCATACTCGTCAACCATTATCTTCAAATTTAAATATTGATATGCAGCTGCGCAGGAGATGATTTAATGGAAAGGATATTGAATATGAAGAAAAGAAACAATTTGTACATATTAACCATATTATTTTTCACACTTGGATTTTTTAATATTATTTTTGCGTGGTTTGGGTTTGCATGCATGATTATTCCATTTGTATTATTAGCAAAGGACGGTAAGAAAACCTGGTGTAAGAGTTATTGTCCAAGAGCGAATTTGTTTACAGTATTATTTAAAGATAAATCTTTAAAAGGTAAGAGGGAACCTAAATGGCTAACAAATGGTGATGCAAAATGGTTTTTCATAATTTATTTTAGTTTTAATTTATTTATTATATTTATATCAACTTTAATGGTATTCAGGGGTAGAATAGATGCTATGGAAAAGGTGAGATTTATGATTGCATTTCAACTTCCATGGAATATGCCTCAACTTTTAAACATAAGTTCTATACCAAATTGGGCAGTGCACTTATCCTTTAGAGTTTATTCTATGATGGTTACTACCACTGTAATAGGAATGGTTCTTGGTTTTATGTATAGGCCTAGAATATGGTGTACAATATGTCCTATAAATACGATATCTGATATGGCAATGAAAAAAATATAAAATAGAGGAGGATACTATGAGTATTAAATATTAAGTTAAATCTGAAAAGTCATTTGACGAGGCAGTTGAAAGCTTAAAAAAGAGTTTATCTGAAAATAAGTTTGGAGTGTTATTTGAACTTAACTTTAAGGATAAACTCAAAGAAAAAGGATTAGAGTTTGATAGCAATTTTAAGATTTTAGAAGTATGTAATCCAGTTCAAGCTCAAGAGGTATTAAGCAGAAATATTGAAGTAGGATATTTTTTGCCTTGTAAGATGGTAGTTTATGAAAAAGAAGGCTCTGTCCATATTGGAATGATTAAACCTACAGAACTTATACAGATGATAGGTAGCGAAGAAATTGTAGGCATATCGAGAGATATTGAGAATGTACTTAAGAAATCTATAGATGATGCGGTATAAAAAAATGAGGAGGTATTTTATATGAAAAATGTTGGAAGTACAGATAAGGTAATTAGATATATTATTGGAGTTGCACTGTTAAGCCTTTTATTCATAATTCCAAGTAATTTGAAATTTTTGGGATTCATAGGGCTAGTTCCTATATTAACTGCAGCCTTTAGTTTTTGTCCTCTATACGCTATATTGGGAACTAAAACATGTCCGGTTAAGAAGTAGAACAACCTGCATAGTATCTTAAGGTAAAAGTAAGTTTAAGTATAAATAAGAAGTATGGCTTTGATTCCATACTTTTTTTTCGTTCAATATTAAGGTTCAATATATACATATCCACTAGTTTGTTTTATAACTGCTTTGACTACTTTAATATATTAATCATTTTATTTTTGAATAGATAGTTGACAAACAAGATATTTAGGCATAAGATACTTATATACTCATATGGGTATATGAGTATAAGGTTGCTTAATTAAATACATAGGGAAGTGAAATAAATGGAAAAATTGATGAATTTATTTAAAGTACTATCGGATGAAACTCGACTGAGAATTTTAGTATTGCTATATAATAAGAAACTTTGTGTATGTCAAATTCAAGGGATCTTAGAAGAAAGTCAACCTAAAATTTCAAAACACTTGGGTAAGCTAAGGGATATGGGTTTCGTAAAAGATGAGAGGCAAGAGAAATATATATATTATTACTTAGACCAAGATAATGAGTTGCTTAAAGATATACTTATAAAAATAATCGCAAATTTAGAAAATTATCCTATAGTACAAAAGGATTTGAAAAACCTTCATAAGGGCGACGAATACGTGGAGACATTCAAGCTTAAATGTAATTGTGATAAGTAATTTAATTAAAACAATTTTTAAAAATATTATACAGGTAGGTGACAAGCATGAATGTAGTATCACAAATATTTAGTTGGATTAACAATGAAATTTTAAAAATGACTTGGCTCTCAAATCTTATTAAGAGTCTTGTAGAAAATGTATTTGGATTGTCAATTAAAGAAAGATTAGGTGGAAGTATACATTTTTTCATTTATGACACTATAAAAATATTTATATTGTTATCCGTTTTGATTTTCCTTATATCCTATATTCAAAGTTATTTTCCACCAGAAAGAACAAAAAAACTTCTTGGGAACATTAAAGGAATTAAGGGAAATATACTAGGGGCACTACTTGGAACTATTACACCTTTTTGTAGTTGTTCTAGTATTCCAATATTTATAGGATTTAACTCAGCAGGCTTGCCGCTGGGAATAACCTTTTCCTTCCTTATATCTTCACCACTTGTAGATTTGGCATCCTTATTAATTTTAATGTCTTTTTTCGGTCCAAGGATTGCTATAGCCTACGTTGTTGTAGGACTAATTTTAGCAGTAATCGGTGGATCCCTTATTGATAAATTAGGTCTTGAGGATTACGTAGAAGGTTATGTCAAAGAAATAGAAAATGTAGACGTAGAAATAGCTGAGATGACAAGAAATGAGAGAATATCTTATTCAAAACAGCAGGTCAAGGATGTATTTCATAAGGTCTGGATATATGTACTAATTGGTGTTGGTATTGGTGCTGCCATTCACAATTGGATACCTCAATCTGTAATAGAAACTGTAGTTGGAAATAACAATCCATTTGCAGTATTACTAGCTACTGCTGTTGGTATACCAATGTATGCTGACATATTTGGAACACTACCAATAGCAGAAGCGTTATTTGGTAAAGGGGTAGGAATTGGTACGGTATTATCCTTTATGATGGCAGTAACTGCGCTTTCACTTCCATCGTTAATTATGCTTAGTAAGGTTGTTAAACCTAAATTATTAGGTATATTTGTGGCTATAGTTGCAACAGGGATAATTATAATAGGATATTTATTTAATGCATTTTCATTTTTACTTGTTTAACCACATTTTAGAATATGATTTAATACTAGAAGAGTATAATAAGATTGTGGTCTATATTTGAACAATAATATAAATTTAGGGGGATAACAATTAATATTTGGTATCTACCTAGCCATATATATAAAGGGAGGAATTATCATGATAATTAAAGTTTTAGGTTCAGGATGTTCAAGTTGCAAAAAACTAGAGGAAAACACAAGAAAGGCAGTAGAGGAGTTAGGAATTGAGGCAACAATAGAAAAGGTTGAAGACTTTAAAAAAATAATGGCTTATGGAGTTATGAAAACACCTGCTTTAGTGGTAGATGAAAAAGTGAAGATAATGGGAAGAGTGCCATCAGCTGACGAAATTAAGAAATATTTATAATTTCGTTAGGTAGTAGATTAAGATACATTACTAAATTCACATATTTGTAATAAGGGCCATATATTTTAGGCCCTTATTATTCGGATTACACATCATAATATCATGATATAACGATTAATAAATTGGAGGGTTATAATGGAAAAGAAAATTCTTAATAAAAACAGTATGGTTTTACTATTAGGACTAGCAGGGTTTATTGTTATGGCAGATAACTGGGTAGTATCGCCTATACTGCCAGCCATTGCTGAAAATTTAAATGTTGAAATAGCAAAAGCTGGATTATTAATTACGGCATACATGATTCCTTTTGGGATATTCCAAATAATATTTGGTCCATTGGCAGACAGATATGGTAAAAAGCAAATTATAACTTTTTCTTTAATTATGTTTACAATGGCAACTGGGTTATGTGCGCTAGGTAGTTCACTAACTAATTTGGCAATATACAGAGGACTTACTGGGATTTTTGCTGCTTCTGTAATGCCAATTTCACTTGCTCTTATTGGAGATGTATTTCCTATGGAAGAAAGGCAACAAGCTATAGGAACATTTATGGGAATATCATTTTTGGGTCAAGGCTTAAGTATGGCAATAGGAGGAACTATAGCATATTTTTTAAATTGGAAAGGTGTGTTCATAGCTTATGCAGTACTTTCATTAATACCTACTATACTTTTAATATCAAATTATAAAAATTTACCCTCGGAAAAAAATCCTAATAGTGAAATATTAAAACCTTATTTTAGACTTTTATCAAATTCAAAAAGCCTATTTACTTATTTAATAGTATTACTAGAAGGTATATTTATAGTAGGTAGTTTTTCATATACAGGCTCCTATATAGCTAAAACCTATCAGTATAATTATTTTAAAATAGGTATGATTTTAACAGCATTTGGAGTAATGTCTGTTATTGGAGGTAGATTAAGCGGTAAACTTGCTAAAAAATTCGGAGAGAAAAAGGTTTTGGGTGCTGGATTACTTTTAGCGTCCCTTGCAGATATAATAATATTCTATTTTGGTAGCAATATATACTTACTTATTTTAGGAGTGGCACTGCTTGGACTAGGATTTATTTTAACCCATTCAACGCTGCTTACGAGAGCAACAGGCTTTGCGCAAAAGGCAAGAGGTGCAGCAATGTCATTGGTAGCATTCTGTTTCATGGGTGGTGGCGGAGTTGGAACCGCTATTGGTGGAAGAATTATACTTGCATATTCATTAAATAGTTTATTTATTATATATGGAATTGCATTATTTATAACTCTCATATTGAGTGTTTTATTAATAAAAGATATTTAGTAGAAAAATTGCTATGTGATGTATTACGCAGCAATTTTAATGAATGGAGATAACTTAAGGTTAGCTCCTTCTTTTATTTTTTGCTCAATACAATAACGAAAATGTATGTATAGACAGATAACATGAAACATAGATTGATATAGATGTGAGATTATATTGTAAAATAAAATAATTGCAATTTAAGGAGTGTACTTATAATGAATCATAGAAAAAGATTAAAGCTTTCTAAGAATATGACTAGAATACTTATACCACTACTTATAGTTACGGCAATAGGAGCAATATGGTATTTGAAAAACTCTAATAAAATACCAATAGTTAAGGGTGATAATCCATCTTTTGATCTACAGGTAACGGATAGCGTAGAAATTGAAAAGCTTAAATCTTATGGACTACCCATTATGATTGATTTTGGTGCTGATTCCTGTATACCTTGCAGGGAAATGTATCCTGTTTTAAAGGAGCTTAACGTAGAGCTTCGTGGGAAAGTAATTATAAAGTTTGTAGACGTCTGGAAGTATGAAAGCTACGCTGCGGGCTATCCAATTAGTGTAATTCCAACACAAGTTTTCTTTGATAATGAGGGTAAACCTTACACGCCGAAAGACCCAGAAGCCTTACAAATGCAAATGTACTCTTCGAAAGATACAAAAAAACATGTTTTCACCACCCATGAGGGTGGGATGACTAAGGAGCAAATCCTTGCTATATTTAAGGAGATGGGTGTGGAATGATTAATGATTGGTTAGATATATTATCAAGGCTTATAGCTAATAGTTTTTGGTTTGCACCATTTATCGCATTACTAGCGGGGGTGTTAACCTCGGTTACCCCTTGTGCACTTACCAGCGTACCTCTTGTAATCGGGTATGTAGGAAGCACTGGAAACAATGATACCAAAAGAGCATTTAAGCTCTCATTAGTTTTTGCTATTGGTATGGCAGTCACCTTCACAATTCTTGGCACCATGGCCTCTATTCTAGGTAGGTTTATGGGAACATCAAGCCCCTTATGGTATATTGCACTAGGTATTTTGATGGTTCTTATGGCACTTCAAGTGTGGGAGTTATATAATTTTATACCATCCATGTCTTTAGGGAGCAATAAACCTAAAAAAGGGTATATAGGTGCCTTTGTAGCAGGAGTTTTAGGCGGAATATTTTCATCACCCTGCGCGACACCTGTACTTATAGTATTGCTTTCAATAGTAGCAAAGGAAGGTAATATTGCAAGAGGGTTACTGCTTTTACTACTATATTCAATAGGTCATAGTGTGCTAGTTATAGTGGCAGGAACATCAGTAGCCTTTGTAATAAAAATTACTTCAAGCAATAAATATAGCGCCTTTAGTAAAGTGCTAAAATATCTTATGGGTAGTGCTATTTTGCTTATTGCTTTTTATATGTTTTATTTGGGATTTTAGAAGACAACAAAATTTCACATGCCACTTGCCACGTGGGTGGCACCATTTTTTTTGTTGACAAAACAGGTAGTTAATATTACAATATGAGTATAAGTGAATATACGAATATAAGATCTGCTTTAAAAACTAAAAATATAATATAAAGCAAAAGGGAGGATTATTTTATGAAACCAAAGGTAGCATTTATATGTGTTCATAATTCATGTAGATCGCAAATGGCAGAAGCACTGGGAGTGATATTGGGAGCCGAGGTGTTTGAATCTTATTCAGCAGGTACAGAAACCAAGCCTCAAATAAACCAAGATGCGGTGAGAATAATAAAGGATTTATTTAAAGTAGACATGAATGAAACTCACACATCTAAATTAATTGACGATATACCAGATGCTGATATTGTAATAAAAATGGGATGTAATGTAATTTGTCCAATAATGGCTCATAGGCATGAAGAAGATTGGGGACTAGATGACCCAACTGGAAAATCTGACGAAGAATTTATAAAGACAGCAAAAATAATTGAAGAAAAAATAAAGGATTTAAAGAAAAGAATTGAAAATAATGAAATTGATTTAAGTGGAGAAATGGAAATTTAGTAACAAGGATGGTTTTAAAGGCGTACTATATGAGTACATGAGTATATAAAAATATGATAGGAGGCGAAAGTAGTGGTTGATATATTTAAAGCACTAGCAGAAGAAAATAGGCTTCGCATATTGGCTATGCTTATGAAAGATGAAATGTGCGTATGTGAAATTGAGGTTTGCCTAAATATGACCCAATCAAATGTTTCTAGGCATCTAACAGCGCTTAAAAAGTGTGGAATACTTGAGGCCTACAAAAAAGCACAATGGGTGTACTATAAAATAGATAATAGCTTTATAGAAAGAAACCCTGATCTCTTTGCTTATTTAACAAAAGAACTTAAACAATTAGCGTCATATAAGAGTGATTGTGAAAAACTGGCCAAATCTAAACTTCAATGTTTATGCGATGTGAAAATGGAATTATAGTTTATAATATTTTATAGAAATTAAGGAGTGATTTTTATGAGTGAAGTTAAAACACCTGAGATTGGATTCTTCGCTAGGTACTTAACTGTTTGGGTAGCAGCTTGCATGGTAGTTGGGGTGCTTATTGGAAAATTTATTCCAGGGATTCCAGAATTTTTAAATAAGTTTGAATATGCGAAGGTTTCCATACCTACGGCTATACTTATTTGGGTAATGATTTATCCTATGATGATGAAGGTAGACTTCCAAAGCATTAAGAATGTTAGGAAGGAGCCAAAGGGTCTCTATATAACATGGATAACAAATTGGCTAATAAAACCATTTACTATGTATGCAATATCTTCATTTTTCTTTTTTGTGGTATTCAAAGCATTTATTGCACCGGAACTTGCGTCGCAATATCTTGCAGGAACTATATTGCTAGGAGCGGCTCCATGTACTGCTATGGTATTTGTTTGGAGCACACTTACAAAGGGTAATCCCGCTTATACTGTTGTACAAGTAGCCACAAATGATTTAATTATACTTGTTGCATTTATACCTATAGTTAAACTTCTGCTGGGCGTTAGCAATATTTCAGTTCCATGGAGTACACTAATTTTATCAGTTGTTCTATTTGTTGTTATTCCTCTGGCTGCGGGCATTTTGACTAGAATTATGATGACGAAGAAAAGAGGTCTAGAATACTTTGAAAATATTTTCCTCCATAAATTTGATAATGCAACTACTGTTGGATTACTACTAATGTTAGTATTGTTATTCTCATTCCAAGGTGAAACTATTTTAAACAATCCATTGCACATTTTACTTATTGCTGTGCCACTAACTATTCAAACATTTTTAATTTTCTTTATTGCTTATTTAGCTGCCAGAAAGCTAAAGCTAAAACATAATATTGCGGCTCCTGCTGGAATGATTGGAGCATCAAACTTTTTTGAGCTAGCAGTTGCCGTTGCAATTGCACTGTTTGGTATGGATTCTCCTGCGGCTTTAGCTACAGTTGTAGGAGTATTAACTGAAGTGCCAGTAATGTTGATTCTTGTAAAAATAGCAAACAATACTTCTAATTGGTTTCCAAAAACAGCAGATAATAAGAAATAATAATTATGAGTATTAAAAATGCTTGAAAATTGTGATATGATATGCTACAATAAATATTGGAAAGCATCAAAAGTCAATTATTGACTTAGAGATACAATTTTCATAGAAGTTACCATTTGTTTTTTATTGGGGTGTAGCCAAGCGGTAAGGCACTAGACTCTGACTCTGGCATTCGCAGGTTCGAATCCTGCCATCCTAGCCAATTTTTTCTAATATAATATAAAATGATAATATATCACAATGTAAATGTAGATAATCCCAACAAATTTTATTTTGTTAGGATTATTTTTTTATATATTAACTTTTATCTTGTTATGTTTTTTAGAAATACATACATTCCTAACACAATAATTAAGCAGGGAAATAATAACCCATAAGTAAGCCAAATGTAAGTGTTACCTAGAAAATTGACTAAAAAAGAAAATATAGATATAAAAGCTATCAAAGCTATCAATAACAATAAAGTTTTATTTTTTTTGGAGAAAAAATAATATTGAAACAAACCTATAGCAAGACCTAGGGTATAAATGGGCCAGGTTTCTGTTGAGTATTTCCAGTTTGTTGAAGTTTCAAAGATAAACAATAAACCAGTAGTGGTTAAAATGCCAGCAAGTACTAATATAGCAGGTTCTTTTTTGAAAGAGAAAAAACTTATTTCTAACAAAATACCTGGAATTAGAATAAAAAGAGGCCAAAAGTTAGAAAAACTAAAAAAGTCAATATCATATATTTGATCAGCTAAAAGTATTGAGCCTAGAAAGATTAATAAAATACCAAAGAATGAGTTATTTTTTTTCATTTATTTACCTTCTTTATACTACTATTCATAATTATATTGTTTTTATATAGAATTTATGCATATTTAAAAGTATTAGTTAGACAATTATAGCTAATACTATATTTAAGCTTTAATCCTTTGTATTTCAGAGAATGAAAAGGAGGGAATTGTATGAAAACAGGTATAGTAAAATGGTATGATATTGAAAGAGGATATGGATTTATATCCGCTCAAGAGGGCGAGGATGTATTTGTTCATCATTTAGCAATAAAAGAACAAGGACCAAGAAAGGACTTACACGAGGGCGAAGAAGTACAATTTGATGTAATAGATGCACCAAAAGGACCTCAAGCTATTAATGTTCAAAAATTTTAAAAATAGCAGCTCTAGAAATTAGAAATATTTCTAGGGCTGTTATTTATTTAAAAACTAAAATTTTACAGTTTGACCTATATCAATAATTTTTATGCTTCCGTCATTTATTCTTTCTAATGTATCGCAGGTAACTTCATCATCGTCTTGAGCCAAAATATAAGTTTTATAATGAATTGGGATCATGTATCTAGATTTTGTGATTTTAAACATTTCAAAGCTTTGCTCAGGGCAGCAGTGCATTTCTTGAAATTCGTCAGGTTTATAGCACCCTACTGGCATAATGGCAATATCTGCCATTAAATCTTTGTATATGTCAGTATAGGCAGTATCGCCAGCAAAAAAAATCTTTTTTTTACTACCTTCAATCGTATATGAATTACTGCAAGCCTGAGTTCCCCAAGGATATCTTCTACCATCATGATTCGCTCTTAAAGCTTTTATTTTAATGCCACGGTTACTATATGTTTCATCTGGGTCTAGAAGCACCCTATTTTTAAATCCTAAAATCTTTAATGGAGTGGCTAAATTTTTGGGAGCAATAACTATTGCGCTTTTATTTAGTTTTATGAGAGTTTTGTAATTCATATGGTCCATATGACCATGTGATAGAAGTATATAATCAATATTAAATGAAGCTAAGTTTAGAGAAGGTTTTATTAGCCGTCTTATTTGACCAAGATTTATTGATGTTACAGGGTCAGTTACTATAACCACTCCATTTAAATTAATAACTACGGTAGCGTGGCCTACCCAATGCACGGAATTTGTCACCACGGGCTCGTAGGACGGAATAAGCATAGGTTTAAAGTAAGACTTAAAGTTCCTACGGTGTAATTCATACATATATCCAAAGATTTTACGGAGTTTTATTAATTTCATCTTATACCTCTTAATTTCATTATATTTCTTTAGACTTTTGATTATATTCTTTTATATAAAGTTTAAACAAATTGCATAAAAGAATTTCTTTAAATGAATTATACCATAAGATAGTAGAATTTAATTTGTAACATAGGATTTGACAAGATAAACAATTAAGCTACAAAAAACTACAAAACAATTGACAACCTGATTTTTTTCTGTTATTTTTTTATAGGAATTATTATTTTAACGGAAATAAAAAGGAGGCTATATTATGATTACAAACGAAACACAAAATGTAAAAATAACAAATGCGGATCCATCTGCATTGGGACTATTCGGACTTGCAATGGTAACGCTTGTGGCATCTTCACAGAAACTTGGGCTTACAGAAGGTACATCTTTTATAATTCCATGGGCCATATTCTTAGGCGGTTTTGCTCAATTATTTGCATGTATCAATGATTCAAAACGTAACAATGTTTTTGGAGCAACAGCTTTTGGTGCTTTTGCATTCTTTTGGATGGGGGTTGCAGCTAGTTGGTTAATTCAAGCAGGTGTATTTGGGAAAGCTTTGGCTTCAACGGTGGATCCAAAACAATTAGGATTTGCTTTCGTAGGTTATTTGATATTTTCATTATTTATGACCATAGGAGCTGCAGAAACTCACAAAGTATTATTTACAATATTTGTGTTGATTGATTTTTTATTTATAGGATTATCACTTATGACTTTTGGAATTATGCATGAATTTTCACATAGCCTTGCAGCGTATTCTGAATTTCTAATTGCAATATTTTCTTTTTATGGATCAGCAGCGGCAGTTTTAAATGCTCATTTTGGCAAGCAGTTTTTACCAGTTGGTAAGCCTTTTGGTATATTTAAAGAACAGTAATTTACTGTTCTTTGTTTTTTAAAAAATATATGTATAATAAAAATAAGGACTATTTTTACTGATTTTAAAAAAAGTACTCGAATTATATGAGAATATAGTATATAATATGAAAGTGTTAAAAAGTTCACATAAGGTAAAAACTATAATACTCTATGTAAACGAAATCAAAACTAGAATGGGGGACATAAAAATGGTTGGTTTAATAAAATTATCGCCAGTATTTGTAATGGCGGGACTTATGATATCTGGAATGGATGCATTACTTGCAGCACCCATCGCAACTATTTACGCGGCTATTGTAGCGGCATTAACATGCAGAATTAAATTTGATGATATTGTTAATTCCGCAGTGGATAACGTAAAAGAAATGCAATTGGTTTTCTTTATCTTAATGGCAGCTTATGCCATGGCAGAGGCTTTCATGGCAACAGGGGTGGGTGCATCAATAATTAATTTTGCATTAACTCTTGGTGTAACAGCTAGAACTATAGCTGTAACGGGCTTCCTAGTAACCGCGGTGCTTTCAGTTGCAACGGGTACGTCATGGGGAACTTTCGCAGCCTGTGCTCCGATTTTTTTATGGTTAAACCATATACTGGGCGGTAATGTACTACTTACTACAGCAGCAATTGCTGGTGGAGCTTGTTTTGGAGATAATATAGGACTTATTTCTGACACAACCGTAGTAAGTTCAGGTATTCAAAAGGTTGAAGTTATTGATAGAATAAGGCATCAAGGCGTATGGTCTCTTATGTGTTTAACAATAACTGCTATTGTGTTTTACGCTGTAAGTGTTGGAATGGGACTTCCAACTGTAGCTGGTAATGCAGGGGAAGCAATAAATCAAATTCCGAAAGATGTATGGGTAGCACTTGAAAAAGCTAGACCTTCTGCAGTTGAACTATTAAATCAAGTTAAAACTGGTGTTCCAGGTTATATGATAATTCCATTAATAATTGTACTTGTTGTCGCAATTAAAGGCCTACCTACCCTTGCGTGCTTGGGACTTGGAATAGTGGCATCATTAATACTTGGACTAGCAGCAGGAACAATAGGTTCTGTAACTGAATTTTTAGAGTTAATGAAAACAGGATTCTCAGATGCTGGTTCTTGGGTTATAGTTATGATGATGTGGGTTGCTGCCTTTGGGGGTATCATGTCTAAAATGGAAGCATTTGCTCCGCTATCGAATTTAGTTTCTAAAATTTCAAGAAATGTAAGGCAGCTTATGTTTTACAATGGGATGTTGTCAATTTTAGGGAATGCTGCATTAGCAGATGAAATGGCACAAATAGTAACTGTTGGGCCAATAATTAGAAATTTATTGGAAGATAACGTAGATGGTAGCGATGAAGATATGTATACATTACGGTTAAGAAATGCTACCTTTGGAGATGCGCTTGGAGTATTTGGATCACAGCTTATTCCATGGCATGTTTACATAGGTTTCTATGTAGGCATTGCAAGCGCAGTTTATCCACTTCACAAGTTTGTACCAATAGATATAATAAAATATAACTTTATGGCTATGATAGCAGTAGGATCATTGTTAATTCTTACTTTAACAGGTCTAGACAGATTTATACCACTATTTAAGTTGCCAACTGAGCC
Source organism: uncultured Clostridium sp. (assembly GCA_964467165.1). GTDB lineage: Bacteria > Bacillota > Clostridia > Clostridiales > Clostridiaceae > Clostridium_AD. Next base: position 24,412 of record CAYXOL010000007.1, read on the forward strand.
TAAGGTTAGATTAAAGAAAAATATTCTAAAGAGTAACAAAGAGGAGCTATCAGCATAAACATAGAATTAAATAATATGTAGAACTTATAAAGCACTATACTGTGATTACACAGTATAGTGCTTTATTTACTACAGAATTATAAATTAGTATCCTTGCAAAGACTTAAAAGGTATTATTTATTATAAAAATAATTATAAAAAAAATATATATTATATGTTTTATAAAATATCGGATTTTTATGATAAACTTACGTATATATCTATATATAGCATATTTTATATTATTTATACTACCTATAATTTAAAGGGGGGGATTTTATGAATAAAAAATTTAAAAGTATAGCAGTAATACTAATGTCAATGATAATAATCAGCTTTGCAGTTGCGGGTTGCGGGGCTAAAAAATCAGCTACAAGCACTGGAAATATACCTAGTATGGAACTTTCAAAGGGTGATAGTGGGTTAAGTAATAACAATAATGTTGTTTCAGATAAAGCTGCTAAGACTGCACCTGATTCAAAGGAGCCTTTGAATGCGTATTTAGAGGGGCAAGGTAAGATAATAAGGAATGGAACAATACAGATGGAAACATTAAGCTTCGATGAAACAGTAAAGCAGATTTTAAATAAAACTAGTAGTTTGGGAGCCTACGTGCAAAGCTCTAATGTATCGGGTAAAAGTATTGAAGCTAAATTATCACAGCAAAGCAGAAGAGGTGTGTTTATATTAAGGATTCCTAAAACGAAATTTGATAGTTTTATATTAGACGTTGGGAACTTAGGAAGCATTACAAGTCAACAGATTTCAACGGAGGATGTAACCTCTACATATTTTGATACTCAGGCACATTTAAAATCCCTAACTATTCAAGAGGAAAGATTACTAGAACTTTTAAAGAAAACTGGTGAACTCAAAGATGTAATAGTATTGGAAAAGGAATTAAGTACAATTAGATATGAAATTGAAGGTTTAACAGGAACCCTTAAAAAATGGGATAATTTAATAGATTTTTGCACATTAAATATAGAAGTATCTGAAGTGTATAAAATCAAAGAAAATCCTGTGTCTTTTGTAGATAAAATTGTAAATGGATTTACTTCCTCAGTGAAATCATTGCTTTATTTTAGCAAAGGATTTATTGTATTAATTTCCACGGTGATACCTTTTTTACTTGTTTTGTGTATTATAATTTTAATCAGTAGGTATATATATAAATATATAAAAAAAACTAAATAAAAGCAATATAAAAAAAATAATAGAAGCATAGGATTATGCTTCTATTATTTTTTGCATATAAAATCATGGACTTAATAAATTAAGTATAAACTTTTAAAGTATGTTAATTAAATGCTTTTTTTGTGTTTTATATGAATAGAAATGTAAAAAAAAATAAAAAAACGAAATCAAACAAAAAAAGTACTAAAGAATAAGAAAAAAATATCGAAATATATAATAATATATAAATGAAGTGGGGGTTATTTTGTGAAAAAAAATATTTTCGACAAAGGCGATTTAAAGAAACCAAAAGGCAAAAAATTGAGTTTTCAGTTAATATCATTACTTATTTTGGCATCATTTTTACCTATATTATCAATTTCATTGGGAACGTATTATAGTTTATCAAAAAATTTAAAGAGTGAGTTCGATAGCATAGCAAATCAAAGTACATCAAGAGTTAATGAGGCCATAGGCTCATTATATAAAGCTAATTATGAATCTACTGATATGTTATCCAATGACCCAAATGCAACAATGGTTAAGGCAAATCCTGATTCTGCACAATGGTTAATGAAAAGTTTTGGGGGATTTGTAAAAACCCATCCTGATACGTTACATGTATATCTTGGAACTGAAGATAAGAAGATGTACCTTGAACCTAAGGTTGAATTACCTGCAACTTTTGATCCAACTTCAACAAGTTGGTATAAGGGTGCAGTTAGCAATGATGGTAAGGCAATGGCAACAAATCCATATGTGGATACTGATACTAAAAAATATGTAGTGACTTTTGCAAAGACAGTTAAAGATAACAAAGGTAACCTTGTAGGCGTAATTGGAATAGATATTGACTTAGAACTAATATCTAATATGGTTTCAAGTATTAAGATAGGTAGCGGTGGTTTTTCCGCTGTATTGGATAGTGATGGTGTAATTGTGGCACACAAAGATAAAACATTATTAGGGAAAAGTTCAAAAGGAGAATCTTGGATAAAAAATATTATGGATTCTAAAGAAAATAAACTTACATTGAATATAAATGGAGAAAAATATTTAGTTTATAAGGCTGTAGATGAAAAAACTAATTTAACTACGGTAGGATTTATTCCACTATCCGAACAATTGTCAAAAATAATAGATGGATTAACAATACCTATTATAGTTTTAATATTATCACTGATATTTGTAATTGCAGTGGGAATTATATTTTCTGGTAAGATAACAAAGCCAATGGAAAAATTAATAAGTGTTTTATCAAAAATTAAAGAGGGCGACTTCACTCAAAGAGTAAATCAAGATAAAAATGCTAGCATTGAAATCCAAGAAATTATTGATTCGGTAAATAATATGATTGGTGATATGGTTATAGTTTTAGGAAATGTAGTAGAAAGTTCAAATAAAGTTAAGGAATCAGCAGAGTCACTAGCAGCCACAACTGAGCAATCAAATGCTGTGGGGGATGAAGTTGCAAGAGCGGTGCAACAAATTGCACAAGGGGCAAATGAGCAGTCTCAAATTTTAGAGGAGAGTGTTAATTACTCCACAACTTTAGGAGAAGAAGTAAATAAAACTATTATTAATGCTAAAAATATGATTAAAGCATCTTTAGAAGTTAAACAATCAACAGAAGAAGGTATTATAGCCGTAGAGAATTTAAGAAGTGTATTTGAAGAAAACTCTACAGCTAACTTCGAAGTAGTTACAAAGGTGGAAATTTTAGCTGAAAATTCTAATAAAATTAGTGCAATAACTGATACTTTAAAAACAATAACTGAGCAAACAAACCTATTAGCCTTAAATGCTAGTATAGAGGCAGCAAGAGCTGGAGAAGCGGGTAGAGGATTTGCAGTAGTTGCAGATGAAGTTAGAAAACTTGCGGAGCAATCTTCGGTTTCTGCTTCTGAAATTGATAAGGTAATAAGCGTAATAAGAACCAGTGTGAATGGAGTATTAGAGCAAATAATGCACACCAAAGACTTAAATGCCAAAACTGATAAAAGTGTGCAAACTACTAATGAAACCTTTAAGAAGATTGAGGGAGCAATGGAATTACTTCAAAAGGACATGGATTGTGTAGATATTTCACTAAAAGAAATAAATAATTATAAAGACATAGTAAATGAAAAAATTGAAAATGCTTCAGCTGTGTCACAAGAGACGGCAGCAACCTCAGAAGAGGTAAGTGCTTCTACGCAGGAACAAGCTGCAGGGCTTCAAGAAATAGTAGGTGCAGCAGAAAATTTAAACTCTTTTGCTGAAGATTTAAGGGCTAGTATCAGCAAATTTAAAATTTAGTAAAGTTTGATTTAAAAACATTTTATACTCCCAGGAGATAGGTTAATGTGCACCTAGTTTATTATAAACTAGGTGCATTTGTTATTGAACTGTAATACTTATTCTTAAGAAATAATTAGAATAGGTAATTTTATAATATGGAATAGTATGTTATATTAATAATAGGAAATTTATATATATGATTTCAAATATTGAATTAAAAAAATATATTATAGGTTATTTATAAAAAAATCGTAAAGGAGAGTATGTATATGAAAATTTATTCCTGGAATGTAAATGGCATAAGAGCCATAAAAGGTAAAGGCTTTATTGAATGGGTTACGGAGCAGCGGCCAGATGTGTTATGTCTTCAAGAGACAAAAATACAAGAAAACCAAATAAGTGAGGAACTTAAAAATATAAAGGGTTACTATTCATATTTTTCATGTGCAGAGAAGAAGGGCTATAGTGGGGTAGCTACATACACTAAGCAAAAGCCAATATCTGTTCGCTATGGTATTGGGATAGAAAGATTTGATAGTGAGGGTCGAATCCTGATAACTGAATTTGAAGATTTCACTCTCTTAAACATATATTTTCCAAATGGGCAAAAGGATGATATCAGATTAAATTATAAAATGGATTTTTATGATGCGTTATTAAATTATTGTGAAACTCTTAGGGTAAATGGGGAAAAATTGATTATTTGCGGTGATTATAATACTGCACATAGAGCTATTGATTTGAAAAATCCCAAGGCAAATGAAAAGTATTCTGGATTTTTACCAATAGAGAGAGCGTGGATGGATAAATTTATCTCTTATGGATATGTTGATACTTTTAGACAGCTCCATGAAACAGAAGAAAAATATTCTTGGTGGAGTTATAGATTTAAGGCTAGAGAAAAGAATGTTGGATGGAGAATTGACTATTTTTTTGTAACTGAGGACTTATTGGGTAATATAAAGGAAGCTGATATTTTGAATGAAGTTGTAGGCTCAGATCATTGTCCGGTATGTATTATTTTATAGATATAAATAAAACCCCCTTTAAATTAGAGTTTGCAAATGACTTTTTGCAAATGACCTATTTTAAAGAGGGTTTTTATAAAAATTAATTCTTTAGTAGATTCTAGAAATCTGATTTTCTAAATTATATTTTGAAAAATTTAATGCTATTTTGAAGGTCATTGGCCATTTCTCTTAACTGCCTAATTGCTGAGGACATTTCATCAATAGTGCTTGATTGCTCCTGTATAGATGCAGCAACCTCCTCTGTAGCGGCAGAACTTTCTTCTGAAACTCTAGTTATATTATCAGAATTAATTGCTAGAGTTTCTATAATTTCATTTGAAACTAATATATTTTCTGTTACTACCTTTAGCTTGTTTTTAGTAAGGTCAAATGCTTCAAGAATTTTAGTAAGTGCATTATCAACATTCTGTACATTGATGGTACCCTTTTGAGTTTCTACACTTCCTTCTTCAATTGAAGATAGTGCAGTTTTAGCATATTGTTGAGTGTTTTGTATAAGTTTTTTTATGTTATTAGAAGATTCCATGGTTTCCTCGGCTAGTTTTCTTACCTCTTCAGCAACAACAGAGAAACCTCTACCAGCTTCGCCTGCTCTTGCAGCCTCAATTGAAGCATTTAGTGCTAGTAAATTGGTTTGAGAAGCAATAGTGTCTATAAATTCAACAATATTTCCAATTTCATCAGAAGTTTTTTGAAGGGTTTCTATTGTTGAAGCAGAGTAGTCTACTTTTCTTTTTATAACGTTTATTTGATTTACTAGATCATTCATTTTATTTCGTCCATCAGCAGCTAGAGAGCTTGTTTCATTTGCAGTGCTTACAACACTGGTTATTTCTTCTTTAATAGTATCCATATTATTTACAATTTCTTTAGTGTTCTTTGAAATATCTTCAGTGGCAATAAATTGTTTTTCCGATCCAGATGCTAATTCTTGGGTTGCCATAGCAATTTGATTTGACACCATAGAACTTTGTTCTCCGGAGCTTAAAAGCTGATCGGCAGATGATAACAATAGTTCGGAAATATTACTAATTTCTGTAGTCATTCCACGAAGATTAATAATCATTTCATTAAAGCTTATGCCCAAAAGGCCTATTTCATCTTTAGAGTTTATTTCAATTTCTTTTGTTAAATCTCCTTTAGAAACGCCATTTGCTAGAATTACTAATTTTTTCAAAGGATTAATAAATTTTGCAACTAATAATACTAATAATAATGAACCTAATAAGAAGGAAAGTAGTGTTATTAAAAAAGAACTTGTTAATACAGATTTAACTGCAGAAGTAACATTTTCCATAGAAAGTCCTATATCTACAGCACCTACATGGTTTCCATCTTCAGAAAGAGGAACTAATACATCGTAAACTCTTTGTACGTCTTTATACAAAAAAGTAGAGGTGAATTCTTTCCCATCTCGCGCGGCAGCTATACTTCCGGCATCAGTTAATACATTGCCTACTCTAGCTTTTTCAGTGTGTGTAAGTACCTTTAGATCTGTGCCTATAGTTAAACCATATGCTATGTTTTTATCCTTTCCTATTTCATCAATAAGGGTTTGAGGACTTACAGAATTAAGAATAGTATTAACTTTGTTAGCAAGGATACCAACTTGAACAAATCCACCTTTATCCAAAGCCATAGCGCCATATTTATAATAATTATCTTTTAAGTTCCCACTTTGACGTATGCTTTCAACTACATCAGGTGCTTTGTCTTTTAATATTTTTTGAACTGCACTATCTTCTGGATATTTATATTTTAAATTAGCTGGCATATTAGAAAATAGAATAACGCCATTTGCATCGGCAATATTAATTTCGTCAATGTTTAATTTTTTTGATATTTTCACAAGATATTCATTTGAAATATTAGGAATTATACCAATAAGATAAGCTGAACTAGTGATTTTTTCACTTAAAAGTGAATCAAGTTCTTTGGAGATAGTTCGATTTGAAGTAAGCCTTTGTTGGATTTGTTTAACTATTATGTTTCCATCAGTTTTCATCTGCAGTTCCATTTTATTCTGTACAATTAACACCATAACAGTGCAAAAAATAAGTAATGTTATAAAAAGTACTGAGAGTGAAGAAGCCACTATCTTAAATTTTAAAGATACATTCTTAGATTTACGATTGGATTTAGGTTTAGTTTTCATAATAAATAATTCCCCCCTGCGTTTTTTTTGGTTAATAAAGGATTGTCTCTTGAAAATAGAATACAAAGATAAACACTGTATTTAATATGAAAAATTCAATTAAATAAGTTGAGAAATACAGCAGTTTTCTATAAAAGATAAATTCACTATATATTTATGTAGTACTATAATAATATAATATAAAATATTATAAAATACAATAAAAATAATCGTATTATGATAAATATTAACAAATTATAAGGAATATAGTAACTTTTTAGCCACATAAATTAAAAATTAAATATAAATAGCATAAAAGGTAGAATTGTAGGATGAAAATAAAACATTTCAGTGTATAATAATATTATATATAAGTAGTATTTGAAAACAACGTAAATAGAACAAGTTATACCATACATGTATAAGAAAGGAAGTTAAAGTTATGAATAAAGAAAAAAGTTTATATCCGGTGAAATCAAAAAAAAAATATGGGTATATAGACAAGGAAGGTAATGTAATTATAGAATTTAGATTTGATTATGCTGAGGAGTTTGAAGGTGATTTAGCAATAGTTGCATTGAATGAAAAATATGGTTTTATTAACAAAGGTGGGGAGGTTGTAATAGAACCTGTATACGATGAACTTCAGCAGTTTAGTGAAGGGCTTGCAGCAATAAAAGTAAATGGTAAGATGGGGTATATTGATTGTGATGGAAAAATAATTGTAGAACCTATATATGGAGAAGCTAATTTTTTTATAGAAGGTAGAGCGGCAGTTAAAAGTGGATACATGTGGGGATATATAGATAACCATGGTAAGGAAGTAGTACCCATGAGCTTTTTAGATGCGAATGATTTTAGTGAGGGCTTGGCAGCGGTGCAAATAGGCGGTAAGATAGCTTATATAGATAAGGATGGCAAAATTCTAATAGATGCAATTTACGACTATGCCTATGCATTTAATAATGGCATAGCACCGGTTTGTTCTAATGGCAAGTATGGATGTATAAATAGTAAGGGTGAGGTGGTTATTCCGCTTAGATATAATGTTTGCGGAGAGTTCAATGAGGGCCTTGCAACAGTTGAAATTAGAGGCAAATATGGATTTATAGACCTAAGTGGAGAGATTGTTATAAAGCCTGAGTTCCAATGGGCAGATACATTCTACAATGGCCTAGCTACGATTTGTGAAAGTGAAAAATATGGTTGTATTGATAAAAATGGAACAATTCTAATACCTGCTATATTTCAAGACATAGATATTATGAGTGAAGGGTTGATGGCTGTTCAAATTGGTGAAAAATGGGGTTACGCAGATTCCATGGGTAAAATAGTTATAGAGCCAAGTTTTGAGGAGGCCTATGAATTTACTTGCGGAATTGCAAGAGTGGAAGTAGGTAAAAAAATTGGGTATGTTAATAAATTAGGGGAATATATTTGGAAATTACAATCTTAATATAATATTAAGATATAGGCAGCTAAAAATAACAAGTATCAGTACTAGTTATTTTTAGTTGCCTTATTTAATAAGAATATTTTTTCCTGATTATTGAGTGAAAAACATTTTTATTGGACAAGTCAATAAATATAAGTTGATATTATATTTATTGAAATGTTATAAATAAACGTAAGCTAGCATAGTTATATGGTAATAGTAGCAAACTATAGGGGGACTTGTACTATGAGAGTTTTATTGTGTGTTAGACAAGATTACTATAAAAATTTTGCAGGAGATTCCATGCAAGTAATTAAGACGGCTGAGAACCTACGCAAATTAGGGGTAATTGTAGATATAAATGATGGTGGCATATATGACTATTCGAATTATGATATAGTACATTTATTTAATATTGCTACTACTGGAGAAACATATAGATACTTTAAGATTGCAAACTTTTATAAACGGAATATAGTTATATCTCCAATGCATTTGGATATGAAAAAATATAACATGATAAATAATAAAATTGAAACCATTAAACTATATGAAAGATGCAATAGTTATAAAAAAGAAATTTTAAAAAAGTGTAAAGTTGTATTTTGCAATAGCGAATTAGAAAAGTCGCTTATAAGGAATGAATTTAATGTTAATACAGAATATAGAGTTATATACAATGGAGTAGAAGTTGAAAATGACGATGTACCTCTATATAATTTTACTGAGAGATATAATTTAAATAATTATGTTTTATGTGTGGGAAGAATTTGTGAAAGCAAAAATCAGCTTGCGCTATGTAATGTATGTGATCAATTAGGGAAGCAGTTGGTATTAATTGGAATCGGAAATGAAAATGAGTATCTTGAAAAATGCACCAACTTTAAAAATGTAATATATATGGGATTTATGGATAGTTATAATGTATACAATGCCTATAGATTTGCAAAAGTACATGTAAATCCAAGCTTTGTAGAAATGCCAGGTTTATCTTCACTTGAGGCAGCAGCAAGTGGCTGTAATGTAGTTTCAACCCAGGAAGGATGCGCAATTGAATATTTTAAAGATATGGCACTATATTGCGATCCCTATGATAACCAAAGCATGTTAAGTGCAGTAAAGTGTGGATTTAAAAAACGTAAGAATAATGTGCTTAAAAATTATGTTAATAAAAATTACACTTGGGAGAAATCATCAAATGAATTATATAAAAGCTATTTAGAAATTTTAGCCCATTAAGGTAACTGTTACTTGAGAAAATAGTAAAATCTATTTATAAACCAAGAGTTTTTTTCTATTGAAACTGGGAGTGGTAGGTTTACTCTTTATAAAGAACTTAAAGAATCATCCAAATATTTTTGGATGATTCTTTTTTTACAATGCATTTCTCACATAAAGTATATATTTAGCTCTATCTAAAGGATTAACACCAATTCTTTCTCTTATGGATCCTAGTTCTAAGCAGCATGGCTCATAATTTGAAAATCCAGTTGTCATTACTGCTTTCCCTGAAGAAATTCTTCCTAAGTCTCCGGGATATTCAAGTGAAGTGGATACAGGCATTTTTCCTTCTATTGTAAATGTGCCATTGTGTATAAATGGAGTTTCAAAGCTCCCTCGCATTTTTATAATATCATTTAAAACCCTCCCACCTACATCCTCAGGTACAGTAATCCTAAACTTAATAATTGGTTCGAGGAGTGTAGTGCCTATTTCATTTAAGCCTCTCATGATGCCCATGGCGGATGAGGTGGCAAAGTCTCCAGTTCGTGAATGCATAACATGGTCCTCACCGTATGTAAGGGTTATCTTTAAATCTGTCACTGGCCAGCCGTATATACCTTGACTTAAAATTCGCTCTAAATTATCTTCTATTTCTCGTTGATACTTTAACTTTACTTTTTCAGTCCTTACCTTAGATTCATAGATAAGACCAGTTCCCATTGGTAGGGGTTCAATTAAAAATTCAACGATAGCCCAGCAGGGTTTTGGCATAGTATAACGTGATTCACCATATCCGCTTGATATAGGTGTTTCCTTGTAGATAACAGAGGGTGAACCAAAGGTAACCTCAAGGTTAAATCTCTCCATTAAAATAGCTTCTATATATTCAATTTGTATTTTACCCATAATTCGAATATGAAGTTCTTTTTTTTCTTTTATCCATTGCAGGTTAAGAAGGGGATCTTCTTCTTGTAATATAGTTAAAGCATCCACTAAAGCTATATAGTCTTCTTGAATTTTCGAATAAATTCTTAATGTAAGAAGTGGCGTTGTAATTGTTTGAAGCCTGGGAATATGAGATTTGCTTCCAAGAATATCGTAGGTACTACAACTCAGGCCACTCACCATTACCAAATCACTACTGCTAGCAGATTTTACATCAATTTGTTTTTGATTAAGAAGTTTTTTTATCATTGTAATCTTTTCACTTTTGCCTGTGGTTATATTAAGAATATCATCTCTGGTAGATAGTGATCCACTAAATATTTTAATATGAGCTATTTTACCTAATGTGTTGTTATGGGAAATTTTATAGACCAGTGCGGAAAGCTCAGAATCATCTAAGTTCTCTGGACCTGGAAGATAATCTATTATGCCGTCCAGAAGTTCCACAATACCTTCGCCTCTTAGTGCAGTGCCATAGAGTACAGGGTAGATTTTACCTTTTATAGATTGAAGGACTATCTCATCTTTTATCATGCCCAAGGTTAAAGCACCCTGAAAAAACTTCTCTAAAAAAAATTCATTATAATTACCAAGTATATCAATTATATCTTCAAGTAATTGTATGTGATTAGCATCTTTTATTTCTGAAATATTTTTCATGTAATTTATTTTGTCAAATAAGTTGAATACAATAAATTTATTGTTTTTTTCATAGACGAATTGCAGTGGTATAAGATCTTTTGTTAAAAGTTTTTTCATGTCCGCAATAGTCTTAGAAGGGGATGCTCCCATACGATCCAGTTTGTTTATAAAGAATATTGATGGTGTATTTAATTCTTTTAAAGCATTAAAATACACTTCTGTTTGAGGTTGAACGCCTTCTACTGAGGACAATACTACTATAGCACCATCTAAAACACCGATACTTCTCTCTACTTCAGAACTGAAATCAATATGCCCAGGGGTATCTATAACATGGATATTGGTTTCTTTGTATTCAAGGTCAATTTCAGTTGCTTTTACTGAAATGCCTCTTTGCCTTTCAATATCTAATGAATCTGTATGGGTTGTTCCTTTATCTACACTACCTAAGATTCTGCTACAACCACTCTGATAGAGTAATTGTTCTGTTAAAGTTGTTTTTCCAGCATCTACATGAGCGACTATTCCAATATTTCTTATAGTATTCTTTACTGTCATATTTTTATCTCCATTAACCAAATTTTTTTAGGCTAATCATCCCTGAAAAAATAATTAGCAGGTAGGCTAGTCTATTTTTTATTATATTCCATTAATTTTATTGTGTCTATGAGTATAAAATATGAGCAATATTATATAAAATCTTATAACCTCTTAATTTATAACAATTTTTATTGTATAATAAGAAATAGAACACTTAATAGGAGAGATGTAAATGGATAAAATAGAATTACTAGCCCCTGCTGGAAGTATGGAAAGCGTTATTGCAGCAGTGCAAATGAGGGCAGATGCAGTTTATATAGGAGGAAGCAAATTCTCAGCAAGAGCCTATGCTTTTAATTTTGATGATGAGAATATTGCTTGCGCCGTAGATTATTGCCACATATATGGAGTACGCGTATATGTTACTTTAAATACCTTAGTAAAGGATAATGAACTTAAAGAAGTTATGGAATATGTAAGCTTTTTATATAGTGTAGGAGTAGATGCATTGATAGTTCAAGATACGGGACTCATATACTTAATAAGAAATAATTTCCCGGATTTTGAACTTCATGCCTCTACGCAAATGACGATTCACAATGGTGAAGGTGCCTTATTTTTAAAAAACATAGGTTTCAAAAGGATAGTGTTGTCAAGAGAACTTAGTTTAAGTGAAATTGATTACATATCTAATACACTAAAAGTTGAAACAGAAGTTTTTGTTCATGGAGCACTGTGTATATGCTATTCAGGTCAGTGCCTTATGAGCAGTATTATAGGTGGTAGAAGTGGGAATAGAGGTAGATGTGCCCAGCCCTGTAGATTACCTTATACACTAATAGATAAAAACACTAATAAGGAGCATAAGGCATATATTTTAAGCCCTAAAGATACTTGTACTTTAGATAACTTAAAAGATATAGTAAGAGCGGGCGCTTCTTCATTAAAAATTGAAGGCAGAATGAAAAAACCAGAATATGTATCAGGCGTGGTGGAGATATATAGACGTGAACTTGACAATATTTATAATAATACAATACAAAAGTTAGATGGGGATACTAAAGTTTTAACACAATTATTTAATAGAGAAGGTTTTTCAAAGGCCTATCTGTATGGTAATAGTGGAAAAGATATGATGGCATATAAGGTTCCTAAGAATTCTGGAATTCCAATAGGAAAAGTTGCCGCTGATTTATCAGTAACTCTTTTAGAAAAGGTAGCTTTAAAAGATGGCATTATGTTTGGTGAAGATGGGTTTGCCATATCAAAGATTATTGCAAATGAAATAGAAATTGAAAAAGCAATGATGGGAGAAAAGGTCTTATTAAAACCAACTAAATTTAAAGCTGGAGACACCTTATATAAGATTTCTGATGTGGAACTCATGAATGAGCTTTCAAAAAGTTATAGTGACAAGTTTAAACGGAAAATACAATTAAACCTTTCAATAGTATTTAGTGTAAATAAGCCACTGTGCATAAGTACTAGTTACATGGGAGAGGACTTCAATGTACTAGGAGAGCTTGTTCAAACGGCTGTAAATAAGCCTTTAGACAGAGAACGTGTTATTAAGAGCCTCTCCAAAACGGGGGACACTCCTTTCGAAATAAATGATGTGAACTTTGAAAGCTTTGAAGATGGATTCCTGCCAATGGCTGCATTAAATTCAGTTAGGCGAGAATTAACAGAGAATATTCAAAAACACATAATAGGTAAGTATAAAAGAGATGCAAATACTACACAGATTAATTACGATAAAAAGAAGAGTTTACAAGTTGATGTGAATTTTAATGAACCTATAGCCACGCAAGATAGTATTATGCCAGAGACACTTATATATGTAAGTAATGAGGAGCAGTTAAGAGCAGTACTAGAAGTGGGCTTTGATAATATTGCTATAAATCCTTTTATGAGGCAGTGTAACATCAACATTAATAGGCATGATGTGAATATTTATCTGAAAGTACCTAATATTATTAAGGGTGAATTTGAAAGTGTTTGTGACTTTATTGAAAATAACTTAGGTAAAATAAAAGGCATTATTACAGCAAATTTAGGTGTAATTAATAGGTTTAACAAGAAAATCAGTATAATTGGAGACTATAAATTAAATGTTTTTAACACTTATTCAGGAGATTTTTACAAGGATTTCCTTACGGGAACTTGTATTAGTGCAGAACTTAACCAAAAGGAAGTCAAAGAAATAGGGACTAAAAATTCACTTCCACTACAAATTATGGTTTATGGTAAATATGAACTTATGGTTAGTGAATACTGTGCTATAGGAAGTGTTTTTGGTAACAAAAATGGCAATAGTGCTTGCATAGAGAAATGTACTAATGGTTGTTATACACTTAAGGATAGAATGGGAGAAGAATTTAGGGTCGATACTGACAAATATTGTAGAAGCTATATTTACAATAATGTACCAGTAAATTTGATTTCTAATATGACAGAAATCATAAAAAATAAAATTTCCTGTTTTAGATTAGATTTTATACATGAGACTTATGAGGAAACCCTTCAGGTTCTTGGGAATTACAATAAAAGAACTTGGAGCACAGAATTCAAAGATTATACGAGGGGCCACTATAAAAGAGGCGTGGAATAAAAGAAAGACGGTGAAACTATGAATACTAAATCATTAAGAGTATTAGAATATTATAAGATTAAAGATAAAATTAAAGAATATACCCATACAACAGCTGGTAAGGATATCATAGAAAAATTAGAACCATACACCAATATGTATGAAGTACGAGAACATCTCCAAGAGACCAATGAAGCACTACTGCTTTTATCAAAAAAAGGAAGTGCACCTTTTGAAGGGATATATGACGTTCGAGATGCTATAAGTAGGGCATCAAAAGGTGCCGCACTTATGCCAACACAGCTACTGCGAATAGCTCAAATGCTCAGGTGTGCTAGATTGTTTCAGAATTATGTTGGAAACAAAGGGATTGATACTTCTAGGGTATTAGAGGATATATGTATTGGAATTGTCCCAATAAAAAAACTTGAAGATGAGATTTTTATAGCTATAATAAGTGATGATGAAATATCTGATAGGGCTAGTAGTTTACTTTTTAGCCTAAGAAAATCATTAAAAGAGAAGAATGCTTCCGTAAAAGAAAAGGTAAATTCACTAGTTAGGTCTAATGCAAAATATCTTCAAGAAAGTCTTTATACTATAAGAGGCGATCGATATGTAATTCCAGTTAAAATAGAACATAAAGGCAGTGTTCCGGGTATTGTTCATGATCAGAGTTCTTCTGGAGCTACATTATTCATTGAGCCAATGAGTCTCGTGAATTTAAACAATGAAATTAAGGAAGTCATGTTAAAGGAAAAAGCTGAAGTTGAAAGAATTTTAGCGGAATTATCCTATAAGGTTTATGAAAATATAAATATTGTTACAAACAATGCTAATATAGTGTGGGAACTGGATTTTATTTTTGCTAAAGCCAGATATGCAATAGAAATTAATGCTATTATACCTAATGTAAATGATGAGGGGATAATAGATATAATTGAGGCTCGCCACCCTTTGATAGACCCTAAAGTAGTGGTTTCTAGTAATATTTACTTAGGAAGAGGATTTACCTCACTAGTAATAACAGGACCAAACACTGGTGGGAAAACTGTAACCTTAAAAACTGTAGGGTTAATACAATTAATGGCTATGAGTGGGTTTTTAATTCCAGCTAGAGATGGCTCCACGGTAAGTTTTTTCAATGAAATATTTGCAGATATAGGTGATGAGCAAAGTATAGAACAAAGCTTATCTACTTTTTCCTCTCATATGACAAACATAGTAAACATAATTGAAAAAGCAGATAAAAAAACCTTGGCTCTATTTGATGAATTAGGAGCTGGAACAGATCCTACTGAGGGAGCAGCGCTTGCTGTATCAATTCTAGAAAATTTAAGAGCAAGAGGTACAAAAGTAGTTGCAACAACACATTATAGTGAATTAAAGGGATATGCGTTAAAAACTACAGGGGTGGAGAATGCCTCTGTAGAATTTAATGTGGACACATTAAGCCCTACTTATAGACTAATAATTGGAGTGCCAGGTAAATCCAATGCTTTTGAGATTTCTAAGAGACTAGGCTTACCTGAGTATATTATTAAAAATGCTAGAGAAAATATTTCTAAAGAAACCTTAGAGTTTGAAGAATTAGTTCAAAGTCTACAAGAAAAGAGCATAAAGGCAGAACGGGATGCTAGGATGGCAGAGGGTTTGAAACTAGAAGCTAGTAAGTTAAAGGAGAAATACCAGGAAAAATTGTATAAACTTGAAAACATCAGAGAAAATGCAATGTATGAGGCTCAAAGAGAAGCAAAAAGGCTAGTAAGAAATGCTAAGGAAGAATCTGATGCTATTCTTAAAAATATGCGAGAATTAGAAAAACTGGGATTTCCATCAGAAGCAAGACAAATGCTTGAAGAGGAAAGAATTAAAATCAAAGCTAAGCTTGAAAGCTTAGATAAACATGTAGAAAAGAACAAGGATGATCTAGGAGAAAAGCTAAAAACTGTAAAGGAAGGCCAAGAGGTATATTTACCATCTCTTGATCAGAAGGTTATTGTTATTTCAAAACCTGATAGCAGGGGTGAGGTGCAAGTTCAAGCAGGCATTATGAAAATAAATGTTAAAGTAGATGATTTGCGCAAATCAAAGATTACCCAGGAAGAAAAGAAAAAGGCAAAGATAAATAAAAGAGAACTTAAGCTAAATTTAAGAAATGTGTCCACTTCTGTAGATTTGAGAGGTATGGACGCGCAAGAAGCTATTTATATAGTTGATAAATATTTAGATGATGCTTATCTAGGTGGACTTAAGGAAATTACTATTATTCATGGTAAAGGCACAGGAGTTCTAAGAAATACTATTACAGATATGTTAAAGAGACATGGTCATGCTAAAACCTATAGGTTGGGGAATTATGGTGAAGGTGGTAGCGGAGTTACAGTTGTGGAACTTAAATAGTTATATCTTAATTTTTGGTAAATAAAGGGGGGAGAATATGATTATTGTAAGTGCTTGTTTATGTGGTATTAATTGTAAGTATAATGGCGGTAATAATTTAGATTTAAGAGTGCTAAAACTCTTAAAAGAAGGAAAAGCAATGCCTGTTTGCCCAGAACAACTAGGCGGACAAGAAACTCCCAGAGCGCCACATGAAATTGTAAATGGATGTGGCTATGATGTACTAAATGGTAAAGCTAGGATTCTTGGGCCAGAAGGTGATGATGTAACCCAACAGTTTATAAAAGGGGCTTATGAAACATTAAGAATTGCAGAAGAGACTTCCGCTAGCATCGCTATTTTAAAGGCAAGAAGTCCATCATGTGGAGTTTCACAAATATATGATGGGACTTTTAATGGAAATAAAAGGCAGGGTAATGGAGTTACTGCGCAGTTATTATTATCTAAAGGTATAAAAGTATATACAGAAGAAGATTTAGATGGATTAAAATTTGACTAAGAGAGGGGAAAAAAGATATGAATTATAAAGATGTTTTAAAAGAAGCTAAAGAAAATTTAAATAAAAGCTGTAGAGTCTGCCCTATATGCAACGGAGTTGCATGTGCGGGCGAGGTGCCTGGAATGGGTGGGAAGGGAACTGGAGATGCTTTTAAAATTAATATAGAAGCACTTAAAGCCTATAAACTTAATATGAGAACCATACATGATGCAAGAAATCCTGACACTTCTACAGAACTATTTGGGAGAAAAATGGATATGCCTGTGTTTGCGGCTCCTGTATCGGGAACAACATTAAATATGGGTGGTAAATTTACTGAAGAAGAATATATATCATGGGTTATCAGTGGATGCCTGGCTGGTGGAATTTTTCCAATGGTTGGTGATACTGCAGACGATTCTTTTCTTACAACAAATCTTGAACAATTAGAAAAACAGGGTGGAAATGGAATTGTAATCATAAAGCCTTGGGAAAATGCAAATGTTATTAAAAAAATTAAACTGGCAGAAAAAGCAGGCGCTTTTGCTATAGGTATGGATATAGATGCTTGTGGACTTATTACTCTGGCCCTTGCTGGTAAACCCGTCATGCCAAAAAACGTAGAAGAAATCAAAGAGATTGTTGCTTCAACTAAGTTGCCATTTATTCTTAAGGGCATAATGACTGCAGATGAAGCGAAACTTGCAGTGCAAGCAGGAGTAGATGCAATTGTAGTTTCAAACCATGGAGGAAGGGTATTAGATCAAACACCAGGTGTAGCAGATGTGCTAGAAGAAATTGTGAAAGAGGTTAATGGAAAAATAACTATTTTAGCTGATGGCGGAGTTAGAAGTGGTGCAGATATACTTAAAATGTTAGCTTTAGGTGCAGATGCCGTACTTATTGGAAGACCATTTGTGGTAGCATCTTTTGGGGGTGAGGCAGAAGGAGTAAAATCTTACATAGACTTCCTTAAAAGTGAACTGAAATCAGCCATGGTACTTACAGGGTGCAATTCCATAAAAAGTATTAATAAGAGGATTTTATATTAAATTTCCCTAAAAGTCGCATAAACATTGCGGCTTTTTTTTGATTTGTTACAATTCCTTTAGCAGGTTGAATTGACAAAAAAAAATCATGTACTATACTAAAATTATGAATATTAAAAAAATTTAATAAAGATATAGGGGGTCTTAGAAATGTTTAGTAATATTAATGAAATACAAAAATTTATAATGGAAAATAATATTAAATTTTTAGATTTTAAAGTTGTAACGTTGCCAGGACGATGGAATCATTTAACAATACCTGTTGAAAGACTATCAGAAAAGACTTTTTCAGAAGGAATAGGCTTTGATGGATCAAGTTATGGATATTCAACTATAGAGGATTCTGATATGAGATTTATTCCTGATATGACTACAGCTTTTGTTGATCCATATTGCAAAATACCAACTTTAAGTATGATTGCAAATATGTACACTCTTGGTAAAAATGAAGGGAGATTTTCTGGAGATCCTAGATTTATAGCTGAAAAAGCAGAGAAATATATGATTGAATCAGGAATAGCTGATGAGTATGTAATAGGACCCGAATTTGAGTTTTATATATTTGATCATATAAATTTTGAAGTTACAAGCCATCATCAAGAGGTTTTCATAGATTCTAAGCAAGCACCATGGAATAGTAATAACAAAGAAGATAATTTTGGTTATAAGGCGCCTTTTCAAAAAAGTTACCATTTAGGATTACCCTATGACCTTAATAATGATCTAAGAAGTGAGATGTGTTTAAAGTTAGAAGAAATGGGTATACCTGTGAAATACCATCACCATGAAGTAGGATCTGCTGGTCAACTTGAAATAGAAGTTGAATTAGAGAAAATGAGTAAAATGGCAGATGCTACAATGATGGCAAAATATCTAATCAAAAATGAAGCAGTAGCCCAGGGCAAAACTGCAACTTTTATGCCTAAGCCACTATTTGGAGAGGCAGGAAGTGGAATGCATGTTCATATGCTTTTAAGAAAAGATGGAAAAAACCTTTTCTTCGATGAAAATGGATATTCTCTAATGAGTGAAACCGCGCTACACTTCATTGGTGGAGTATTAAAGCATTCAAAAGCATTGCTTGCATTTACTAATCCCTCAACTAATTCTTATAAAAGGTTAGTACCGGGTTTTGAAGCGCCAGTATCTATTTGTTTTGCTACAGGAAATAGAAGTGCAGTAATTAGAATTCCGGGATATGTTAAAGACCCAGAAACTAGGAGATTTGAATTTAGACCATCAGATGCTACAGCAAATCCATACTTAGCATATTCCGCAATACTTATGGCTGGTATTGATGGTATTGAAAATAAAATTTGTCCAACAGAAGAAGGTTTTGGACCATATGATGTAAACGTTTTTGATTTGCCGGCAGAAGAGAGAGATAAAATTCAAGTATTACCAAGATCTTTAGAAGAAGCACTTAAAGAACTTGAAAAAGATTCTAGTTTCTTATTAAAAGGTGGAGTATTTGATCAGCACTTTATTGATACTTGGATTAAGTTTAAATATGAAAAGGAAATAAAAAAGGTAATGCCAGTTCCATCACCAATAGAATTTCAATTGTACTATGATTTATAGTTTTTATTAAAAAATCAACATTATGGACGTTAAGAGAAAGGGGTTAGATCATGATTAAAAGACTAGATGAGTTAATTGAACTTGCTATAGGCAAGGATAAAAAAATATTGGCAGTAGCCGTAGCACAAGATAATATAGTTTTAAAGGCTGTTGTTGAAGCCGTTAAGTTACAAATCATTGATGCCATATTAGTTGGTGATAAGGATAAAATAGTTGAAATTGCACTACATGAAAATTTAAACCTTGAAAATATTAGAATAATAAATGAGGAAAATACAATAAAGGCTGCAGCAAAAGCGGTAGAACTTGTATCAGTTGGTGAGGCTCATTTCATAATGAAGGGGATGCTTGGTACTGCTGACTTATTAAAAGCAGTGCTAAATAAGGAGGCAAACTTAAGAGGCAAGGTACTTTTATCACATGTTATGGTTTATGATGTACCTACTTACCATAAATTATTATTTTTAACCGATGGAGGTATGGTTACCTGCCCTGAACTTAAAGAAAAAATTGAAATAATCAATAATGCAGTAGAGGTGGCACATGCCTTGCAAATAGATATTCCAAAGGTTGCACCAATTTGCGCTGTTGAAGTGGTTAACCCTTCAATGCAGGCAACATTAGATGCTGCGGCATTATCATTAATGAATAAAAGAGGGCAAATAAAAGGTTGTTTAATTGATGGTCCTTTGGGTCTAGACAACGCAATATCAAAGGAAGCCGCAGAACATAAAGGCATTGTTAGTGATGTAGCTGGTGATAGTGATATTTTACTGGTGCCAAATATAGAGGCAGGAAACTTTTTAGGGAAATCTCTTACTTATTTTGCAAAAGCAGAAAGTGCAGGTATTATAGTAGGAGCAAAATGTCCGATAGTATTGGTTTCTAGAGCAGATAGTGCAAAATCAAAATTATATTCTATAGCTCTCGGAGCTGTGGTAGTGTAAAAATTAAAAAGCTAATATATAAGGAGGCAAAATGTATGAAAAAAGTAATAATGTCAGGTAATGAAGCTATTGCAAGAGGCGCTTATGAAGCAGGATGTCATATAGCTTCAGCATATGCAGGAACACCCAGTACAGAAATACTTGAAAATTTAGCTAAATATGAAGGGGTTTATGCAGAATGGGCACCTAATGAAAAAGTAGCATTTGAAGTTGCATCCGGTGCATCCATAGGTGGAGCGAGAACACTAACTACTATGAAACATGTAGGATTAAATGTAGCTGCTGATCCATTATTTACAATGGCTTATGAAGGCGTTAATGGAGGATTTGTTGTGGTAAGCGCTGATGATCCTGGAATGCATTCCTCTCAAAATGAGCAAGATAATAGATACTATGCACCACATGCCAAAGTAGCCATGGTAGAGCCATCTGATTCACAAGAATGTTTAGACTATATGAAAGCAGCTTATGAAATAAGTGAAAAATATGATACTGTTATTTTATTTAGAGTTACTACGAGAATATGTCACTCTAAATCTGCAATAGAACTTGGAGAGAAAAAAATAGTAGCAGTTAAACCCTACGAAAAAAATGTTAAAAAATATATTATGACTCCAGCACATTCTAAAGCTAAACATTACGAAGTGGAAGAAAGATTAGAAGCGCTAAGACAATATTCTAATACATCTGCACTAAATAGAATTGAAATGGGAAACACTAAAATTGGAATAATTACAAGTGGTATTTCTTATCAATACTCTAAAGAAGTTTTTGGAGAAAATGCATCTTACTTAAAAATAGGAATGAGCTATCCTCTTCCAGATGAAATGATTAAAGAGTTTGCAACAAAAGTTGAAAAATTATATATAGTAGAAGAAAATGATCCTTATTTGGAAACTGCTATTAAAGCAATGGGAATTGCCTGTATAGGAAAAGAAATAATTCCTATATGCGATGAGTTAAACCCTGACATTGTGCGAAAAGCTATTTTGGGTGAAGTTAACAACCTTACTTATTCAACAGATGTACAAGCACCTTCAAGACCACCAGTATTATGCCCAGGGTGCCCACATAGAGGAATCTTTTATCAAGTATCAAAATACAAAGATGTAATAGCATCTGGTGATATAGGCTGCTATACACTGGGCATGGTAGATCCTCTTAATGTAACAGATACAGTTATATGTATGGGAGCTTCAATTTCTGCAGGTACAGGTATTGAAAGAGCCAATATGGTTGCGAGTAGAGATGATAAAAAAGTTTTTGCTTTTATCGGAGACTCAACCTTCTTCCATTCAGGAATAACAGGGCTTATTAATACAGTATATAATAATACTCCAATAGTTACTTGTATTTTGGACAATAGAATTACTGGTATGACAGGACATCAAGAAAATCCTGGTACAGGGAAAACCCTTCAAGGAACGCCTGCACCAATGATTGATATTGAAAAGTTAGTTCTTGCCTGTGGTATAAAACCAGAAAATATAAGAGTAGTAGATCCATATAAACTAGAGGAAACTAAACAAGCAGTAAAAGAAGCGCACGATAGTACAGAGCCATTTGTAATAATAACAAAACAACCTTGTGCATTAATTAAGGATGTGCTTAAAGCTAGAGCAGGAATCAAATGTGTTATTGACCAAGAAAAATGTAAAAAGTGTAAGGCTTGTTTAAAAACAGGTTGCCCAGCATTAAGATTTAGAGATGGAGTTGTAAGTATAGATAGCTCCATGTGTAATGGATGCGGACTATGCAAACAAGTATGCCCATTTAAAGCTATAGAAAAGGTTGGTGAATAACTATGAGCGAAATTAAAAATGTATTATTTGTAGGTGTAGGTGGACAAGGAACTATTCTAGCATCTAAAATATTAACAGAAGGACTTTTAAAAAGTGGATATGATGTAAAGATGTCAGAAGTTCATGGCATGGCTCAAAGAGGTGGAAGTGTTACTACTCAAGTAAGATTTGGAGAAAAGGTTTATTCACCACTAATAGAAAAAGGTAAAGTGGATGTAATAGTATCTTTTGAAAAAAGTGAAGCCGCTAGGTACTTACCTTATTTAAAGAAAGATGGTTATATTGTAGTTAATAATTATGAAATACATCCAGTACCGGTATTAACAGGAAAAGAAAAATATCCGGAAAATGTAAACGAAAGATTAGGAGACGTGGTTAATAATATAGTAATTATTAATGCAGCTGAAATCGCTAAAAATCTTGGAAATATTAAAGCACAAAATGTAGTTCTACTGGGAGCTCTAATCAAAGTGCTTAAATTAGAAAGCATAAATTGGGAGCATGTTATTAGTGAAATAGTGCCTTCAAAAGCTATAGAAATAAATAAGAAAGCATTTAGTGCAGGTATGGACGTTAAGTAATTAACCTATGAACTTTATAGAATGTTAATAAGAAATAAGGGCTTTGAGTTAAGGCTCTTATTTCTTATTTTTCATTGCAACTTAGTGAATAATGTAACTTGTTTATTTAGCATAGCTTAGAAGCAGAAAATAGTATATTTTTGTAGGATATTTCTAAAAATTTGTTATAATATAAATAAAGACTGTAGTAAGGAGCAAAATAATCCATAATTGTTTTGTACCTTAGATAGCGACAAGGGGGAAATATAATGCCAATATACTCACTACCATCTAAAGAAATATTAGAGAATATAAAACAATATACAAGGAAAGGCGAAGTAGCTAAGATATTTGACGCTTTGGAATATAATAATATACTATATAGGGAAATTACATTTTCTAAAAAAATGTTTAAAAGTTTTAGAAAAGAAAATTTGGGATACCTTTATATTAATGAAAAAAATGAAATCGTAAATGAAAAATCACTACAGGAAAGACTGGCAAAATTAGCTTATTTTTCAGAGGTGTTCTATAATATAGAAAGTAGAATCTGTATAGTGAATGCATTTCAAGATGAGGGTGCAATTGAAAAGGATAAAAAAGATTATAAACTACTGATAGATGGTTTAGATTTCTTAACCAAAGAGGGAATTATGGATTCAGAGCAAGTAAAGCAAGTTGTTGTTAAATTACCCACTATTAGGGCTAAAAATAATGAAGTGTTAAAACAACTTATGAATAAATCCCAGCAATGTAAGACAGAGAAAAAATATTTTAATGCGCAAATGCTTGAGGAATTGTTACCAACTTATAGAGAGGCTTTAAGTATAAATCTACAAAAGATAAAATTGATAGATTCAGCAAGTAAATACTATATAAATATTAAAAAAACTTCGGAAAAAAAGAGAAAACAGATGTCCATTAGATTTAATCATAAAATAACTGGACCTTTAATGAAGATAAGTTATATGATGGGATATTTTAATAAATTGGTTGATACATGTGAAATCATAAGTAAAAAGTCGGATGCTGAATATTTTAAGTACTTAGGCAATATTGAAAAGGAAAGTATTGATTATAGAGTAGAACTAAATAGAAGTAAAAAGAACTCCTGATTTGGAGTTCTTTTTACTTCTATTCAACAGTTATATAGACAGCATCTTCTTCTCTAACAACTTTTATATACTCAACTTCAGGGTCTTCAGTTCCTTGAACGTATAAGCCGGTTTCTTTCAATTTTTCAACATAATCTATAATTTCTTGAGTTATTCTCTCACCAGGGCAAAGTATTGGGATACCAGGTGGATAAGCCATTAAAAATTCTCCGCTAATCATACCGACGCTCTTTTTAATCTCAACAGCAGTATTCACACTGTTAAAAGCTTCCCTAGGAATTTGAACTTGCTCTGGAATACTAGGAATATCAATAAAATCAGATTTTTTAGTGCCTTTTCCATAGTATTCATTGCTTATTTCTCTTAGAGCGTGCAGTAATGTTTCCATGCCATCTTCAGTATCACCAAAAGAACCCACTGCTAGAATGTTATAAAGATCGGACAATTCCATTTGTATATGATATTTATTAGAAAGTATCATATCTAGGTCATAACCTGTTATGCCTAAGTCTCTACATGTTATTGTGATTTTAGTTGGATCAATAGCATAAGCTCCAAAACCATCTAACACCTCTTCACCAAAACAATAAAGGCCGGGTATTTTATTAACTTCGCTTCTTACATAATTAGATAAATCAATAGTTTTTTCTAAAAGATCTTCACCATGTAGTGCAATTTGTCGTCTTGCGCAATCTAGTGATGCCATTAGTATGTATGAAGGTGATGTTGTATGCATTAAGTTTATTAACTGTTTAACTCTAGCAGGGTTAACAAGCCTTGAATTAACATGTAGCATAGAGCTTTGAGTTAATGAACCTATAATTTTATGGGTGCTCTGACAACAGATATCTGCACCAGCTTCCATGGCGGATATTGGTAATTTATCATTAAATTTAAGATGAGGGCCATGAGCTTCATCAACTATAAGTGGAATGTCGTATTCATGAACTATATTTGCAATGCTCTCAATATCAGTGGAAACTCCATAATATGTGGGATTTATTATAAGTACAGCTTTTGCATCAGGATTTTGCTTTAATGTTGCTTCTACTGTCTCAGGTGAAACCCCATGAGCAACCCCTATTTTTTTATCTAGTTCTGGTTGCATATAAACTGGTACAGCACCGGCAAGTATTATGCCACCGGTTATAGATTTATGAACATTTCTAGGTACAATTATTTTTTCACCTGAACCAACTACAGCCATAATCATAGCTTGAATAGCGCCAGAGGTACCATGAACTGAGAAAAATGAAGCATCAGCACCATAAGCATCCGCTGCTAATTCTTGAGCCTTCTTAATAGGGCCAGTTGGGTGATGAAAAGAATCAACAAGTTTAAAAACTGTAACATCAATTTTAAAAGGGTTATCCCCCATAAAACTTCTAAATTGTTCATCAGCTCCTATTCCTTTTTTATGACCGGGTACGTGCAATGGCAAAGTGTCTCTGTCAACGTATTCCATTAGAGCATCAAATAATGGAGTTTCATTTTGATTTAATCTATACAATTTATACACCCCTTTCAAAAGAATTTATGCTAAGGTACATTAAAATAAATGTGGAATAAGCATACTTCTTTATTTATTTTTATGTTCCAAATCTTTAAAAGTACTGTTTGAATATATTCGTTCAAACAATTTATAATTATAAAGGATAAAATATGCAAATGCAATAATTTTTTAAAAATAAAAGCATGTTGTCTACTATAGTATGTAGCTTTATCCATTAGTATCATTTTAAATCATAAAAACGAAAAAATAAAGGTTATTTATGAAATGTAGCTTCTATTTCTGAAATTATCTTAATATAGTATGAAAGATTAGCAATAAAGGTAGAAGAAGAGCAAATAGTAATAGCTTTTATAGAATAGCGATTGTTATCCGTTCTACTTGAATAAAAGGGGGATATATATGAATTACAAAGTAAAATATAATACTTGGATTAACACAAGTTCAATAGATCTGGAGTTAAAAAGAGAGTTAGAAAAGCTAGTAGATGAAAAAGAAATTGAAGATAGATTTTATAAAGACTTAGAGTTTGGTACAGGTGGACTAAGAGGAATAATGGGTGCAGGGACAAATAGAATGAATATACACACTATAGGTAAAGCTACTCAAGGCTTATCTGACTATTTAAACTCAAAATATACTGGAGAAATATCAGTTAGCATAGCCTATGATTCAAGACATAAGTCAAAGGAGTTTGCAGAAGCTACTGCAAAGACACTGTGTGCTAATAATATTTTTGTTAATCTATTTGAGCAGTTAACGCCGACGCCAATTTTATCTTATGCAGTTCGCAAACTGAAAAGCAAAGCGGGTATTGTTATTACTGCATCACATAATCCAAAAGAGTATAACGGATATAAGGTTTATGGTGAGGATGGTGGACAGGTTACTGATGAAGTGGCAAATGAGATTATAAACTGTACTAACAGCATAAAAGATTTTTCGAGAGTGAAAACTATAGAACTTGCTAGTGCAAAATCAAATGGAACTATGAAAATTATTGGTGAAAATCTTTATTTATCATATA
The DNA here is from genome assembly GCA_964467165.1 of uncultured Clostridium sp. Taxonomy (GTDB): domain Bacteria; phylum Bacillota; class Clostridia; order Clostridiales; family Clostridiaceae; genus Clostridium_AD. The sequence goes on from CAYXOL010000007.1 coordinate 50,920, forward strand.
TGACTAAGGTTAAAAATTTAACTTTGAGAAAAGATTTAGTTGCGAAGTGCGCTAAAGATTTAAAAATAATTTACACGCCTATTCATGGAACTGGAAATCTACCTGTGAGAAGGGTTTTAAGCGAACTTGGTTATGTTAATGTTTATGTTGTAAAAGAACAAGAAATGCCAAATGGAGATTTTCCAACAGCCACTTATCCTAATCCTGAGGATCCAAAGGTATTCAAATTGGCTCTTGAAATGGCAAAAGATATTAATCCTGACATAATTTTTGGAACAGACCCTGATTGTGATCGAATTGGAGTAGTAGTTAAGGATAAAAAAGGTGAATACAAAGTTCTTACAGGAAATCAGACGGGCGTATTATTAAGTAATTATATTTTAAAGTCATTATGTGAAACTGATAAATTACCGAAAAATGGAGTGATAATAAAAACTATTGTTACTACAGATATGGTAGAGTCAATTTCAAGAAAATATAATGTGGAAGTATTAGATGTGCTTACTGGATTTAAATATATTGGAGAAAAGATAAAAGAGTTTGAAAGTACAGGTGAAAAAGAATTCATATTTGGGTTTGAAGAAAGTTTTGGCTATTTAGCTGGAAATTTTGTGCGTGATAAAGATGCGGTAATAGCTGCAATGCTAATTTGTGAAATGACACTTTACTATAAAAACAAAGGGCTGAGTTTATATGAGGCACTTATGGAAATCTATTGCGAGTATGGATACTATGAACAAGCGTTAGTTTCAATAGAGTTAAAAGGAAAAGATGGTGAACAAAAAATAGGTAGTATATTAGAACAATTAAGAACTTCGACGAAAGAGAAGTTAGAAAATGGTAATATCGTAAAAAAAATGGACTATAGATCTAGTTTAGAGACAAATTTGATGGAGTACGAATCAAAAATAATTAAACTTCCAAAATCCAATGTGTTAAAGTTTGTTTTGGAGGATGGCTCTTGGTTTGTAGTTAGGCCTTCTGGTACTGAACCAAAAATGAAAATTTATTTGTCTGTTAAAGGAAGTTCAATTGAAAATGCTTCTAAGAAAATAATCAAGCTTAAAGAAGATGTTATGTTATTAATTGATCAAGTATGAAAATTTATAAACTATTCAATGAAATTCTACAACAATTCCCAGTAAGCAGGTTTACAAATTAACCTATGTATATTATTATTAAGATTAGTACTTGTAGCATAAATATTTAAGACTAGTAGGAAGGTGTAAACATGGACAGCAAAGCATATTTTTCGGAAAAATTATCAGCACTTCTTTTTTTAGAAATAAAGAAGAATAGCAAAATTAATGATTTTGTGATTTTGGAGAACGTATACTTCCCAGTGAGAACTAATGAAATAATTGAAAAAGTAAAGAAGAAAGAGGATTTTGATAAAATACCAGTTAATCTATTTATTGAAGGGATGTTTTATGTTTTAGGAGCAGATGAACAATTTAAATATACGAAGGAGTATAAAGAAATTATAAATGCAATTCCCAATTCAATAGGATTTATTAAAGGCGTGATTTTTAAAGAAATTCAAAATGAAAATTATGAAGAAGCATTTATTATTTTAAAGGGATTGTTAACTATACAAGCAACTAGTGAAAATTATGATAAAATTTTTCTTTTAGTGGATAGATTAAGGTCCACTAATATTATGTTTAAGGCAGAAGAGTTAAAACTTATAGAAAATGCTAAAAAAATCGAGAATTACTGTAATCCATATCTATATGAGGCCTTAGTTTTTAATAGCGAAATGGAGAATGAGTTAGCATACAGTGCTATAAATAAATATGTTGAATTTGGTGGAGAATTAACATCAGAGGTACTTGAACTTAAAAGCAATTTGAAAACTGTAACAAGCTTTCAAAAGGCAAAGGAACTGATTCCAACGAGCCCTAAAGCCGCGCTTCAAATTTTGATACCGCTTCTGGAACAACTAGGAGATAAGGCTGATATATACTATCACAGTGCTGTAGCTTATAGAATTCTACAAAATTATGAGAAGGCTATATACTATTTGAATGAAGCAGAGGCAATTGAAAGTGATTTAATTGAGGTTATAATCGAGTATGGTATTAACTATGCTTGTCTTGAGAATTACGAACTTGCTATAAAGTATTTTAGAGAAGCATTTGAGGTTACAAAATCCATAGAAGTATGTACAAATCTCGTTATGTGTTATATAAATATTAAAAACTTTGATCAGGCTAGGATGCATCTAGATATTGCTATAAAAATAAATCCACTAGATGAAATCGTAATTCAGTTAGAGGATATATTATCGCAAGGAAAATAATGGAATTGTGGTTAACGAAGTTCTAAAAGCTGTAAGTGGTTATTATAATAATGAAAACTAAAAGTTTAGAAGGTGTAAAATTATGATAGATTTTCACACTCATATAATTCATGGAATTGATGATGGAGCGAAAAATATGGATATGTCTCTTGAAATGGTGAAAATTTCAGAAGGTGAAGGGGTAGAATATATTTGTGCAACTCCTCATTTTATAACTGAAGAATTTGAAATTACTAGAGGAAAATACATTGAAAAACTAGACAGATTGATTATGGTCTCTAAAGAGGAAAATTTTAAAATTAAAATTTTATCAGGACTAGAAATTTATATGCATCCAAATTTGCCTAAACTCTATAAAGAAAAGAAAATTTGGGGGATTAATGATTCTGAATATTTACTTATTGAGCTTCCTATGAAACAATTTCCTATATACACTGAAGATGTGTTTTATGAATTAATGTTACTTGGAGCTAAACCAATATTAGCCCATCCAGAGAGAAATATTAAAATTATGAAAAATCATAATTTGATTACTGATTTAATTGTACAAGGGGTTTTAATACAAATCAATGCAGCAAGCCTTTTTGGAGACTATGGGAAAGAAGTGAAAAAAACAGCTGAATCCTTTGTAAAAGGGAATATGATACACATTTTAGGTAGTGATGGGCATAATATAACTAGCAGAAAAACTAGGCTAAAAGTAGCCTATGAAATAGTAAAAGATAAAAATGAAGCTGCCTATAACTGGATTTTAGATAATGAAACTAATATTATTAATAATGTGTCACCTACGGAATTTTTAGAAGTAAAACCAGAAAAAACTGGCATTTCAATTTTCAATATTTTTAAAGGAATTTATAACCAACGTAATAATAAAATATTGTTGAAGTAAGTATAAGATTGTTTTTAATATTGTGAATTTATATTTAATAAAATTCAAGAAGATTTAGCAATTATTACTTGTTAAAATTTCTTGTTTTTTTTATTTAATTAAATCTGATAAGGGCATTTTGATAAAATATAAATAAATAGTTAATAAACTTCATAAAATTATACAAAAACAAGCTTTTAGGATATAATAATATATGCAAAGATAGCTTATTGTAGAAGTATAAAAAATAGGTTGAATAATTTTGGAAATGATGTAAAATGATTAAGGGGAGTAGCAAAGGATTTAAGATTAAACAAAGGATGTGAACTTCATGAAAACTGATAAAAGAATCTTTGTAGTGGATATTATTTGTATTCTGGCTTCATTATATATATCGCTACTATTGAGATTTGATTTTAATATTCCTATTAAGGACCTTGAATTTTTCAAACTTTCTATTATTCCAGTATTGATTTTAATAATAGGCTTTAATAAAATATTTGGATTATATCGAAGTATATGGAAATATGCATCAATAGCGGAATTGTTTTCCATAGTATATTCCATAACACTAGCAAATATAGTGTTTTTAATTTACAGTTATTTAGTTAGTTATATTTTATTTAAAAGTCACTACTATAGATTTCCCTTTACAGTACATATTATATTTTGGCTTCTATGTGTAATTACCTTAGGAGGAATTAGAATTATATATAGAATATCAGAGCAAAAAACGGGGGAAAACAAACAGTGTGATAAGAACGTAAACATCCTTATTGTAGGCGCCGGAGATGCAGGCGTAATGCTAGTAAAAGAAATTAGTAAGCATAGTGAACTTAAATATTATGTAGTGGGATTAATAGATGATGATCAATCTAAAAAAGATAAAATAATCAATGGAATAAAAGTATTAGGTGGTAGAGATAAGATTATTTCAATCTGCCAGCAAGAGTCCGTTGAGGAAATAATTATTACCATGCCTTCAGCAGATTTTAAAACGAAAACAGAAATACTAAACATTTGCAAAAAAACTAAATGCAAGTTAAAAACAATTCCTGGTATTTATGAAATTGTTGACGAGAAAGTTAACATTAGCCAGCTTCGAGATGTAAATATTGAGGATCTTTTGGGAAGAGAACCAGTTAAATTAAACACCGAAGATATAGATAAATATATTAAAGATAAAACAATATTAGTTACTGGTGGTGGCGGATCAATAGGTTCTGAACTATGTAGGCAAATTGCCAGGTTTAAGCCTAAGAAACTAATAGTTTTAGATATTTACGAAAACAACGCCTATGATTTACAGATGGAGCTTAATTTTGAGTTTTCGCAGTTAAATAAAGAATTCATTATAGCATCTGTTAGAGATATTGATAGATTAAAAGAAATTTTTGAAACATTCAAACCGGATGTAGTATTTCATGCCGCAGCTCATAAGCATGTGCCACTTATGGAGTATAACCCGGCAGAGGCCATTAAGAATAATGTAATAGGAACTTATAATGTGGTAAAATGTAGTCATGAATTTGGTGTTAAAAGATTTGTTCAAATTAGTACAGATAAAGCAGTAAATCCTACAAATATTATGGGTGCTACTAAGAGATTTTGTGAACTCATAATTCAAGCATTTGATACGATTAGTGACACTGAGTATGTGGCGGTAAGATTTGGTAATGTTTTAGGAAGTAATGGTTCAGTAATACCATTATTTAAAAAACAAATAGCCCATGGTGGACCTGTGACAGTTATGCACCCTGATATAAATAGATTTTTTATGACAATACCAGAAGCAGCACAATTAGTTATTCAAGCTGGAGGAATGGCAAAAGGTGGAGAAATATTTGTTTTGGATATGGGGGAGCCTGTAAAAATTGTGGATTTAGCTAGAGATTTAATAACGCTTTCAGGACTTGAACCAGATGTAGATGTGAAAATTGAATTTATTGGATTAAGGCCGGGAGAAAAGCTTTATGAAGAGCTTTTGATGGATGAGATAGCTTTAACATCCACTTCACATAATAAAATTTACGTTGAAAAACCTTTTGGAAATGATATAGACTTTATTGAAAAATCTATTGAGGAGTTTAGAGATGTTGTGGGAAGAGATAGAGAGGCAATATTTGCTTTAATGGAAGAAAAGGTGCCTACTTATAAAAGAAAGATAAATTAAAAAATTAATTTATAGAATTAGACCACAAAGATCATAGGAGGTAATAAAATGTCTCAGTACAAAGACGAATTATTATTAAAATTAAAAAATAAAACAGCAAAACTTGGGGTGGTTGGCCTTGGTTATGTTGGATTGCCATTGGCTGTGGAAAAAGCTAAAGTAGGATATGAAGTCATAGGCTTTGATGTTCAAGATAAAAAAGTTCAAATGGTAAATGAAGGACATAATTATATTGGAGATATTGTAGATTCAGATTTAACTAGATTAGTTCAAGAAGGAAAGCTTAAAGCCACTACAGATTTTAGTTTTGTTGCGCATGTTGATACGGTTTGTATAGCTGTGCCTACACCACTAGATTTATATAAGCAACCGGATTTATCCTATGTAGTAGAATCTACTAAAAGTGTAGCTAAGTATTTACATAAAGGAATGCTGGTAGTACTGGAAAGTACTACATACCCAGGAACGACTGAGGAAGTTTTAAAGCCAATACTTGAAGAATCAGGTTTAAAATGTGGCGTGGACTTTTTTCTCGCCTTCTCACCAGAGAGAATTGATCCAGGTAATAAGGAATTTAACACAAAAAATACTCCAAAGATAGTTGGAGGGTGCACTAAAGACTGTACAGAAGTTGCAGCAATGTTATACAGAAGTGTGCTTGAGGGAGATATAATGGAAGTATCTTCTCCAGCAGTAGCTGAAATGGAAAAAATTCTTGAAAACACTTTCAGAAATGTAAATATAGCCCTAGCAAATGAAATGGCTATACTATGTAAAAGAATGAAAATTGATGTATGGGAAGTAATAGATGCAGCAAAAACCAAACCTTATGGCTTTATGCCATTCTATCCGGGCCCAGGACTTGGAGGACATTGTATACCACTTGATCCATTCTACCTTGAGTGGAAAGCAAAAGAGTTTGATTACCATACGAAATTAATAGAAGCTTCGGGTATAATTAATGATTATATGCCTGAATTTGTCCTTGAAAATGTTATGAAGCTTTTAAATGGTGAGAAAAAAGCGTTAAATGGAGCAAAAGTACTACTTATGGGTGCTGCTTATAAGAAAGATATAGATGATATGAGAGAATCACCAACATTAAAGGTTATTGATCAATTAGAAAAGAATGGTGCTGATATAATAATAAATGATCCTTTTATCCCAAAATTTATCCATAATGGTAGAGAATACATTAGTGTAAATTGGGAAAAAGAAATAGTGAACGCAGATATAGTGATAATAACTACTGATCATAGTTCATATGATTATGAAAAAATTGTAGCTAAAGCTAGTTTGCTATATGACACTAGAAATGCTACAAAGAACGTTGTAAACAATAGAGAGAAAATTAATAAACTTTAATTTAACCAGTATAAAATTATGGCATGTAAGCATTTAAAATATTTTATAATGTTGCATGCCATAATTATAGCAAATCATATAGGAGGAATTTAAATGAAACAATTAAAGGTAGCAATAATAGGATGCGGGAGAATATCTTACAAACATATAGAAGCTATAACTCAAAATAAATTAGAAATTAGTCTTACAGCAGTTTGTGACGTGGTAGAAGCTAATGCCATATCAAAAAAAGAAGAGTACATAAAAGCAATAGGTGAAAGTGCTGATGTAAAAGTTTTTACGGATTATAAAGAAATGCTAGAGAATGCAGATATAGATATGGTTTCTATAGCTACTGAAAGTGGGTATCATCCAGAAATAGCTATATATTGTATGAATCGTGGAAAACATGTATTGGTAGAAAAACCTATGGCGCTATCTACTCAAGATGCAGATAGAATGATACAGTGTGCAAGCAAAAACAATGTAAAACTTTGTGTTAGTCATCAAAACAGATTTAATGAGCCAATACAAAAGTTAAGAACAGCAGTGGAAGAAAATAGGTTTGGTAAATTAGTTAATGGAACAGCGAGAATTCTTTGGAATAGAAATATGGGATACTACACACAAGCACCTTGGAGAGGAACATGGGAACTAGATGGCGGAACACTCATGAATCAATGCATTCATAATATTGATTTATTACAATGGATGATGGGTGGCGAAATAGATACTGTTTATGCTCAGTGCGATACTTTCCTTCGAGATATAGAAGCTGAGGACTTTGGAGCAATAATGATAAGATTTAAAAATGGAGCTATAGGTATAATTGAAGGATCAGCTTGTGTGTATCCTAAAAACTTAGAAGAGACTCTAAGTATCTTTGGAGAAACTGGTACGGTTTGTATAGGTGGACTTGCAGTTAATTCCATAGAAACTTGGAAATTTGCAGATAATGTGGATACTGAGGAAGAGATATTAAGTCAGCAAAAGGGAGACCCTGATTCAGTATATGGCTTTGGACATACTCCATTATATAAAGATATGCTTGATGCTATAAATATGAATAGACAACCTCTCATAAATGGAGAAGAAGGTAAAAAAGGTATGTCTATCATACTAGCTGCTTATAAATCAAGACTTACTGGACTTCCGGTTAAATTTCCAATGGGAGATTTCTCAACAATGGAAATGAACAAATAATTTTAGAAATATCATATGAAAAGGGGTTGTTTTCATGAATTATGTATCAGAGAAAAGCAAAGTGGGAAGCAATGTAACATTGGGACATTTTGTAGTAATAGATGATGAAGTAGTAATAGGTTCTAATTGTGTTATTGGTAGTAACGTGGTTATACACATAGGAACTATCATTGGAGATAATGTTAGAATAGATGATAATACTGTAATAGGAAAACAACCGATGAGGTCTGTAAACAGTATTTTTAAAGATGAAGAAAAATTACTACCTGCTAAGATAGGTGAGGGATGCCTTGTAGGTGCAGGTGTAATAATTTACTGTGGTGCTGCAATTGGAGACAAAACACTTATTGCAGATACTGCTGTAATAAGAGAAAATGTAACCATAGGCTCAAAAACAATTATTGGTAGGGGAACTACTATTGAAAATTTCTGCAGCGTTGGGTCTAACTGCAAAATACAAACAAATGTATATTTAACTGCTTATTCTAAGGTTTGTGATAATGTGTTTATTGCACCTTGTGTTACAACTTCTAATGATAATTATGCAGCCCGTTCTAAGGAAAGGTTTGGTAAATTCAAAGGTATAACTATAGAAAAGGGTGGCAGAATTGGAGCTGGAGCAGTTATTCTACCTGGAAAAATCATACACGAGGATGCCTTAGTTGCAGCTGGTAGTGTGGTTACAAAGGATGTTGAAACAGGTAAGATTGTAGCTGGAAATCCTGCTAAAGTGTTTAGAGATGTTCCAGAAGATCAATTACTTAAAAATCAATAAAAAGTATGTATCCTAGGCTACTTTAATTAAGATGTTATCATCTTTGAAATGTACCCTATAGTGTAGAGAAAAAACTATGCTACAGGGTATTTCTACGTATACATATATAAGTTGCATATGTTAAATATGTATTATATAATAGAGATGCTTTATTGAGGCTATAAATTTACTGAGATTTTACTAATAGTAAAAAAATAACAAACATTATAAAATATATTTCTAAAAGTGAATTAATTAAGAATATTAAAAATACTATTAAATTCTTTTTGAGTAAATAGTATATTTTTTTATTGAACTATTATGGAGGATTTAATTATGTCTATAAAGGTATGTCATATTACTACAGTTCATCCATCAGCGGATGTTAGAATTTTTCACAAAGAATGTAAAACACTTGCAAAAGAAGGATATGAAGTATATTTAATCGCTCCTCATGATAATGAAGAAGAGATTGATGGTGTACATATTATTCCACTTCCTCAAAACAGTGGTCGTTTATATAGGTTTATTTTAAAAAAAAGAATTGCATTAAAAAAAGCAAAAGAAATAAATGCTGATATTTACCATTTTCATGATCCGGAAGTGATTTTTTTAGGACTTAAATTGAAATTATTAGGAAAAAAAGTAATATATGACGTACATGAAGATGTGCCGGCGCAAATTTTAAATAAGGACTGGCTTGGAAATCTTGCCTTTAGAAAGATAATTTCTAAGTTATTTAATGCTTTTGAAAAGTGGGCTTGTAAATATTTTGATGGTGTTGTAACAGTTACGGATGATATAGTTTCGAAATTTCAAATGAATAAACGAACTACCCTATTAAGGAACTTACCATCCATTGCCATAATAGATGAAAGTAAGCGGTTAGAAGTAAAACGGGAAAAATTCACTATGCTTTATGCAGGAGGACTTACTGAAATAAGGGGAATAAGAGAATTGATACAAGCTGCTAATTACTTAAATGGCGAAGTAGAATTATTAATTTTAGGTAAATGGGATGATCTTGAATATAAAAAGGAGTGCGAAGGTTTAGAAGGCTGTAAATATACCAGCTTTTTGGGGTTTAAGGCAGTAAAAGAAGTTTATTCCTATATGAAAAGTGTAGATTTGGGACTATGCACACTCTATCCCACCCTTAATCATATAAAAAGTTCACCGGTAAAAGCTTATGAATATATGGCTTGTGGAATACCTATATTGATGTCTGATTTTCCATATTGGAGGGAAGCATTTGATGGAAATGCTGTATTTGTAGACCCGAAGAAACCTAAAGAAATGGCAGAAAAGATTCATGGGTTAGTAAAAAATATTGAGAATACAAGGCTCATGGGGAGAAATAATAGATGTATCGTTGAAACTAAGCTTTCATGGGAAGCAGAAAAAATAAATCTAATAAATTTGTATAAAGATATACTACAAGATAAGTCTAAAATAAAATAAGTAGAGATTACACTATGGTTTAAAGAACTAAAAATGGAGCAATAGTTAACAACATTTTACAATAAGAAAGAGGATGATATTTTTGAAAAAATTTCCTTTGAAATTTAAAGTTTATATAGTTCTTGTATTGGTTTTTATAGGAATGGCTTACGCTTACAAATTCAAATTGGTTGAGGATGCTAGGATAATGGTAAAAAACGATGAAAATGCAGGCAAAACTACCGTAAGTGTGTGGTTAAAAGACTCTACAGAGGTAGAAACCAGGAGAAATCAGATAGAAAGGTATAATGACGAAAATAAGGATAACATATTTATAAATCTTAAAGTAGAAGGTAAAAGTTATGATAACTTATTAAAAACCGCATTAGCTACATCAGATAAACCTGATATTTTCGAGTACGGATATTCTGATTTATATAAATACGACAGAATAATGGATATGGAGCAGTTTGGATTAGATATTGACAAAATTGGCAAGGAAAATTTTTTGTATTACAAGAAAAAACCAATGGGAGTAAAAATATTGGGTAATAATGTTAAATTAGTGTGGAACAAAGAAATGTTAGAAGGTGCTGGAATAGATCCAGAATCAGAGCCTAAAACATTTGATGAACTGTTGAATTATGGCATAAAAATTAAAAAAGCATACCCCGATGTTGTCCCCTTTGAATTTCCTGCCACTACTATTGGAGAGCTCCAAATATCCATTGGTGAAATGAGTGTAAATAAAGGTAGTATTTATACCACCTTTTGGGATTACAAAACTGGTAGGTATAATTTTGATTATTCAAAGGATATTCTGAATATTTATAGTAAGATGTATTCATTAGGGCTAATAGATAAAGATTTTGCTGATAAAGATAAAGGAAATGTAAGAAGAGATTTTGCATCAAAAAAGACGGCTATGATAATTAGCACTTTTGAAGATAAAAACTATTTTGACAATGTTATGCCTCTTGATTTTCCTATGGGTATATCAAGTTTACCGAAGATAGATTTAAATGATTCGGAAGATTACTTTTATACAGAGAATTATAGTTGTCTTGTAGTAAATAGTGACGTAGAAAATAAAGATAAAGCTGCTATTAGAAAAGTTTACGAATTTTTTCTACAGCCTGACATAAACAATCAAGTGTTAGCTACTAAAAAGGCGCTTCCGATTTTTATAGATAAAAAACTTCAAGAGAATGACGTTTATAAAGAATATAATAATGATAAAAATTTTAGAAATGAGTTATTTGATCCCACTTCCTTTATAAGTTACAAAGAAAAAGTAACAAGGCAGTTATTTTATGAGGCTATTAGGGGGAAACAAAAGGTAGATATTGTTATAAAAAAATTGAATGCAAATTATGCTGCATACTGTAAATTTATGAAAGATAATTATTCTTTTGATTTTAGTGAGTTTAGAGAGTAATAATTTATCATATATCCAGTTAATTAATTAACTAAATTTAGGTAGTAAGGAGAACAATATGAATATTAAAGAATTTTTAAAGAAAAATTATTTCAGTATAAAAGAATTTTCTAAAAAAAATTATATGATTTTATGTAGTATACTTGTAATTTCTATAGTTGTTTTTTTATTTTTATATAGAAAAATTGGAATAAAAGACTCTGGAATGGCTTCAATTGCAACAGCAGTGTTGATATTTGATCTATATTATGCATCCATTGACATGAAAAAATCTATGCTTTTATTTATAGTGTCTTTCCCAATATTTGTTACAGCAAGAAAAGTGGTTTATTTTGATTTCTTGTTTTTAAAGGTAACCTTCGAAAGTATTTACATTACTATAATGTTTATATTAAATATTAAAAATATTGGTAAGTTTATTAAAAGTAAATTGTATAATAAAGGATCTCTCGGAAGTAAGTTTTTGTTTTTGATTATAGTTTTTGTAATACTTGCAACTAATAGCAATGTATTTTCAGACCATATATTACAAAGCTTGTGCAGTACATATATTTCTATTTTCATTCCAGTTATGTTTATGCTAATCATTTTGGTTAATTTTAAAAGTGAGGATATTAAAAGCATTTTTTATGCATTGATAGTAAGTATAGATCTAAGTTGTTTTTATGGATTCTCTCAAGTGCTTACAAATAGGATGAGCTTAGGAGATGTAATGCGTAATAGGAATCTTATAACTTTTGGATATCACAATGTAAATATAGGTGCTGGAATAATACTTTTAGTAGTACCATTAATTTTTGAATTAGTATTATATAGACAACTTAATAAAAAAGAAAAAATATTTATATATTCTTCCCTATTTACAACTGCAATTGCACTATTGATTACTTTTACAAGAGGTGCATGGCTTTGTTTTCTTATAATAGCCTTTATCATGCTAATAAGTAAAAAGTACAAGAAAATATTTTATTTTTTTGGAATAATATTTTTGCTTTCATCAAAGTGGCTTATCACATTTATACTTCAAAGAGGCCAAGTAAGTGTGGATATTTTAAAGAATGAATCTATAATGGCAAGACTTCAAGCAATTATAGCAAGTTGTATAATAGTAGTAAAATATCCATTTGGTGCAGGAGCAGCAACTTTTGCAGAATTATATAAAAAGTATGCTATGAATGCGTACCTAGCTTTTCCAGAATCATTTAGAATAAATGCACCTGTTGCGAATTATGCTATGGAAAATGCACATAACTTGTGGTTTCAAATTGCAGTTGAGTTTGGAATGGTATGTTCAATTTTATTCTTTATTATAATTATAAATCGCTTAAAGGTTATTTTCGAAAATTATAGTGAAAATAGAGGTGTCTTTACCACCATTATAATATATATGATTTATTCAGTGTTAACAGGAAATGAATTTGACCATAAAGGAGTAATTACAGGAACTTTAATTATGTGGTTGATATTTGCAATAGTAGAATTAAATAGTAAAGAAAATTATTTGAATGAAAGTGCTTAAAAAAATTATACTTTAAAATTTTAGCTTTAATAAATAATAATTAGTACAAGCGCAATAAGGAGCGATAATATGAATGATAAAGGGAGTAAAAAAGTCTCTGTAGTGATTCCCTGCAGAAATGAAGAAAAGTATATTGGTAAATGTATACAATCTATTATAGACCAAAGCTACGGTATAGATAATATTGAAGTTATGGTTTGTGATGGATGTTCAGATGATAGTACACAGAAAATTATAAAAGATTATAATATTCAATATTCCCAGATTAAATTAGTGATAAATGAAAAAAGAGTGGCACCTACAGCAATGAATTTAGGAATAAAAGCCTCGGTAGGGGAGATAATTGTAATTTTTGGAGCTCATGCTTATATGGATAGTGATTATATCAAAATTTGTGTGGAAAAATTAAAGAATACTAATATTGCGTGTGTAGGAGGCAGAATTATAAATATAAGTGAAAATAGTATGGCAGAGGCTATATCTTTTTCAATGGCATCGCCATTTGGAGTAGGAAATGCATTGTTTAGATTTTCAGAGAAAGAACAGCTTGTTGACACTGTTGCTTTTGGAGCTTATAGGAGAAGTATATTTGATGAAATTGGGTATTTCGATGAAGAACTTGTACGTAATCAAGATGATGAATTGAATTTTAGAATAGCTAAGAGTGATAATAAGATACTTTTAGCCCCAACTATAATATCTCACTACTATACAAGAGGATCTTTTGGTAAACTTTGGACACAATATTTCCAATATGGCTTTTGGAAAGTTAGAGTTATTCAAAAACATAAGAAACCAGCAGCGGTAAGACATTTAATTCCATTATTATTTGTTATAAGCTTAATTTTAGGCTCGGTAATAAGTCCATTCTCGAAGGTAGTTAAATATTTATTTATAGCAGAAATAATAGCGTATCTACTAGGTGCTATTATATTCTCTTTAAAAGCTTCAGGTGGCAAAATTAAATATGTACCTCGGATGATATTAGCATTCTTGATATTGCATTTAAGCTATGGAATTGGCTTTCTAGAGGGATTAATAGTGTTTTACTGTTTGAGATCAAATACAGCAGTTGAAAAAAATACAAAATCATCAAGATAATTTTGTATTATTTTAAATGAGATGGGAGAGTTAAAGTGGATTTTTATAAAAAAATACTATTTATATTGACATGCGTTTATATTATCTTAGTACCTTTAATTCCAAAAGAAATTGCTTTTAAGGGGGTACTTTTTACTGATTTAATTTTAGCATTAATAATTTTTATCTACATAGTAAGTATAGTTGTTTCTAAAAAATGCAGAGGAAATTTTATTAGAGGTATTATAGATTTTTTCACCTCTAAGCTAAGTATATTTATAGTAATACTGCTTGCTATAATGCTCTTATCTACTGTTTATGCCGTAGACAAAACATTGGCATTAAGCGAAAGTGCTCGGTTTATAACCTATATTTTTATGTATTTTATTATAAAGTATGAGTTCAATGCTAAGAATCAAATAAAAATTTTATTGAAATCTTATATATTTGTTTCCTTTATTTTAACCTGTATAGGGATATTTCAGCATTTTACAGGGTTTGGTCTTACAGAAAAATTTACAAAAACAAGCGCATTTGGAACAGGTATAAGGATTGCAGCCACTCTTTTTAATCCAAACGCTTATGGTGCTTACTTGATACTAATAATTTTTCCAGTGATTATGTTAAGTATTTATGAAAAAAATAAAAATAAAAAAATAATGTATATACTTCTTTCAATCTTATTACTTACTAATTTATTGATGACACTTTCTAGAAATGCATTTTTAGGTTTTGGACTTGGAGTACTAGTACTTGCACTAATTTATAGCATTAAGTTGATTTTTGCCCTGGGGGGCTTTAGTGTTTTATTGATTTTTATTCCTTCTGTTTTCCAAAGACTTAAAGATGTTACTAATTTTTCGCAAGATGAATCAAGAATTAAACTTTGGAAAACAGCTATTATGATGATAAAGGAACATCCCATTTTTGGAGTTGGTAATGGGAATTTTGTAACTAGATATAATGAATATATAAAAAAGTATAAAGAATTGAAATATCAAGAATACCAAAATTATCCAGGCCATAATTCATATTTAAAGGTTCAAAGTGAGCTTGGAATAATAGGAATAGTTTCTTTTTTAGGAATAGTAACAATATCATTATCAAGAGTTAAGAAATTGTACAGTACAACTACAGATAGCTTTTATAAGCCATTTTACATGGGTGTAATGGCAAGTATGGTTGCTTTTCTATTTATGAATTTATTTGATAATTTATTTTTTGTACCAAAAGCCACAACCTATTTTTGGTTTTTATTAGCCACAGTAGAGGCTTTATTAAACACTAGTCACCAAAGTACTTAGGAAAATAAAAGGGAATAATGAGAGGAGTACAATCAATGTATGTCATGATCATATCACGTGGATATCCTACGAATAGGTATAAGATGAATGGTATATTTGAGTTTGATCAAGCTAAGGCCTTAGCTAAAGGGGGGTGTAAAGTTGTTTTAGCTGCAATTGATGTTCGATCCATAAGGCGGTGGCGTAAATGGGGTCTGGAACGTCATGAAATAGAAGGTGTTAAGGTTTATGTACTAAACCTTCCAGGTGGCAGATTACCAAAAACAATTTTACATAAAGTCACTAGTATAGGCATAAGTATTTTATATAAAATTATACTAAGAGAATTAGGTAAACCAGATATTCTCCATGCGCATTTTACAGATATAGGTTATTCGGCAGTGCCACTTAAACAAAAAATAAGTGTACCGCTTGTAATAACCGAACACTCTTCACTTATGAATGCACCAGTAATAGATAAACAGCTTTTAGGCATTGCAAAAGTGGCATATGAAAAAGCAGATGCTGTCATAGCCGTGAGCCCTGCACTTTCAAATTCTATAAAAGATAAATTAAATGTAAAATCATTTTACGTTCCTAATATTGTGGATACAGACTTATTTACGTTTATAACAAGAGGTGCAAGCAATACATTTAACTTTGTATCAATAGGAAATTTAGTCTATGGAAAAAGAATGGATTTGACCATAGAGGCATTTTACAGAGCTTTTCTTGATTTTCAAGAGGTGACTTTGACAATATATGGAGAAGGCCGTGAGAGAGCTAAATTAGAAGGCATTATAAAAAAGTATAGCTTAGAGAGTAGAGTTGTTCTAATGGGTATGTGTTCTAGGGAAGTTATTAAAGAAAAATTAAAAGAATGTGATTGTTTTGTGCTAGCTTCAAGGTCTGAAACCTTTGGGGTTGCCTATATTGAAGCCTTAGCCTCTGGAGTTCCGGTCATTGCTACTAAGTGTGGTGGACCTGAAGTATTTGTGCATAAAGATAATGGGTGTATGATCCCAGTAGATGATCTTGATGAATTAGTAAGAGCTATGAAATATATGTATCAAAATGTCATAGCCTTTAACAAGGAGAACATATCTGCCGAGATAAAACTTAAGTTTTCACCTCAAGCTGTTTCTGAAAAGCTACTGGAAGTATATAAACATGTAATGACAAGCAAGTATTAAAAATCATAAATAAAACAAAAGGGTATATGTCACTTTCATGTACCTTTTTGAACTTTGCTTACAGTTGTCGTTAAGAATAAAATATGCTATTATTAGTATACAAATAGATGTAAAAAATAAGATCTCACTTTAATATTCAGGAGAAAGAGGAGTAAAAGATGAAGAAAAGCAACATGAAGACCATAGACAATAAAATACACATTGAGAATAAAAAGCTGCAATTCGTAATTAAAAGATTAATGGATATTATATTGTCTATCATAGGCATAATTATATTATCTCCTGTATATTTAATTGTCGTTATTGCAATAAAATTAGACTCTAAAGGACCTGCGCTGTTTAAACAGATTAGAGTTGGCAAAGATGGTAAAGATTTTACTATTTTTAAATTTAGGACTATGATAGTTCAAGCTGAAAGTAAAAGGAAACTTAATATAGATCCAAATGACTTAGAAAATTTCGTATTTCAGAGTAAGTCAGATAATAGGATAACAAAGCTTGGGAATTTTTTAAGGAGTAGTAGCCTGGATGAAATCCCACAACTTTTTAATGTTTTGTTTGGACAAATGAGCCTTGTAGGTCCTAGACCTGAAATACCGGAGGTAGTTAATTACTATCCGGAAAGCTATCGTCAAAGATTGCTGGTATTGCCTGGTATTACTGGACTTGCGCAGGTTAGTGGAAGAGGTGAAATTGAACTGGGAAAAACTGTGGCTTATGATCTGAATTATATTATGAATTTTTCAGTTACACTCGATATAAAAATTCTCTTTTTAACTGTGCTATCTGTATTTAAAAAGGAAGGTGCTTATTAATTATTCCCTAAGAACAATGATTATTGGCTAAAAAATTAGCTTAACCACTTATTATATATAGAGTAATACTAAGAATGTATACAAAATGTAGATTATTTGGAGGAGTTTTATGACAACAAGAATTTTTCAATATGAAATTTTTAGTGACAACATAGAATCATTGCTTAATAGTATAAAAAAATTTGAAAAAGTACATATTGTCTCAGGAAATCCAGAAGTGCTAAGTGCTGGACTTGGAAACAATATTTTATTAGATAATTTCACTAGCAAAAATTCTATTATCATTCCAGACGGAATCAGTACTGTAATATGTTCAAAAATCATAGGTAATCCTGTGAAAGAAAAAATTGCGGGTATCGAACTCATGGATTGTATAGTAAAAAAATGTGAAAAAGAAAACCAAGGAATATATTTGCTAGGTTCCACAAAGGAAACCGTTGATATGTGTAATATTAATTTGAGAACTAAGTATAGAAATTTAAATATTTTAGGAAGTCATGATGGTTACTTTGAATTGGACAATTGTGAAGAAATATTAGAGGAAATAGAAAAAGTGAGGCCTAAGGTTTTATTTGTAGCAATGGGCTGCCCAAGACAAGAGTTATTCATAGCAAAATACATGGACAGACTTCCCTGCACAGTATTTATGGGAGTTGGAGGAAGTTTTGACATTATAGCGGGTAATCTTAAGCGCGCACCTAAATGGATGATAGATATAGGACTAGAATGGTTGTATAGAGTTGTAAAAGAGCCATTTAGAATAAAAAGATTATCATCTATACCTAAATTTATTTTAAAGGTTATAAAGGATAAGTATAAGCGCAAATAATTTATAGTTATAAAGATGAGTACTAGGAGGGGATCCACATTAAAGTTTTGCATATCATATCTGGCAATGATAATGGTGGTGGTGGAAATCACGTATTAAACATATGCAATAGAGGCAATGAAAATTTTGAAAACATAATTGGTTGTGTGGGAGAAGGTCCACTTTACTCAAAAGCTAAAACTATAGATGTTAGTTATAAACTTTTTACAAACAAACTTAATAATATGGAACTTGTCCAATTTATAAACCACAACTCCATAAGTCTTGTGAATTTCCATGGTGCAAAACCCTTTTTAATGCATTTGATTTTAAAAAGAAAAATAAAGGTGCCTACAGTGGCTATAATTCATAGTGATTTTAGATATGATTTTATTAATAGTAAAGTAAAAAGAATTATTTTTACTCCGCTTAGTATTTTAGGCTTAAAGAGCTTTAATAATTATATTTGTGTATCAAACAATTTAAAAAAGCTATTAGAAGAAAAAAAGTATGTAGGAAGCAAATCAGTTGTAAACAATGGTATAGATATAAAAAAAATCAGTGTTGGAATTTCAGTGGAAGATATGAGGAAAAATTTAAAATTAAACAAGAAAGACTTCGTATATGTCATGGTTGCAAGATTACATCCAATAAAAAATCATAGGCATGTAATTCTTGCTTTCAGCAAATTATCCCAAAAGTACCATGATGTAAAATTGCTTTTAGTAGGTGAAGGAGAATTGCGAACTGAACTAGAAAAGTTAATAGTGGATTTAAAACTAGAAAATAGTGTAACTATGCTGGGAAATGTACCGAACCCTATAGACTATATAAATTGTTCTAATGTTAGTGTTTTGGCATCTTTAAGTGAGGGCGGAGCACCACCATTAACTGTTTTAGAATCAGGAAGTGTAAAAATCCCTGTCATATATACTATTGTAGGTGATCTTCAGTGTATTATGGATAAAAATAGTGGATATAAAATAGAGAGCCAAAATAATGAAGATATTTACAAAGCTATGAAAGTAGCATATTTAGACGTTGATAATTTAAATGTCAAAGGTGAGAATTTATATAGTATTGTTGTAAATAACTTTACAATAGAAAAATTTTGGGAAAATTATTTTAAAATTTATAAGAGCATACTAGAAAAATAATTACACATACTAAAGATAAAGGAGTGTGATTATATGCAATTTTATGATGTAGTCAAATCGAGACAAAGTATAAAAAAATTTAAGAATACCCCAATAAACACAGAAAAATTAGCTAGAATGATTAACGCAGCCCTAATGGCGCCTTCGTGGAAAAATAATACTTCTTATAAATTTATTCTAGTTGATGAAAAAAGTGAATTAGAACAAATTTCTAAAGCTATAATAAATAATGATAATTCAGCAGCTCAGTCAATACTTGAGGCACCAATGACA
Source organism: uncultured Clostridium sp. (assembly GCA_964467165.1). Taxonomy (GTDB): domain Bacteria; phylum Bacillota; class Clostridia; order Clostridiales; family Clostridiaceae; genus Clostridium_AD. The sequence continues at coordinate 70,573 of CAYXOL010000007.1, forward strand.
GCAGTTGTAGTTGCTGACCCAAATGATTCTGGTGAAGTAGAAAACAAAGAGTACTATTTAGTGGATAGTGCCATAGCTATGGAGCATTTCGTTTTAGCAGCAACAAATGAGGGCTATGGAACCTGCTGGATTGCTGCACTTAATGAAGAGCTTATTAAAAGTGCATTATCAATTCCAGAAAATTATAAAGTGGTAGCATTGACTCCTGTGGGTGAAATTGTTGAAAGTAAAGATCACTATGATAAAAAAGATGTAAAGAATATTCTATTTAGAAATAATTGGAATAATCCTTATACTGAGTAGACTCTAAGTATGTCAAACAAAACAAACGTGATTTAGGACCTTAGTTCTGCATACTCAGAGCTAGGGTCCTTTATATTATTAGGATTATCTAATATTGATATTTATAAAATATATACATAAATGATGAAAATTTAACAAAAAAATGATACACTTTATAAGATATTATATTGTTGTTTACTTAAAGTTAAAACAAGGGGGATTATCATGGAAAAAACGAAAGGATTCTTATATATTATTTTAGCAGCTATTTCCTTTGGAGTTATGCCGATACTTGCAAAGTTGTCATATAGAGGAGGTTCCAATACATATACCACATTATTTCTTAGGTTTTTTTTGGCGGCAATTATGCTTTTGTATTATTTGAAATCTAAAGGTATATCTTTAAAATTAGCTAGAAAGCAATTATTTTTAGTACTAATAATAGGGGGGGGCGGTTTTACTTTATCAGCTATTAGTTTATTTATGTCATATAATTATATAAGTATTGGAATGGCAACTATGATCGTCTATACGTACCCTGCTATTGTTACTTTATTTTCCTATTTGTTTTATAAAGAAAAAATATATCCTAGAAAAATAATATCGCTTATGATTTCCACAACAGGTATTTTTATTTTAGTTGACAGGGGAAGTGCTAGTTTTAATTTAATAGGAGTGGTACTAGCAGGAGTAGCTGCAATAATGTATTCATTGTATGTGCTAGGTGCATCTCATAAGGAATTTAAGACTATCAATAGCTATGTTTTAACCTTTTATATATCCTGTGAATCTGCTGTATTCATGCTTATAGCGGCAATCACTACTAAAAATTTTGATATACATATATCTTTTTATGCGCTGGTAGCTATTTTATTATTAGCATTAATATCTACAGTTGTTGCACTAATGGCCTTTTTAGAAGGTGTTAGAATAATCGGTCCTTCTAAGGCTTCTATTTTTAGTACTATTGAACCTATTGTTGCCTTAACCCTAGGAATAATAATTTTAGGGGAACCAATATCTACTAGGATTATAATTGGAAGTATAATGATTGTAAGCTCTGTGGTGATATTAACAAGAGAATAATTAAATTTATATTTTAAGATAGTAGCAGTTTACCCTAGTACTACATTAACGAATTGATAATATTCGATTAGGACAATATAGTCTATAAAAAAGGATTATTGGAGAGTAATAAAGAATATTAATAGTATTGAGAAAATTCTAAAAGCTGGAGGTATAAACATATGACAGTAGTACAAATTAATGGAAATGATCTTACCTTAGATCAAATAGTTATGGTTGCAAGAAAAGGTTGCAAGGTGGAATTAACCAAGCAGGCAGAAGAAAGGGTCCTTAAATCTAGAGAAATCGTAGATGAAATAGTTGATAATAATAAAGTTATATACGGGATTACTACAGGTTTTGGTAAATTTAGTGATGTAACAATATCTGGAGAGGACTGCAAGAAATTACAAAGGAATCTAATAATTTCTCATGCTTGTGGAACTGGAAAGAGTTTTTCTAATGAAATTGTAAAAACTATAATGTTACTCAGAGCTAACGCTCTTGCAAAAGGATTTTCAGGAATAAGATTAAGCACACTTAAAACATTAATAGAAATGATTAACTGCGGAGTATGTCCCGTAATTCCTGAAAAGGGATCACTTGGAGCTTCAGGAGATTTAGCACCACTGTCTCATATGGTTTTACCAATGCTTGGAGAAGGCATGGCAGAATTTAACGGGGAAATTTTACCAGGGAAAATAGCAATGGAAAAGGCAGGATTAGAAACAGTAGAACTTACTGCCAAAGAGGGATTAGCACTTATAAATGGCACGCAAGCAATGACTGCAGTAGGCGCGCTGGCTGTATATGATAGTATCAATTTATTGAAAATAAGTGACATTGCAGCAGCTTTAAGTTTAGAAGCACTTAGAGGTATTAGAGATGCTTTTGATCCAAGAATACATATTTTAAGGCCTCACACTGGTCAAATGCAAACTGCCAAAAACATTTTAAATCTAACGCAGGGAAGTACATTTATAACTTCTCAAGGAGAGATAAGGGTTCAAGATGCATACTCATTAAGATGTGTACCTCAAGTTCATGGTGCAAGTAAAGATGCATTAGAGTATATTAAAAGCAAAGTAGAAATTGAAATTAATTCTGTAACAGATAACCCAATAGTTACGCAGGAGGGAGATGTTATCTCAGGAGGTAATTTCCATGGTCAACCTATGGCTATAAGCTTTGATTTTCTTGGAATAGCAATGGCTGAAATGGCTAGCATTTCAGAAAGAAGACTTGAAAGACTTATTAATTACCAACTAAATGATTTGCCAGCTTTTTTAGTAAAGGAAGGCGGTTTAAATTCAGGATTTATGATAACTCAATATGCTGCGGCTGCCTTAGTGTCTGAAAATAAAATTTTAGCACATCCAGCTTCTGTTGATTCTATTCCATCATCCGCTAATCAGGAAGATCATGTAAGTATGGGTACAATAGCAGCTAGAAAAGGTAGAGACATTATTGAAAATGTACAAAGAGTTTTAGCAACTGAAATTTTGGCAGCTTGCCAAGCTATAGATTTTAGAGAGGGCTATACGTTAGGCTTAGGTACAAAAGAAGCCTATAGAGTAGTTAGAGAAAAGGTACAGTTTATTGAGAGAGACGTGGTAATGTATATTGAATTAGATAAAGTTACTGATTTAATTGAAGATGGTTCAATAGTTGAAAGCGTAGAAAAAAAGATAAAGGTAATAGTTTAAATAACAATAGCTAAATTATATTTTCACAGTGTAATTTAGCTACGTTTTATAATAAAAAAGAAATTTAGGGGGAAAATAAAATGGCAAGAATAGTTGAATGCATACCTAATTTTAGTGAGGGAAGAGATAAAGTAGTAATTGAAAAAATAGTTGATGCAGTTAGAAATGCAGAAGGAATAAAGCTGCTTGATTATTCATCAGATAGTGATCATAATAGAACTGTTGTTACTTTTTTTGGAACGCCAGAGAGAGTAGAGCAAGTTATTTTAGATATGGCAGCTAGAGTTTATGAAAATATTGATATGGCCCTGCAACAAGGTGCGCATCCTAGAATGGGAGCACTAGATGTAGTCCCTTTTGTACCAATCAGTGAGGTAACTATGGAGGAATGCGTTGCACTAGCCAATAGAGTAGGTAGTGAAATAGCTAGTAAATTTGATGTGCCAGTGTATTTATATGAAAAGGCAGCATCAGCACCTCATAGAGAAAATTTAGCTGTAGTTAGAAAAGGACAATATGAAGGGTTTTTTGAAAAAATCAAAGAAGATAAATGGGCACCTGATTACGGAAAAACTGAAGTCAATGTAAAAAGTGGTTGTGTTGCAATTGGAGCAAGAGTACCACTTGTAGCTTTTAATGTAAATTTAGGTACCGACAACATTGAAATTGCTGATAAAATAGCTAAAACAGTTAGAAATCTTGGTGGTGGCTTAAGATTTGTTAAGGCTATGGGAGTAAAACTTGAAGATAGAAACATAGCACAAGTATCTATGAACTTAGTGAATTATGAAAAAACTGCAGTTTATAGAGCTTTTGAAATGGTGAAAATGGAAGCAAAACGTTATGGAGTTTCAGTAATTGGAAGTGAAGTTATTGGATTACTTCCAATGGAAGCGTTAATTCAATGCGCGGAGTACTATTTACAAATAGAAGACTTTTCAATGGATCAAATCTTAGAAAAGAGAATTTGGGAATAAAATTTGCTGTATATAAACTGTGAAAATTATGCAATGACAGTTTATATAGAATGGAGGAAAGTATATTGGATATCATAATAAAAAATATTGGATGCCTAGTTACTTGCGAAGGAAGTTATAAAAAAAAAGGTGAAGAATTTAAGGATGCCAAAATTAAAGAAAATGGATATGTAGTCATTGAAAATGAATACATAAAAGCTGTAGGCAAAGGTGAAGGTTACAAAGACTATATAACTAGTGAGTCTATAGTTATTGATGGTCAATTTAAAACTGTCACACCTGGTCTTATAGATCCACACACACATGTTGTATATGCAGGATCAAGAGAGAGAGAACTGCCTTTAAAGCTTAATAAGGTGGGATATATTGAAATATTAAATAGTGGTGGTGGAATACTAAGTACTGTTGAAAACACTAGAAATATAGAAATAGACCAACTTGTAGAGGAAAGCAGAAAAAGGTTGGATATTATGCTAATGCATGGTACTACAACCATTGAAAGTAAATCAGGCTATGGTCTTGATTTGAAAACAGAGGTAAAAATTTTAGAGGTTAACAAAATTTTAAATGGAACCCATCCCATAGATGTAGTATCCACATTTATGGGAGCACATGCATTACCAAAGGAATACAAATTGGATAGACAATCTTATATTGAAGAAATAATAAATAACATGATTCCATATATAGCCGAAAATAAACTTGCAGAGTTTATTGATTGCTTTTGTGAAAAAGGTGTATTTTCAGTGGATGAGTGCAGAGAAATTTTGACAGCAGGTGAAAAACATGGATTAAGTATAAAAATACATGCAGATGAAGTGGAAACAGTAAAGGCGGCAGAACTTGCAGGTGAGCTTAAAGCTACTTCAGCTGAGCATTTAGTTGCGGCTTCAGATGCGGGAATAAAATCACTTGCGGAAAATGATGTGGTAGCTGTGCTATTACCTTCAACTTCCTTTTATTTAATGTTAAATAATTTTGCAAAAGCTAGAAAAATGGTAGATGCGGGAGTAACTGTGGCACTGGCTACAGATTGCAATCCTGGTACTTCACCTACGGAATCATTACAGACAGTTATGACTTTTGCATGCTTTGGAATGAAATTGTTCCCAGAGGAAATTATAAATGCAATGACGATAAATGCAGCTTGTGCCATTAAAAGGGAAAGTGAAATTGGAAGCATTGAAGTTGGAAAGAAAGCTGATATTGCTATATTCAATAGCAAAAATTTAAATTATCTAATTTATCATTTTGGTTCAAATGCAGTAGACAAAGTAATAAAAAATGGGAAAATTGTTATACAAAATTAAATTTCTGTATTGGAGGATAAAAAATGTTAGATGAAAAAACTGTAAGAGAATTTATTAATGAGTTAGGTTCAAATTCACCTGCACCAGGAGGTGGAAGTGTTGCCGCTCTGGGAGCCTCTCTCGCTAGCGCATTAGGTGCAATGGTATTTAGTTTAACAGTAGGTAAGAAAGTGTATAATGAATATAGTACTGATGATAAGATAAAGATTGATAAAAGCTTAGAGGCGTGTCTAAGTTACAAAGATGAATTTTTAGAGTTAATGAACAAAGATACAGAAGTTTTTCTGATTTTGATGTCAGCCTTTAAACTTCCTAAGGAAACTGTGGATGAGAAGAGCGTACGAAGCGCCAAAATTCAAGAAGGATATCAAAAGGCATTAGAAATTCCACTAAATGTAGCAAAAGAATCATATAAAATATATGAATATGTTAAAATAGCAGCGCAGTTAGGTAACAAAAATGCTATATCAGATGCGGGGGTTTCAGCTTTGATGCTTCAAGCATCAATTGAAAGTGCAATTTTAAATGTTAAAATAAATCTTTCTAGTATTAAAGATGAAACTTATAAAGAAGAAATTATTGAAAGTTGCAATGAATTAGTAAACCAAGGCAGATTAAAAAGAGATGAAGTATTAGCTATTGTTAATAAAAGCATGTAATTTAAAGGCAAGTCAGTACACTACGTACTTGACTTGCTTTTTTTCTTTCAACGGAGTATTGATATATGTTATACTTTAAATGCTTATAATAAGTAAAGTTATTTTACAAATCAATTATGTTCTGGTTGTAGTTGCATAGGGGGAGATATTGAATGTTAGATTTATTTAAACAAAAGATAAATGAGTTGTATAATATTATTTTGTGTCCAATAGATGATGTTTTTAAATTTACTGCACTAGAAAATTATAAAAGAGAAATAGAATTTTCTCATCAGAAAAGCTTCGGTGAAGCTTATTATGAGTTTATCAAAAATAATAAAGAAAAGGGCACAGTGTATACACCAGAACCAATATCTTCATATATGATAGAAAACACTATAAAAGCTAAACAGATAATAGAGAACCCCTATATAAAGATTGTAGACCCTTCTTGTGGTACAGGAAACATATTAATTTGTTGTTTTAAAATTCTTAAAAATTTATATATGGGTAATTTAAACAAGATAAATGAGAAGAATGGATTGAATTTAAATTTGCAAAATATAGATGAACATATAATAAAACACAATTTATATGGTTTTGATATTGATGATGTAGCTATAAAAATTCTTATAATAGATTTATATGATTTAAGTAAGGGTAGCTTATGCAGTAATATTTTGAACGTTGATTTTTTATTATATGAAAATGATAATAAATATGATGTTTTTATAGGAAATCCACCCTATGTAGGCAAGAAATCTATAGATAAAGCATATGCAGACCATTTAAAAGTTAGATACAGTGAAGTGTATAGTGACAAAGGGGATTTATCCTATTGTTTTTTTAAGAGGGCATTAGAAGACCTTGAAAATGGTGGAAAGCTCACTTTTATCACTTCTAGATATTTTTTGGAATCTCCTAGTGGGGGGGATTTAAGGAAGGTATTAAAAGAAATGTGCACTATAGATAAAATCATTGATTTTTACGGCATAAGACCTTTTAAAAATATTGGCATAGACCCTGTAATTTTATTTATAACAAATTATCAAAATCAAGACAGTGAAATACAAATTATGAAACCATTAACAGTAAAAGATAAAAATAGAAAAGAATTTTATAACAGTATATTTTTGGAAAATGGAAATGAATATAATAGTTTTTTTATTAATAAAAATAAGTTAAATGATAAGGGTTGGATTTTAATAGATGAGGCGCAGAGAAATATAATAAATAAGATAGAGAAAAAGTGTTTTACACATCTAAGTAATATATGCAATAGTTATCAAGGGATAATAACTGGGTGTGACAAAGCGTTTGTAGTGAGCAAAGATATTGCACTAAGAGAAAATATTGAAGTAAATTTAATAAAGCCTTGGATTAAGAGTAGTTATATAGAAAAAAACTCCGTTTCAAGACATGATAGTTATATAATATATTCAGATTTAATTAATAAGCCAGAGGATTACCCAAGGGCCATAGCCCATATTGAGACGAAGGCGGAAAAACTATTAAAAAGAAGAGAATGTCAAAAGGGTATTAGGCAATGGTATGAGCTACAATGGGGCAGAGTTCAAAACATATTTGAAGGGCAAAAGATAATTTTCCCTTTTAAAGCAAGTAGCAATAGATTTGCCCTAGACAAGGGGAGTTATTTTAGTGCTGATGTCTATGCATTGATATTAAAAGAGGATGTACCCTATACTTATGATTTTTTATTATACTTACTAAATAGTAAAATCTATGAATTTTATTTTAAGACCTTTGCAAAAAAACTTGGTGAAGATGCATATGAGTATTATCCAAATAATTTAATGAAATTATGCATACCGGTTATCATAGACGTTGTAGACAAAGACGAGAATTTTTTATACGATTATTTTAGTTTTACGCAAGAAGAAAAAAGGATTATACTTGGGGAAGTATAATCTTTTTTTTCTTTACAATTAAAATCATTTTTAATATTATACAGATGAGTATTGTGTGAAGGTTAGAATTTACTTGTTAAATCATTTAAAGGTATAACTGGCACAAATATTGCTGTAAATATAAAAACAAAGATAGTGTTTACACTATCATTATAACTTAGGAGGTATTATTATGAGTAATTTAGAAAAATTAAACAAGGTGTTATGTGATGTATTTGATTTCAAAAAAAATGAGGAAATAAATGATATTATGGGACCGGATGATATAGATAATTGGGATTCTTTAGGCCATGTAGATCTTATAACAAGCTTGGAAGAAGTTTTTGACATATCCTTAGATGTGGTAGATATCTCTAGAATGTATACAATAGGAGGTATAAAAAAAATACTTGAAAAATATGGAGTTCAGATATGACATTTACAGATTATGTATTTGAATTTTCAGCAAAATTTGATAAAACTGCAGTAATTTTTGAAAATGAAATAAGTTATAAAGAAACATTTGAAAATATAAATAAGAAAGCTTCGTTTATAAAAAACAAGAAGCTTTCTAAAAAGGATGCTATACTCTTGGTTTCAGATAATTCCAACTTTTTTATTGAAAATTATTTTGGAATAATCAAAAGTGGAGTTATTTGTGTGCCTATAAATCCAGCTTTAAATAGTTCTGAAATAAAATATATTTTAGACTCTCTTAACATTAAGCTAATTTTTACCCAGGACAAATTTAGTAAAAAAATAAATGCTCTGCTTGATGAAGATGTGGAGATTTATACAGAGCACAGCGTTTGTAATTTTATAAAGCAACAAGAAAAGAATTATAGTGATGATATAAATATAAAAGAAGATGTAGCTGTAATACTTTTTACGTCTGGGTCCACAGGAAGTCCTAAGGGTGTTATGCTTACTCATTATAATCTCATTTATAACACAAATTCTATAATAGAATATTTGAAACTTACAGTTCAAGATAGAATAGAAATGGTTTTACCCTTCTATTATTGTTATGGAACGTCAATTTTGCATACCCACTTTAGGGCAGGTGGAAGCATTGTAATTAATAATAAATTTATGTTTCCGCAAACAGTTCTGGATGATATAAATAAATATAATTGTACAGGATTTTCAGGAGTTCCTAGTAATTATCAAATATTGCTTAGGCTGACGGAGCTAAAGCACACTAAACTGCCTTCATTAAGATACATAACTCAGGCAGGAGGGAAATTATCTGAGATTTTTATAAGAGAACTTATAGAGGTGCTAAATGGAGTAGATATTTTTATAATGTATGGTCAGACTGAGGCAACATCAAGGCTATCTTATTTACCTCCACATTTAATTAGTAAAAAGATGAATTCTATAGGAAAAGGAATTAGTGGAACAGAACTTTTGGTTTTAGATAGTGAAGGAAAGCCTGTGAAACCTGGTGAAATAGGGGAAATTGTTGCAGGAGGCGGTAATATAATGAAGGGATATTTTAACGACTTGGTAGAGACAGAAAAGGTTATAAAGCAGGGATATTTATATACGGGTGATCTTGCAAAAGTGGATGATGAGGGGTACATATATATAGTTTCAAGAGAAAAAAATATTATTAAAAGTGCTGGGAATAGAATAAGTCCAAAGGAGATAGAAGATGTAATACTTCAAATTCCAGAGGTAGTGGAATGTGCGGTTATTGGAGTTTACGACGATATTTTAGGGGAAGCGGTAAAGGCCTTTGTAGTATTATTAGAAAATAAATCTTCTATAGATATTAAATATATATTAGATTTTTGTAAAAAACAGTTGCCATCATATAAAACTCCAAGGTATATAGAATTTTTAAAGACTATTCCCAAAAATTCCTCTGGTAAGGTGTTAACAAAGGGGCTTAAGTAAATATAAGAGGTGAATTAAATGGAAGCTTCAGAATTAATAGATTCCCTAGTGCTGGGTGAGCAGTTTAATATAAAACAGAAGGAAAAGGAAAGTCTACTTTTAAAGATTATCTTATCTCAACTTGAACACAACAGGTCAAATTTAAATATTAGTGCTATGTATGATAAATTAGGTACAGATATTAGTATTATAAAAACACTAGAGCAGGTTCCATATATACCTGTAAATATGTTTAAATGTTTTGAACTTAGAATATGCATGAAAGATCAGGTGGTAAGGGTATTAAACTCTAGTGCGACTACCACAGGAATTCCCAGCAAAATATATTTAGATAAAGAGACATCTATAAGACAGACACAGGGACTAATAAGTACATTAACAAGCTTTTTAGGAGAAAAGAGAAGACCCATGCTTATAATAGATTCCGCCAGCAGCAATAAAAGAGGAGGCAATATAACTGCACGTGGGGCGGCTATAAGAGGGGTAAGTACATTTGGTAGTAAACTCTTTTATGTTATGGATAGTGAGAATGATGAACTTAAATTAAATATAGATAGGCTTCTAGAGTTTGAAAGAACTTACAAGGACAAGGAAATTTTAGTTTATGGATTTACTTATATTATTTGGTCTAAATTCTTAAAAGTACTAACCCAGGAAGGAATAAAACTAGATATGCCTAAGTTAAAATTGCTACATAGTGGTGGGTGGAAAAAACTTATTTCTGAAAAGGTGGAAAAGAATGTTTTTTCAGAGGCTGCAGCGCAGACATTTAACACAAATATAGCTAATGTTATAGATTTTTATGGAATGGTAGAACAAGTGGGAGTAGTTTTTATTGATTGTCCCTTTGGATATAAACATGTACCAAATTTTGCAGATATTATTATAAGGGATATACAGACTTTAGAAGAGGTGAAGTTTGGTGAAACAGGCCTTATTCAGGTGATGAGTATTTTAGGTTCAAGCTATCCATCTCAAGCTATTTTAACTGAAGATATTGGTGAATTTATAGGCGTAGATGATTGTCCTTGTGGTAGACACGGTAAGTATTTTAAATTTAAGTCACGAGTAGATAAGGCTGAAACTCGGGGTTGTGGAGATACCTTTGCGGAAAGGCAGGTAGAAAGATGATAAATTCTTATGGGCTAAATGGACAATTCTATAAAAACGGCATGGAATTTGAAGACTTTCACGAAATAGATACCTGCTTAAAGGAGAATTTCGCAGAACTTCATGAATTTCCAGTGCAAGCTATAATACTTGTTATAAATGAATATAGCAAAAGAATTGCTTCTAATAGAGAAATACTAGGTATAGAAGGAGCTCCATTCTTGTGTTTTTATTTAAAAAAATTAAATATGGAAAAACAGTTAAAGCTTAACTTAGGTAATATTGAATATCTAAATGATTTTGTACAGGTAGAAGATGGGAAATGCCTTAAAGCGCAGCCAAAGGGCATAGTATGCCATTGGATGGCTGGAAATGTTGCTACCCTTGGAATTTATTCAGTGCTCCAAAGTATATTATGCAAAAATGGTAATATTCTTCGCGTGTCAAAGGAATGTGTTAGCGAAGTATATAAATTATTGTTACTTTTAGATAATATTTCTGTTGAATATAATGAAAATACTTATTCATCTAAAACTATATTAAAAAACATTGCTCTGATTTATTTTAATAGTGATAATGTGTGTCACAATGCGCAGATGTCCTTAAAAGCTGATGCGCGAATAGTTTGGGGAGGGGAAAGCGCAGTAAAGGCTATTTCTACACTGCCTAAAAAAGCTACTTGCAAGGATTTGATTTTTGGACCTAAGTATTCTTTTTCAGTCTTTGAAAAATCAGCTATTGAAAGTGATGACTTTGAAGAATATTTAGAAAATCTAGTTACAGATATAATTGCATTTAAACAAAAGGCATGTTCTTCCCCTCAGGTATTGTTTTTAGAGAAAAGCAAACTACCTTTAGAAGAAATAGTGAAAAGGTTAAGTATAAAATTTGAGAAGATGCTTAAAAGATATAGTAATTTAGATTTAGAAGAGGCAGTGGCTGCAAAAATAATTACAAAACGAGGAGAGTATTCTCTAAGTTTGGATAAGAAGCTTTATATAAGCAAGGGGCTTCAATATACAATACTCATTGATAGTGAATTAAAGCTTGAGGAAGCAATTACTGGGCGAACTATATTTGTTAAAGAGATAGATGATATATTGGATGTATGTCCTTTGATTACTAAAAATATACAAACCATAGGCATAGCTTCAAAGAATTCTATTAAAACTTTAGATTTTGCAGATAAAGTAACTACCTTGGGTGTAGACAGAGTTGTGAAAATCGGATATATGAATTTCTATGATTCGCCTTGGGATGGAAGTTTAGTAATGAGCGAATTAGTTAGGTGGTGTTCTCTTAATATAAAGGGAATGATTTAAAGATATTTTGGAGTGGAGGAATAATATGGCAGATATTAAAAGCTTTTATTTAGGTGAAAGTGAAGAGTATATAAAGCAATTTACAGAGGCGGATGTAGAATCTTATGCAAGGATTACAGGAGACTATAATTACGTGCATATGGATGAGGAAAAGGCTAGTAGAACCTTTTTTAAGGGTAGAATCGTTCATGGACAATTGGTTGGAGGGATGATTTCAGCTTTGCTTTCAACTAAATTGCCTGGCCAAGGCAATATATATTTGAAGCAGAGTTTTGAATTTTTAAAACCAGTAAGAATCGGTGAAACGATTAGAGCAAAGGCTATTATTATTGAAATAAATGAAAAAAAGAAAACGTTAGTGCTGGATACCTTTTGTCTAAATGATCAGGATGAAATAGTTTTACAGGGTAAAGCCAAGGTTTTAGTTTTAAAATAAAATAATTACCTATAACTCATAAAAGATTATAGCATAACGTTTTTACTTAAAATAATAGCTGAATAGTTGCATTAAACTATGATTTTTCTGCTATAATAAAATTAGGATATGTAATATTTAAATAATGCATACTGAATTTTATTATAGATTGAGAGGTATTTTATGAAGGTAAGGGATGTTATGATTGAGAGTAATTTCACGCTGAAAGAAACTAATACTTTTTATGACGCATCGCAATTATTTAGTAATAATGAAGTTGAAGCTATACCTATATTAGATCAAAATGAAAATTTGGTTGGTCTTATAACAAAAGATGATATAATTAAAAATTTCATTATAGATACTAGGCCTAATGTACCTTTAAAGGATCTTTCCAGAGGCGAAGGAAACATTATAGATGAAAATTCTAGAGTAGCGGATTACATTAATTCAAAGGAAAGTTACATTGCAGTTAAAAATGCACAAGGTAAATTCGTTGGAATATTTATGGCAAGCAATATATTTAAACAGTATTCTGAAAATAGATTAGAAAAAATAGGTTATATAAGGGAACGATTAAATTGTACTAATGAATGTAGCAATGTAAGTCTAAAGTGCACAGAATTGGATGCAATTATTGAATCTTCATATGATGGTATATATATAACCGATGGTAAAGCTAACACATTAAGGATAAATAAATCTTATGAAAATATAACTGGGTTACAAAGAAAAGATATGCTAAATAGAAATATGTATGATCTAGAAAAAGAGGGATATATATCTAAGTCATCAACTCTTATGGTATTGCAAAATAAAAAATCTAATACCATTGAGCAAGAATTCAGTACGGGTAAAAAAGTGTTAGTTTCTAGTAATCCCATTTTCGATGAGGATGGAAATATAAGTATGGTGGTTACAAATGTACGAGATATAACGGAATTATACGAGTTAGAAGAACGATTGGCTAAAAACATGAAACTTACAGTGAAATATTATTCGGAGATAGAGGCTATGAGACTTCTATATTTAGATTTAACAGATATCATTGCTAGAGATAAAACAATGATAAATTTATTGGAGGTTGCTAAAAGGGTAGCTAATGTGGATACTACGGTTTTAATATTAGGAGAAACTGGAGTGGGAAAAGAAGAAATTGCTAAATTTATACATAAAAACAGTATGAGGAAAGATAATAATTTTATAAAAATTAATTGTGGTGCAATACCTCGAAATCTTATAGAGTCAGAGCTTTTCGGATATGTAAAAGGGGCGTTTACGGGGGCGAATAAAGAAGGAAAGATGGGACTTTTTGAAGTAGCAGATGGAGGTACAGTTTTTTTAGATGAGATTGGAGAACTCCCTTTAGATATACAAGTTAAGTTACTTAATGTACTTCAAGAAGAAAAAGTGGAAAGAGTTGGATCAGTGAAATCCATAAAAATTGATGTAAGAGTTCTAGCAGCTACTAATAGGAACTTGGAAGAAATGACGAAAGAAAAATTATTCAGAGCAGATTTATATTACCGGTTAAATGTTGTCCCCCTTACAATACCACCATTAAGGGAAAGAAGAGAAGACATAGTGCCTTTAGTTCAACATTTCCTATCTCAGTTAAATAGCAAATATAACTTTGAGAAAACTTTCACTATTGAGGCAATGAATACGCTGTATAATTACAGCTGGCCTGGTAATGTTAGGGAACTTAAAAATATTGTAGAAAGGGTTATAGTAATGAGCAGTGGGGAGAAAATATTTGAAAGTGATCTGGTAATTGCAGACTTCCAGGATTCTTCAGAAGAAAAAATTGGTTGTGAGGGCATATGTAATTTAAAAGAGGCAGTTGAAAAGGTGGAGGCCAAACTTATTAGTAAGGCATTTAATACCTCAGGTAATGTTAGAGATGCGGCGAAACTACTTGGAATTGATGCTTCCACTTTCGTTAGAAAACGTAAAAGATATTCAGATAAAGGGTTGTTGCAAAAATGAAACGAGTTGCAAAAATGCAATGGAACTAAATAACCTATAAGATCATATAATCTGTATGGCTTAATGGATTTCTTGAATTCATTTATATATATATTTGTTGCTTTTATGCAACGAATAGAGTATTTTTAACAATGCAATTGATATTATTTTAACAACTGCATTGTTTTTTTTAAAATCGTCATTGTTAAAACAATAACGATTTTAATGGAAATACCTAGTATGATGGTTAATTTTATAAATAATCCACAATGGTTTTTGAAACAGAAAGATAGAGTTTGCAATTGTGGCACAGGTATTGCTATGTAATAATAAAGTTGGATAAAATATAAATGCTAATAAAGTGATTCTAATTATAGTATTATGGGCGAATATGCCTTTTGTAACACTTAAACATTTGAATATAGCATGTTCTAAATTGCCAATTGATGTTAAAAAAATAACATGAGTGTCAATTATATAACATAATATTTTATTAACTTCACAAATTAATAGCAATTATCTTATTAAGAGGAGGCAAAAAAAATGAAATTTGATTTAATCGCTTTTCTAACTAATCCATTTGTTCCTATGTTCATAGCAACTGTAACTGGATTGCTTATTGGCAGAGTTAAAATTGGAAAATTCAGTTTTGGACAATCGGGAGGGTTATTTACGGGAATATTTTTGGGGTGGTTGCTTTATGCAAAATATTGCGTACCATTCATGCTAGACCCTAGTAATCCTAAAAAAGGTTTAATAGAGGGTGCTCCAAAATATGCTGAGAATTACTTAAAGAATGGTGTGGTTAGCGATACTCTATTTACATTCACACTGATTCTCTTTATTGCAGCAGTTGGATTGCTTGCAGGAAAAGATATAGGGAAAGTTGTTAAAAAATATGGAGGTAAATTTGTTTTGCTAGGTGCAGTTATAACTGGCACAGGTGCATTAGCTACATATCTAGCTACTCTTATATTTACTGGCCAAAACAATTTTGCGGTAGCTGGGGTTTATACAGGAGCGTTAACAAGTTCACCAGCACTAGCAGCGGCGTTAGAATCTACTGCTAAGTATGGTAAAGTTGCACAAGCTCAAGTTGGCCTTGGACATGCTATTGGATATGCACCAGGCGTTCTAGTGGTGATTATTGCCATGAACTTCTTTCCGGTTATATTTAAAATGGATTTAGAAAAGGAAAAAGAAAGATTCAAGTTGGAAATGGCGTCTGTTAATGGCAAGGAAATTAAAGAGAAAAATATTAAAGAAGTGGGTATGGATGTAATCTCATTTCTTACAGTATGTTTGTTCGGATATTTTGTTGGTTCAATAAATATATATATACCGGTTATTAAATGGTTTAGTTTAGGATCAACGGGTGGAGTACTTATAGCAGCATTATGGCTTGGTCATGTAGGTAAGGTTGGACCACTAACATTTAGAATGGATACCAAAGTGCTTTCTGCCATAAGAGATCTATCTCTCTCTTTGTTCCTAGCAATAGTGGGACTAAAATATGGATATGAAACTGTAGCTGCACTTGGTGGAAGTGGAGCAGAACTTGCACTGATTTCTTTTGGAACTGGATTAATTTCATTGACAGTTGGATTTTGTATAGCAAGATATATATTCAAAATGAACTGGATAATTATTGCTGGTGCTATATGTGGAGGTATGACAAGTACTCCAGGTCTTGGAGCAGCAATTGATGCAACCGGCACTGATGAAGTTGCTGCTGGATATGGAGCAACCTATCCGTTTGGTCTTCTATGTACAGTAATATTTGTAATAATACTTCATATGGTGACATAAATTTTATAAGGTTTTTAATAGAATATGTAATGTGTGAAGATAGTGGGTTTTGCAAGGAAATGTAATTTGAATCTTGAATATTTATTAAAAAGAAGAAATTTAAAAATTTGGCATACAAATTGCTATAAATGAATGTGAAACTAAAATAAAATTACTTAAATTTAAATAAATAAAAAGGAGCTGTTTTTAATGGGATTAATGACTGGAGAACAATACGTAGAAAGTCTTAAAAAATTGAATTTAAATGTTTATATGTTCGGGGAAAAGGTTGAGAATGTAGTGGACAACCCTATAATCCGTCCTTCAATGAACTCAGTTAAAATGACTTATGATTTGGCTCAAATGCCTGAGTATGAGGACTTAATGACAACTACTTCAAGTCTTACAGGAGAAAAAATCAATAGATTTGGTAACCTTCATCAAAGTACTGGTGATTTAATTAAAAAAGTCAAAATGCAAAGATTATGTGGACAAAAAACCGCTTCATGCTTCCAAAGATGCGTTGGTATGGATGCATTTAACTCTGAATTTAGTACTACTTTTGAAATAGATAAAGCCTGTGGAACAGATTATCATGAAAGATTTAAAAAGTTTTTAACATACGTTCATGAAAATGATTTAATAGTAGATGGAGCAATGACAGATCCAAAAGGAGATAGAGGTCTTTCACCTTCAAAACAAGAAGATCCAGATATGTACCTTAGAGTAGTTGAAAGAAGACCTGATGGTATTGTAGTCAGAGGAGCAAAGGCTCATCAAACTGGTATATGTAATTCTCACGAAGTTTTGGTTATGCCAACTATGGCTATGAGACCAGAAGATAAGGATTATGCGGTATCATTTTCAGTGCCAACAGACACAAAGGGGATTATTATGATTCTTGGACGCCAATCTTGTGACACAAGAAAAAGCGAAGAAGGAGCAGATCTTGATGTAGGAAATTATAATTTTGGTGGAGTAGAAGCTCTAACTATCTTTGATGACGTTTTCGTGCCAAATGAAAGAATATTTTTAAATGGAGAAACTGAATTTGCAGGAATGCTTGTAGAAAGATTTGCAGGATACCATAGACAAAGTTACGGTGGATGTAAATCTGGTGTAGGTGATGTACTTATTGGAGCTACTGCACTTGCTGCTGATTATAATGGAACTAGTAAAGTATCTCACATTAAGGACAAATTAATAGAAATGACTCATTTAAATGAAACACTATATGCTTGTGGAATTGCATGTTCTGCAGAAGGTCATAAAACTGAAGCAGGAAACTATATAATAGATTTATTACTTGCTAATGTATGTAAGCAAAATGTTACAAGATTCCCATATGAAATAGTAAGACTTGCTGAAGATATTGCAGGTGGACTTATGGTAACTATGCCTTCAGGTAAAGATTTTACAGCTCCAATAACTGGACCTTATTGTAAAAAGTACTTACAAGGTGTTGCATCTGTTTCTACTGAAAATAGAATGAGAATATTAAGATTAATAGAAAATATGGCACTTGGAACAGCTGCAGTTGGTTACAGAACTGAATCAATGCATGGTGCAGGTTCACCACAAGCTCAAAGAATAATGATAGCAAGACAAAGTAATTTAGGCCATAAAAAAGCTTTAGCTAAAATTATTGCTAGAATAAAAGAGTAAATACTTCCACAAATTAATATCCCAAAATATATGTGAGGTGGCTTATACTACCTCACATATTTAAAAGAATGGAGTGACAAAATGGTTACTAAAGACGTTATTTTTGCTGAAATTGAAAAAATCCTTGAAGTGGATGTTAGGCCAAAACTAGCCGAGCACAATGGAAATATTGAACTTGTTAGTGTAAAAGATGGAATAGTTGAAGTTAAACTTTTAGGCGAATGTAGTGGATGCGTATCTGCAAAATATACCGTTGAAGATTTAGTTGAAGCTCCACTTAAAAAAGCCATACCTAGTATTAAACATGTAATACTTAAAAATGGAGTAAGTGAAGAATTATTAGAACAAGCTAGAAAATTTTTAAATAATGATAATAGGCAAAGATAATGAGAATTGGTATTAAATATTGTGGTGGATGTAATCCAAGGTATGATAGAACAGATTTTGTAGCAAGATTAAAAGGATATATTGGTGAAGGACATATTATTGAAACTGCAAAACAAGGGATTGTTTATGACCTTGTTGCTGTTGTATGTGGGTGTACAAGTGCTTGTGCCAATCACGAAAATCTTGAGGCTAAATACGGTAAAATATGTATAACCAGTGAAAGTGATAATATTAAATTGCTCAATATTATAGATAAAATAAAAGATTTGTAACTTAGGAGATTGATAATCATGAACTTAGATGAAATTTATAAATCAAAGGTTATTACAGCAAAACAAGCAGTGGCAAAAATAAGGTCTGGAGATCGAGTAGTTACAGGACATGCTTGCTCAGAGCCAACAGAACTTATAGCAGCAATGGTAGCTAATAATGAAAATTATGAAAATGTTGAAATAGTACATATGGTTCCAATGAGTAAAGGTGAATATGCTAAGATAGGTATGGAAAAACATTTTAGACATAACTCATTATTTGTAGGAGGAAGTACAAGGGAAGCGGTGAGTTCTGGAAGAGCGGATTTTACTCCTTGTTTCTTTTCTAAGGTGCCGGATTTATTTAAAAATGGAAGTTTACCAGTAGATGTAGCTCTTATTCAAGTTACATCACCTGATAAATATGGATATTGTAGTTTTGGCGTATCTAATGATTATACAAAGCCCGCAGCAACAGCTGCGAAATTAGTAATTGCGGAAGTAAATACTGAAATGCCAAGAACTATGGGAGACTCATTTATACATGTTTCTGACATTGATTATATAGTAGAAGTAAGTCGTGAAATAATAGAGCTTCAGCCACCTAGAATTGGAGATGTTGAGAAAGCTATTGGAGAACATTGTGCTTCTCTAGTTGAAAATGGTTCAACACTTCAACTTGGAATAGGAGCAATACCCGATGCAGTACTTTTATTCTTAAAAGATAAAGTTGATTTAGGTATACATTCGGAAATGATTTCAGATGGTGTAGTAGATCTTGTTGAAGCAGGTGTTGTAACAAATAAATTAAAGACACTGCATCAGGGTAAAATAGTAGTAACTTTTCTTATGGGAACTAAAAGACTTTATGATTTCGTTGATAATAATCCAATGGTTGAAATGTATTCTGTAGATTATGTTAATGATCCTATTACAATATCTAAAAATTGTAAAATGGTTTGTATAAATTCAGCCATTCAAGTAGATTTAATGGGACAGGTTAACGCAGAAACTATAGGATTAACTCAATTTAGTGGTACTGGTGGACAAGTTGATTTTATTAGAGGTTCTGCTATGACAAAGGATGGCAAATCAATAATTGCTATGCCGTCTACAGCAAGCAAGGGAAAGATTTCTAGAATTGCACCAATGCTTGATGAAGGAGCTGCGGTTACAACACTTAGAAACGATATACATTATGTGGTTACAGAATATGGTATTGCCGAGCTGAAAGGGAAAACTTTAAGTCAAAGAGGTAGAGCATTAATTGGTATCGCTCACCCAGATTTTAGAGCAGAACTTATAAAAGAGTGGGAAAGTAGATTTAAAAGAATATTTTAAAAGATGGGGTGCAATTATGAATTGTGAAAGAATAAGAAATGCAAGCCTAGAATGTAAAATAATGAGTGCAGAAGATGCGGCTAAGCTAATTGAAGATAAGATGGTAGTAGGAGTAAGTGGTTTTACTCCATCTGGTTATCCAAAAGCAGTTCCATTGGCATTAGCAGCTAGAGTAAAATCTACTGGCGAAAAAATGAAAGTAGCATTATATAGTGGTGCGTCCGTAGGGGAAGAAATAGACGGAGCCTGGGCAGAGGCAGGAATTATTTCTAAGAGATTGCCATACCAAACTAATAATTCAGTAAGAAATAGCATAAATAGTGGGGATATTGATTATATAGACATGCATTTAAGTCACTGTACCCAGTATGTGGATTGTGGAGCCATTCCTAAGGTAAATGTGGCAATTATTGAAGCTGTTGCAATTACTGAGGATGGATGTATTGTACCTTCTACTGCAATTGGAAATGCTGCATGTTATATAAAAAATGCAGATTTTGTAATTGTTGAAGTTAATGAAAGTCAACCCATTGAACTAGAGGGAATGGCAGATATATATATGGTAGAAAAACCACCATTTAGAAAACCAATTCCACTAATTCATCCAGGAGATAGAATTGGAACAACATGCATACCTTGTGGAATTGATAAAATAGCAGCTATTGTTATGACTGATGGTTTAGATAAAACAAGACCACTAGCAGCTATTGATGAAGATTCAAAGAAAATCTCTAAAAATTTAATTAAGTTTTTAGAAATGGAAGTAGAAGAAGGCAGATTGCCAGAGAACTTATTACCACTTCAATCTGGTGTAGGTAGTGTAGCCAATGCAGTACTTGGTGGCCTTTGTGAATCCAATTTTGAAAATTTAACTTGTTATACTGAGGTAATTCAAGATTCTATGTTAGATTTATTGAAATGTGGGAAAGCAGTAATGGCATCATCCACAGCAATAAGTCCTTCGCCAGCGAAAATGGTTGAATTTAAAGAAGAAATAAATTTTTATAAAGATAAAATTGTATTAAGGCCTCAAGAAATAAGTAATAATCCTGAGATTGCAAGAAGAATAGGTGTTATTGCTATGAATACAGCTATTGAAGTAGATATTTATGGAAATGTAAATTCAACACATATAATGGGAAGTAAAATGATGAATGGTATTGGTGGATCTGGTGATTTTGCAAGAAATGCATACTTAACAATTTTTACTACTGTATCTATTGCCAAAAAAGGCGATATATCTTCAATTGTTCCCATGGTATCTCATGTAGACCATACAGAGCATGATGTTATGGTTATTGTAACTGAGCAAGGAGTAGCAGATTTAAGAGGATTGTGCCCAAAGGAAAGAGCAATGAAAATAATCAACAATTGTGCACATCCAGATTATAAAGAAGCACTTATGAAATATTTCGAAGATTCACAACTGGTTGGAGCAAAACATACACCACATATGCTCCATAAAGCTTTGTCATGGCACAGTAGATTTTTAAATACAGGATCCATGAAAGAGAAAACAGTATAATTAAATACAAAAGTATAGTATGTTAATCTTATAATTCTATAAGTTAATCTTATAGAATTATAAGTTGATGATAAAGTAATTTATAACAAATAGGAGGAAAATAAAATGGACAATAAAGCAATAATAAATGAAATGATGGTAAAGGCAAGAGAGGCTCAAGCTGGTATAGCAGACTACAACCAAGAACAGGTAGATTCACTTGTTAGAGTGATTGCTAAAGTTATATTCGATAATGCAGAAGTACTTGCAAAAGAAGCGGTAACTGAAACAAGAATGGGAGTATATGAAGATAAGGTAGCTAAAAATATGGGTAAGTCAAAGACTATATGGAATAGCTTAAAAGGGAAAAAATCTGTAGATATCATTGGATCAGAAGAAGGAAGAGAAGGTATATTACTTGTAGCAAAGCCAAAGGGAGTTATTGGTTCAATTACACCTACTACAAATCCAATAGTTACACCTATGTGTAATGCTATGTTTGCAATAAAAGGAAGAAATGCAATTATTGTTGCGCCACATCCAAGATCTAAAAATTGCTCAGCTCATGCTGTTAAATTAATGAGTGATGAACTTAGAAAGTTGGGAGCACCAGAAAATTTAATTCAAATAATATCAGAACCATCTGTTGAATTAACAGCAGAATTAATGTCAGCTGTTGATACAGTAGTAGCTACTGGAGGAATGGGAATGGTAAAGGCTGCTTATGCAAGTGGTAAGCCTGCATTTGGAGTTGGAGCAGGAAATGTTCAGGTTATTATTGATAGAAATTATGATTTTGATCAAGCTGCTAAAGATATTATAGCAGGAAGAATATTTGATAATGGGATTATCTGTTCTGGAGAACAATCTATTATTGCCCCAGTTGAAGAACATGCGAAAGTAATGGAGGCATTTATTAATAACGGTGCTTACTATATTGAAGATGAAGAGACAATTGAAAAATTCAGAAGTGTTATGTTCCCAGGTGGAGTAATTAGTGGTAAACTTGTTGGACAATCAGTTCAATTTATAGCTGATATGGCAGGTGTTGTTGTTCCTGCTGCTACAAAAGTTATTATATTAAAAACTAAAGGCATAGGATCATTAGACGTGCTTAATAAAGAAAAAATGTTCCCAGTTATGATAACAATGACTTACAATACATTTGAAGAAGCGGTACAACTTGCTAAAACTAATCTTTTATTTGAAGGCGCGGGACATACTACAGCGGTTCATTCAAATGATGATGCTCATATAGCATATGCAGGAAAAGAATTACCTATAAGTAGATTGGTTGTTAATCAAACATCATCTACTGGTGCGGGTGGAAGTTTTAAAAATGGATTTAATCCTTCTACAACTCTTGGTTGCGGATCTTGGGGAAATAATTCAATATCTGAAAACTTTACTTATTATCACTTAATAAATATATCAAGAATAGGATACTTCAATAAAGATGCTAAAGTTCCAACAAATGAAGAAATCTGGGCGCAGTAGTATAAAAGTGTTAGGTTTCAACTCTTAAAGTTGAAACCTATTTACCAATATAAATAATTATAAAATAGGAGGAAATGTAATGAAATTATTTTCACTTAAATCACAAATCCATAAATTTGATACAGCAAAAGAATTTGCTGAAACTTTTACTATAGGTGAGGGAGATTTTGTATTATCAAATGAATTTATATATAATCCATTCTTTGGTAGTTTGAATCTTAAAGCAGAGATAGTTTTTCTAGAAAAATTCGGTGTTGGTGAACCATCAGATGAGATAATTGACGCAGTATTAGCACTTATTAAAGGAAAGACTTTTAAAAGAATAATTGCAATAGGTGGCGGTAGCGTTATAGATATTGCAAAACTTCTTGTAATAAAGGGCGAAAATAAAGCGCTTGAGCTATTCGAAAAAACAGTTCCACTTGTAAAGGACAAAGAGCTTATAATAGTTCCTACAACTGCTGGAACTGGTTCAGAAGTTACAAATATATCTATAGCTGAAATCAAAGCTAAACATACAAAAATGGGGCTTGCTATAGATGAATTACTAGCCGATCATGCAGTACTTATTCCAGAGCTTGTTAAAGGTCTTCCATACAAATTCTTTGTTGCAAGTTCAATTGATGCATTAATTCATGCAATTGAGTCTTATGTATCTCCAAAATCTAACCCATATACAGAAGTTTTTAGTGTTAAAGCAATGGACCTTATTTTAAAAGGATATATGCAAATAATTGAAAAAGGCGAAGAGTATAGAAAAGAGATAATCGAAGATTTTGTTATAGGTAGTAACTATGCTGGTATTGCTTTTGGAAACACAGGAGTTGGTGCTGTACATGCGCTTTCTTATCCACTTGGTGGAACTTACCATGTTCCTCATGGAGAAGCAAATTACCAGATGTTTGTAGAAGTATTTAGAACTTACAATAAGAAAAATCCTAATGGAAAAATTAAGGATGTTAATAAAATACTTGCAGATATTCTAAATGTAAGTATTGATAGTGATGTGTTTGCTTCACTTGCTGGCGTACTTGATAAATTATTAGTTAGAAAACCACTTAAAGAGTATGGTATGAAGATAGAAGAAATTGAAAGTTTCGCAGATAGTGTTATGGTAGGTCAACAAAGACTTTTAGCTAATAACTATGTACCTTTAAGTAGGGATGAAATTAGAGATATTTATAAGGTTTTATATTAATAGTATATACAGGTACTAAAAATAAAACAAATAAAAGCAGTATATATAATTATACCGCTTTTATTTGTTTTATTTTTTTATAGCTATTCTATTTTATTAAGTCTTCTACAAACTTAGGTAATGCGAAACAAGCTTTATGTAGCTTCTTTGTATAGTATCTAGTATCAAATTCATAAGCAGCAGATAAATCTACTGTTTCTGGGTCGTATTTTTTGGAGCCTACTGTAAAGCTCCAGTATCCACTTGGGTAAGTAGGAATAGCTGCCATAAACAATTTTGTAACAGGAAATACTGATTTTGCATCGTTAAACACTCTTTTTACTACGTCAGGAAGGAAAAAGGGAGTTTCTGTTTGTGCAATGAAAATACCGCGGTCTGTTAGACATTCAAATATTTCCCTATAGAAACTTCCTCCGAATAAGCCCTCAGCAGCTCCAAAAGGGTCAGTAGAGTCTACAATTATAACATCGAATTCATTTTTATGCTCATGAACATATTTTATACCATCACCAATAAAAACTTCACATTTGGGATTATCTAAGGCACAACTTATCTCAGGAAGATATTTTTTGCACTGAGTAACAACATCAACATCAATTTCGCATAGTACCGCTTTCTCAATGCCTGGGTGTTTTAATACCTCACGAATAGCACCACCATCTCCTCCACCTACAATAAGAACCCTTTTAGGATTTGGATGAGTAAATAGTGGAATATGAGTAATCATCTCATGATATACATATTCGTCTTCAATAGTAGTTTGAACTATTCCATCTAGTACCAGCATTCTTCCAAAAGCCTCAGTATCAAGAATTGCAAGTTCTTGATACTGAGTTGTCTTTGTTACCAAAGTTTCCTTTATTTTATAAGTCATAGCAGCATTGGCTATTTGACCTTCTTTAAACCACATATCCATTGTTATTCCTCCTCATATTTGGGCTAAATAACAATTTTAAATTGTTATTTACTTATATTTTGCCCATTAACAAATAATTTCAAAAGTTAAACAAGAATAGTATAACAATTATTTTCATATAGGGCAATAGTTTGCTGAAATCAACTTATTTTTAAACTTATTTATAACATAATGTATTAAATGAATATAAATGGGTAAAATATAAAAATATGCTTAAATAATTTTCAAAAAAAGAAGGAAAATTATGTAATTGGTAGAATATAGTAAGAAAGGGATGATATTTAGACGAAAACAAAAAATAATTCAAAATGACTCAAGGGGGAAGAAGATGAATTTAAATTTTGAAAATAGCCAAGATAAATTGATTGTTTACATGTCAGGAGAATTAGATCATCATAGTGCGCAGGAAGTAAGGAATATGATAGACGATCGCTTAGAGCGAAATAACTACAACAAACTAATTATGGATTTTGGTGGAGTGTCTTTTATGGACAGCTCCGGCATTGGGGTGGTTATTGGAAGGTACAAAAAATTGCATATGAGAAATGGGAAAGTCTGTGTAACAAGCATTAAATCTTCAGTGAAAAGAGTGTTCGAACTGTCAGGAATGCTTAAAATCATCAAGTTATATGATGATGTTGAACAAGCTGTAAACAATATTTAGTGGGGGGATTAATATGGGACATAATAGAGTTAAAATCGAGTTTTTAAGCAAATCCCAGAATGAAGGTTTTGCAAGAGTAGCCGTAGCAGCATTTGCAGCACAATTAGATCCAACAATTGAAGAAATTAGTGATGTTAAAACTGCGGTTTCTGAGGCGGTTACCAATGCAATTATTCATGGGTATGATAGTGAAGAGGAAATAATTTCTATAGAAGCTATTATTAATGAAAATGAATTAACAGTGATAATTAGCGACTCAGGAAAAGGAATTGACAATTTAGAGATTGCTATGCAACCATTATATACTTCTCGCCCAGACTTAGAGAGGTCAGGCATGGGTTTTACTGTAATGGAAACTTTTATGGACAGATTAGAAGTAAAGTCTGATAAAGGTAGGGGAACAAGTATAATAATGAAAAAAATATTTAATCCTTTATGTTAGGTGGAATATTATGGATCAAAAAATAATTAGAAAGAACAATTATAATTATGAGGATAATATGCAGCTGATTCAACTAGCTAGAAATGGAGAACCAGGTGCATTAGATAGGCTAGTAGAGATGAATTTACCATTGGTTGCATCAATTAGTAAAAAATTTCTTAATAGGGGATATGAATATGATGATATATTCCAAATTGGTTGTATTGGTCTAGTAAAGGCAATTAACAATTTTGATACTAAGTACAATGTTAAATTTTCTACCTATGCTGTGCCCATGATAATGGGAGAAATCAAAAGATTTCTTAGGGACGATGGAATTATAAAAGTAAGCCGAAGTGTTAAAAACACAGCGCGAAAATTGCATTATGATAAAGATACTTTAACAAAAGAATTAGGTAGAGATCCTACCATCGACGAACTATCAGTTTTTTCCAATATAGATAAGGAAGATATAATATATGCACTTGAGTCTGCAAATAACATGCAATATTTATTTGATACGATACATCAAGATGATGGTGCACCTGTGCTTCTAATAGATAAATTAAGTGAGAAATATGAAGAAGATAATGAGGTCTTAGATAAAATTGCCCTTAAAGAAGCGCTTAGAAAACTGGATGCAAAATCAAGACAAATAATTATGCTCAGATATTTTAAAGATAATACACAAATTCAAGTAGCTAAAATGCTGGGAATTAGCCA
Organism: uncultured Clostridium sp.; assembly: GCA_964467165.1. GTDB lineage: Bacteria > Bacillota > Clostridia > Clostridiales > Clostridiaceae > Clostridium_AD. The sequence goes on from CAYXOL010000007.1 coordinate 97,530, forward strand.
AGTACAAGTATCAAGAATAGAAAAGAAAGTTTTGAAAATAATGAAAGAAAAGTTGAGTGGATAAGATGAAATATAGAAAACAACTTCAATGCTGCATTTTGAAGTTGTTTATCTATAAATGATTCTTATTTTTTTGACTAAAAATTAAATAATGGCGAATAATAACTTAGTGATAAAATATATTGAATATGATTAATTGAATATATTTTAATAATGTCCATTTTGAGAATGGTAAGGAGGATATTTCATGAAAGTGGAAGAAAAAACCATAAGAAAAAAATTCGAACACCTGAATTCTAATAAAAATCCTAAACCAAATTTACTATTACATTGTTTTAATGCCTTTTGGGTTGGAGGTGCAATATGTGTAATTGGACAATTCATCAGCGACTTTTTTTTAATAATGGGTGTTCACAGTGACGAGTTAGGGACTTATGTTTCAATAGTTATGGTGTTTCTAGGAGCTATATTTACGGGAATAGGTATATATGATAAGCTCGGTGATTTTGCGGGAGCAGGATCTGTCGTGCCAATTACTGGGTTTGCAAATTCTATAGTTTCACCAGCAATGGAATTTAAAAAAGAGGGTTTTGTTTTTGGTGTTGCAGCTAAAATGTTTACAATTGCAGGACCAGTTTTAGTATATGGAATAGGTTCATCTGTGATTGTGGGTATTTTATATTATTTTATAAGGTGGTGATTTAACATGGGGAGAAGAATGGGAACTCAAACAGTGAAAATTGAAAGCAAACCTAGAATTATTAGTACATACAATATAGTTGGGCCTAAGGAAGGCCTGGGACCATTAAAAGAGTATTTTGATAGGATTTTAGAAGATGATCTTCATGGAGCTACAAGTTTTGAAAAAGCCGAAAGTAGTTTATTATATACGGCTGTTACAGAGAGTATAAAAAAAGCAAAACTAAAGGAAACTGATATAAATTATTTACTAGCAGGAGATTTACTAAATCAGCTAATCTCTTCAAGTTTTGCAGCTAGAGATTTGAATATACCATTTTTGGGGCTCTATGGAGCATGTTCAACTATGGCAGAGTCTTTAAGTGTAGGATCAATGATAATGGAAGGGGGCCTAGCAAATTATGTTGTAGCGGCTACTTCATCTCATTTCTCATCGGCTGAAAGACAATACAGACTGCCATTAGAGATGGGAAGTCAGAGGCCTCCAACATCACAATGGACAGTTACTGGTGCAGGAGCAATGGTTTTGGGTAAAAAAGGTGATTTTCCATACGTTACACATGTTACAATTGGTAAAGTTAAAGACTATGGAATAACTGATGTAAATAATATGGGGGTTGCCATGGCACCAGCAGCTGTTGACACCATTAAGCAACACTTTATGGACACGGGCAGAAAGCCCTCAGATTATGATATTATTGCCACAGGAGACCTGGGCATAGTAGGAAGAAAGTTTACAGAAGAGTTACTCCTAGAATATAAGTATGATATGAAAAATCATTATATTGACTGTGGTGAGGAAATTTTTGACGCTGCAAAACAAGGAACTAATTCAGGCGGTAGTGGTTGTGGGTGTTCTGCGGTGGTGGCAACAGGGTACCTACTCAAAAATATGTTAAGAGGTAAATTTAAAAGAGTACTTCTAGTATCTACAGGAGCACTTCTAAGCCCTACTTCCTCGTTGCAAGGAGAATCAATACCTGGAATCGCACATGCTGTTAGTATAGAGTTTGGGGGTGAATAAATGAATAATTATATTATGGCATTTATTGTTGGAGGAATAATTTGTGTAATAGGCCAAATACTTATGGACACTACTAAATTGACTCCTGCTCGAATATTAGTTGTATTTGTAACTGGTGGAGTAATACTGGGCGCATTAAACATATACGATGTAGTGATAAAATATGGTAAAGCGGGTGGAAGCATACCACTTCCAGGGTTTGGTTTTAGTTTAGCTAAAAGTGTAATGAAGGAAGTAGACGAGGTTGGTCTTATAGGTGCATTTACAGGAGGCATAAAGGGTACTGCGGGAGGGATTACTGCAGCAATTTTTTTCGGATATATTATGGCTTTAATATTTAATCCTAAAACTAAAGGATAAAAAAACTACTATCAAAAATATTTGATAGTAGTTTTTTTATTTAATTGTTGCCTTATTACATTAAGGCGTGGTAACGGTGGGATCATTAATAAGAGGGTCTGTAACAGCTGGATCAGTAACCGCAGGGTCGGTAATAGGTGGATCTGTAACCGCTGGATCAGTGACCTCTGGAATTATAGTTTTCATTGAAAAATTATCAACGGCCGTTGGTAGTACATATGCTGAGTCTAACAATGCTGAGTTATGAAAACCTCTTTTTATGAAAATCCTAGTTTCAATTTTATCAGGTGGTGTAAATTCCGAAGCCAGAACATAATTACCACTAGGGTCTTTGGTAACCTTGGCTGAAACATGTATGCTATCAAGTGTTGTAGGTTGAGTTCCATCAATAAAAAGTTCAGAGTAAACTCTATTTCCTCTTGGATCAGCATAGGTTAAATCTGTAGGGATATCTCCTGAATCTTTTGATACAGAATAGGAAGATATGCCTGAGGGCTCCTCCACTTGTTTAACAGGTAGAGATACATGGGCTTCTTTCATGATTTTACCCCACAATAAGGCGGCAGTAGTACTACCCATTTCTTTTATTTTAGCTCCATCATCTGTTCCAATCCAAATAGCTGCAGAGTAATAAGGCGTTAAGCCAACAAACCATAAGTTTTTTGAATCAGAAGATGTACCAGTTTTACCCCTAACAGGCATGCTGCCGAAATTAGCGCCTGGACCAGTACCACCAGGACTTACAGGTCCTTGTAGTAAATCATACATTATATAAGCGCTTTGAGGAGATAAAACATTTTTTGTCTCATATTTTGTTTGAAGCAATATTTTTCCACTTCTATCAACTACACTTGTGTATAATCTTGGAGTAGTACGCATTCCATTATTACCAAAAACTCCATATGCAGCAGCCATAGTAAGAGGATTAGTCCCCTTATAGCTACCACCATCTAATTGACCTAGGGCCATAGCAGACATGCTTCTTTTATCTGTTTCATCTAGCTGCAAACCGAATTTTTCACCATAAGCAACACCGGTTTTAAGACTAATCATATCCTCAAGTTTAACAGCAGCAACGTTAACGGAATGTTTTAAACAATCTCTTAGAGTCAAATATCCATAATATTTATCAGGGGAATTTCTAGGATCATAAGGGGGGTCGCCTGGAGCCCCATACTTCTTTCCTATTTCTTCAGGTACAGGCGAATCTTCAATAATTGTAGAAGCCGTAGCTATTTTTGTATCTATAGCTGGACCATATACTGTCAGTGGCTTAATGCTTGACCCAGGCGCCTTTAAAAAGTCAATGGAGGCAGCTCTATTATAAGACATAGGACCTTCAACTCCACGTCCGCCTATAATGGTTTTAACTTCACCTGTATGATAATCCATGATAACACAGGAGGCTTGGATCTCTGGTTGTTTAAGCTTAAGATTGTAATTTCTAGGGAATATATAGTCGTAGCTATTTTTTTTATTCGCTTGAATAGGATCATCAATTATAGTCTGTGATTTATTTTGCAAAGCTCTATCCATAGTTGTATTAATTTTTAGACCATCGTACATAAGCATTGAATACGCTTCGTTTTTGGTTATATTTAAGGTTTTCATTAAATCCTCAGAAACCTGGAGAATAACAGGTCTAGAAAAGGACTCAAAGTTCATCTTGTTTGCATCTTTTATTGAAAAATTAAATATTAGTTTTTCATCCATAGCAATATCAAATTGATCTTTGGTGATTTTATTATATTTTAACATGTTTTCAAGAACAGCTTTTGTTCTGTTTGAAACAAAAGCTTCTTTTGACTTAAATGCTTTATATGCCAAGCTATATGAATAAGTAGGATTTTGCGCAGCACTAGCAATAAAGGCAGATTGTTTTAAGGTTAATTGTTTAATAGTCTTACCAAAATATTGCTCAGAGGCTGCTTCTATACCATGAGCTTTTCCTCCTAGAAAAATAGTGTTCATATAAGCTTCTAAAATTTGGTCTTTGGTCAAAACCTTTTCTAGCTTTAGAGAAAGAGAAATTTCTTGAACTTTTCTTTTTATAGAAGTTCTATTCTCCATAGAATCTTCTAAAAACATTCTATATTTAACCAATTGTTGAGTAATAGTCGAAGCACCTTGGAGACTTTCGCCACTACCATTTATTTTTATTTTCAAATCATTAAATATAGCACCAGCAAGTCTTTTAATGTCAATACCTGGATGAGTATCAAACCTAGAATCCTCAATACTTATAAATGCATCCTTAAGGATGATTGGAACACTATTAATAGATATATTAGTTCTTCTTTCTGATGTAATATATTCGTCCATATACTTTGAAGAATTGTCATATAATATTGAAGGTTCATCTAATTTTAAGAATTCATTAATATCTAATTCGGGTGCGGTCTTAACCATAGCGAGGATTACGCCTCCCATTGCTACCATAGCTATTAAGGCTACAAAAAAAATAGTAAAAACAAAGCCCTTAAAAACTTTCTTACTAGTTGATTTCTTTTTTTTGGGAGCAGGCTTTTTATGTTTCATTTGGGTGGTTTCTTTATCTTTCATTCAATGTCCTCCTAGTATTTCTCTGAAGCGGATGATAATTAATAATTTTTAGGTGTTGTGTAAAAACATATATTGTATACGTATAATTTATTGTTAATATTATACCATATAATTATGAAAATTTAAAATATCCATTTTGATATGTTATTTAATTCTGTACATTGAAAAAGTTACATATAATAACATATAACCTTGAATGGAGGTAAGATATATTAAAAATAAAATTAAGAAAAGAATATTATTAATTATAACCATAATTATAATTAATTTTACATTATTCATATATATTTTTGATAAAATCGTAATGCCCACCGTATTGGCAGTGGCGGATGCAGAAATGAGAGCAAAAGCTACAGAAATTGTTAATAGAACAATTATAAATGAATATTCCAAGCAATTTAATTACGATGAAATTATAAGAGTTGATAAAGATTCACAGGGGAATATTGTAATGTTAAAAGCAGATACTCTAAAAATGAATAAAATAGCTTGTGATGTTGCGCTAGAGTCACAAAAGGAGCTATTGAAACTCGGGGATATAGGCATAAAAATACCTATAGGTTATATAACAAGAAATAATATTTTATCTTATTATGGTCCGCGAATAACAATAAAAATGCAACCTATAGGCTTTGTTGAGACTAAATATTCTTCTGAGTTTGAAAGTGCGGGTATAAATCAAACCAGACATAAAATATATGTTAAAGTAAAAACCACAGTTAGAGTAATTATTCCATTGAAAAGCAATGACATAGAGGTAAACAATGAAATAGCAATAGCTGAAACTATAATAGTAGGGAAAACACCGAATACCGCAATTGGATTGGATTTAAATGGTACAGGTTTTAAATTGGGAAATGGTAGCAAGTAGAAACAAAAAAATACGCTACTCAGCGTATTTTTGTTTCTATATATATGTTGTAACAGTTAAAAAATTAAGCTTCCCAATTAAAAACGTAAGGGATGTTTCTATAATAGTCTCCGTAATTTAGACCATAACCTACTACAAAAAGATCAGGAATTTCAAAACAACAATAATCGGGTATTATATCAATTTTTCTTCTTTCGTGTTTATCTAAGAGTACACAAGATTTAACTGAAGCAGCTCCAAGGGATTTAACCCTTGTGATAATTGAACTCATAGTTATTCCTGTATCAACAATGTCATCCACTATTAATACATCAAAACCAGAAATATCGTCAGGAATATCATTTATAATGTTAACGGATCCGCTAGACTCTTCGCCTGCACCATAACTTGATGTTGTCATAAAACCTATTTTTGTAGGTACAGTAATTTGACGTACAAGATCCGCAGTAAATATGAAACTACCTCGGAGTAATGAAAGAATATACAATTTTTTTTTCGAATAATCTTTGGATATTTCTGTACCAAGTTGTCCAACTCTTTCGTCGATTTGATCTTTAGATATAAGAATATTTATTTTTTTATCATCCAATATTAATCCCGCCCTCTATATATATTTACAATATTGCTTCAATAGTATAAAATTATATGATAGTTGTCAAGTATAACAATAAGAAAATTTGCAAAAATATTATTAGAATGGAGTGATTTATGATGATATATGGAAATATAGACGGGGTTAAGAATTCAATTTTAAATAAATTAGATAATGCTTGTGATATACAAATATCAAAAGATTCTATCTTATCTGAAGAATTGGTAGATATACTAGTTGAGGTAACGAAAGATTTAAATAGAGAAATCAGTGCGGCAATTGACAGAAAAGGTAAAATAATTAGTATGGCAATAGGGGACAGTAGTACGGTGGAACTGCCTATAATTGATATAAGAGAAGGTAGATTATCTGGTGTTAAAATTGTTCACACTCACCCAAATGGTAATTCTAGATTATCTGCCCTTGATATGTCCGCACTTATAAAACTAAAGTTAGATTGTATTGTGGCAATTGGAATATCTGAAAAGGAAGAGCTGAAATATAATATAGGATTTTGTGGAATAGAAAATAATGTTCTAATAGAGGAAGAAGTAGGTCCTCTAAGCATAGATAAAGTAATAGAATATGATATCATAGACAAAGTTAAGCACATTGAAAGATTAATGAAAACCTGTGAAATCACTGAAGATGATTTAGAGAGAGCTATTTTAGTAGGTATAGAAAGTGAAGAGGACCTAGTAGAACTTAGGGAGCTGGCAAAAGCTTGTAATGTGCAAACTGTAGATATAGTTTTGCAAAATAGACATAAAATAGATCCAGCTTTATATATAGGTAGCGGTAAAGCAGAAGAAATTTCCGTTATTAGGCAAGCACTAAGAGCAAATTTAGTTATTTTTGATGATGAATTATCCGGCTCTCAAGTTAGAAATCTGGAAGAGGTGATGGGCTGTAAAGTTATAGATAGAACTACATTGATATTAGAAATATTTGCACGCAGAGCAAAAACTCGCGAAGCAAAAATTCAAGTTGAACTTGCACAATTAAAGTATAGGTTACCACGTTTAACCGGCCTTGGAACTATGCTTTCAAGAACTGGTGCGGGAATTGGAACAAGAGGCCCTGGAGAGAAAAAATTAGAAATTGATAAAAGACGAATTAGAGAAGGGATTTTTGATTTAAATAAAGAATTAGAAAAAATAAGAACAACGAGAAATGTACAAAGAGAAAAGAGAAGTCGCGAAAGTATTTCAAAAATATCCTTAGTCGGATATACAAATTCTGGAAAATCAACTCTTAGAAATATATTGTGTGAGGTAGCAGCACTAAAAACTGCCATTCAAAAGGATAAAGTATTTGAAGCAGATATGCTCTTTGCAACCTTAGATGTAACAACAAGAGCGCTGTTATTACCTGATAACCGTGTGGCAGCAGTAACTGATACTGTAGGCTTTATAAGAAAGCTTCCTCATGATCTCGTGGAAGCCTTTAAATCAACATTGGAAGAAGTGGTATATTCAGATTTATTGTTGCACATAGTCGATGTATCTTCAGACACTGCACAGTTACAAATAGAAGCTGTAGATGTAGTATTAACAGAGCTTGCAGCAATTGATAAGCCAATGATATTGGTGTTAAATAAAATTGATAAGGCTTCACCGGAAAATATTTTAAAGATTAAAGAAAAATATAAAGATTTGAAGTGCATAGAAATATCAGCTAAGTATGGTACAAATTTGGAAGAGCTATTGAAAGAAGCTTGTAAAGAACTTCCATATACTCTTAAAAGATTTGATGTTCTTATTCCATACACTGATCAATCCATGGTGGCATATTTGCATAGAGGTTCAAAGGTTGAATCTGAAAAATACACCGAAGAAGGAACTCTTATGACAGTACAAGCGGACGATGAAGCTTATAATAAATGTGAAAAATATATTTTAGTTTAGTTTTCAATATTGGTTAAAGAAACTTTCATTACGCATAAAAGAAATTCTTTATAAGTGTAATAAAATCTTTAAGTAGCTTATATAATTAAATAAGACATATTGAAGGAAAGTGCCAAGAATATTGACTGGTTATTTTCATGAATGTGACTAAAAGTTATATAGCATTTATCTTAGCATGTAGGAGCAGATATGGGAGATAAAAAATCAAATTCTGATAAGAGAAAGAGCAATATAAAAAAAACACTTAAATATAATCCACAAAACCCTACTAAGCCTCCAGATGAAGCAAAGTCTTTTACGGAGCCAATACCGGATGGTACTAGCACCACCGGAACCACAGACACAACTCAAACAAATAGTAATTTTGATATTGCATCGTTGGCAGATAAGGCTGTAAATATTAATATTTTAAGATATGAAGTAGACAGACTAACCTTGGATTTTAAAGCAAGAGCTTATTTTGAAAATGATGTAAGGCCATTGATAGACACACTATATACCTTATCCCTTGCATCTCTTGATTATTCAACTGCCGCAAAAAATGTGGCGAGTATAAATTTTGGTAGTAGTTCAAAGATAAAAGATGCTTTAGATTTAACAAAAGAAGTTAATGAAATCTCTGAAGATTTAATTAGAGTATTGAGATGTAAAATTGATAATATGCTGAAATTATCAAGGTATGATTGTAAATGATTTTGTATAATGTTAAGGAGAATCAGCTTATGCAGTAAGCTTGATTCTCCTTATTTTACTAAATGGGTAATTATGTATGGTGGTACAACTAGTAAAAATAAGATGACTAATTTGGAGGTTATCCTATAGGAGAAGTTTCTTATTTAAGTAATAATCTGAAAATAAAATTTGCAAGTGTGAAAAATGTAGTGTTATAATGGTGGATAAAGGTATAATATAAGAAGATTTCGACGATTGTGATGTTAATATGGAATTTAGAAAATTATTTTTAGGATGATAAAAAACATTGAAAACTGGGGGTAAAGAGAATGACAAAAACTATTTTACAATATCAAAAGGCTTTTAATAGCGTTGTAGATAGAATAAAGATTGATGAATCTGTTTTATCAGTAATGGTATTTGGAAGTATGGTAACTGGAGATTTATGGGAAGAATCAGATATTGACCTTTTTGTAATTATGGAAGAGAATTTTGAGAAAATTCGAGATATATATACGCAGGAAAAGGGTATTCCTGTTCATATTAAACTTATGGGTAAAGAAAAATTCATACAAATTTATTCTGATAATTTAAAGGGCGGATATATACATAGAATTTTCTCATCTTCAAGATTAGTATTTTCAAAAGATATGGATATAACCATAAGGTTTGACGGTGGTAGATTTTTCCCTGATGTTGATAGAGAACGGTGGGGCATGTTTTTTTTAGGCAAACTATTAAAGGATATGGGCGTATGTAAAAAGTATTTGTGGAGCAACGGGATATATACATCCTACACAACGGCTATAAGATGTATAGAAAAGTATTCAAGACTATATGTTAATTCATCAGGATATATGATTAGCAAAGATGTACTGGCCATGGCCATGAATTTGAATGAGGATTTTAAGCAATGTGTTGATAAATTATTTTTTGAGAAAACAAACATAGAAGATACAATTCAAGAAACTATGAGGTTTTTAGAGGAAAGCATAAATTCAAGTATTAAGAGTAATTGCAGCTTGCTTTTAAACTATATGAGACAACAAGATAAGTTTTTAAGCGCTGAGGAAATCATGGAGGAAGATTTATTTGTGGATTTTGATATAGATATGGAGGAATTGCTTAAGAAATTATGGCAAAGTGATATTATAAAAAAAGAAACAAGAGACTTTACCATGGAGAAAGATAAAGTTTTATTTAAACAAAATGTATATTATTTCTAATAATTTTGAAATAAATAGGTGTAGATATGAAAAAGTATGAAATTCAATTTAACTTGGATATTCCCAAATACATAGAAGTATCAAAGCATATAAAAAAAATGATCGATGAAAATAACATTTATGATGGTGAAAAATTACCCTCTATTAGAAAACTAGCAAAAATATTGCTAGTTAATGAAGTTACCATAGTGAGTGCCTATAAAAAACTTGAAGCTGAGGGCTATGCATATCAAAAAATGGGTAGTGGAACTTATGCTAAAAGAAGAGATACAAATATAAAATTCAAAAACGAATATTCAAACACATTAAAAAAAATCTCTGGGAATGACCTTAAAGCATATGTAGATTTTACAGGGGAAATAAGCAGCAGCGAATTTTTTCCAGTAACAGTGTTTAAAAATGTATTAAATGAAGTATTAGATAGAGATGGTGCAGAAGCCTTTGCGTATAAGGAATCTTTGGGGTATGAAGGACTTAGAAATAGTATAAGTAGTTTTTTTTGGGACAATAAGGTAAGCACTGAAGATATACTGATCCTTTCTGGTGCGCAACAGGGTATTGATATAGTGTCAAAATCTATAATAAATGTTCATGATAATGTTGTTGTAGAAAAGCCAACCTATGGTGGTGCTTTAACAGTTTTTAAATGGCGAAGGGCTAATATATTTGAAGTTGATATCTTGGAAGATGGCGTAGATTTACTACAATTAGAAGAAATACTAAAGAAAAATAAAATAAAATGTTTTTATGTCATGAGTTATTTTCAAAATCCCACAGGGGCCACTTATAGTTTAGAGAAAAAGTTAAAAATATTAGAATTGGCAGAGGTCTATGATTTTTATATTGTTGAGGATGATTATTTATCTGAATTAATATATGATCAAAAGCAATATAAGAGTTTTAAAAGCTTAGATATAAATGACAGAGTTATTTATATTAAGAGTTTTTCAAAGATATTTCTACCTGGAATAAGACTGGGGTATATGATATCACCTGAGAAGTATAAGGAGTATATTCAAAATTCAAAAATCAACTCAGATATATCAACCTCAAGTCTTATGCAACGTGCTCTAGATTTATATATAAATAAAGATCTTTGGAAAGACCATATAAATCATCTTAATATGGCTTATAAAGATAAATATAACTTTATGATAAATTGTATTGATAAATATTTAAAACATAAAGTTAGCTATTTTACACCAGGTGGAGGAATTAATTTTTATTTTAAAATATCTGATAATTTTAAAATTAATTCTATGGATTTATTTTATAGCTGTAAGAATAGAAAAGTTTTAATAACACCAGGAGTTTTATTTTATAAAAATGCGCAGCAAGGTAATAAATATTTTAGATTGAGCTTTTCAGAGATAAAAAAAACTGAAATAGAAGAAGGGATTAAAATTATATCTGAGATATTAATGGAAAGTAAAAAATAGTCACAAGGTAAGGTGAGAAACTTTTGAAAAAGGGATTAGTGGATGTTGACTGGCAACACATTGGGGTATATTCTCAGGAGGAAATATCTTATTTTTTATTTTTAGAGGGCAAAACTATGGAGGCTATATGTAAAATCAGGAACTTGGATAATGCTATTGTACAAAAACATATCATAGATGGTAAAATAAAATATAGATTTCTTGTGAAAAGCAACGATACTAATGAACTATTCAAAAGTATTGTAAGCGCTGGAAAAGAGGATAAAATTTATTTTTTAAATTCCATGGACCAGGATAATAAAAATAAATTAGCAGCGCTTATAAAAACTACGTATGGGGAAATGTATCCTAAAGATAAAGAAGCTGCAGTTTGGATTTTAGGGGAATTAAAGGAAGTATCCAGTTTAGATATTTTAATAAAAGCTTCTGTGAATAAATCTATAAATATACGAAGAATGGCAGTTTCTGCAATGGGAAAAATGGGAGATAAAAGGGCGGAAGTGGCGTTGCTTAGAGCCCTCGCTGACGAGAATCCACAAGTGATAAGTTATGCAATAAAATCCTTAGGGAAAATAAAAAGTGAAAAAGCTATTGCTAAAATAAAATATTTATATGAGAATACAGATAAAAAATACATAATAGATGCTGCAGAAAACTTTTTATTATTGATGGACTCAATTTAGGTGGCTTTTGACGTACATTAAACTTAACGCTAAAGGATTTAGAATAGACGGGAGAAGTGAAATGAGTTATTTTACAATAAAAGATGAATCAATTGCTGAATTTAAAGAGAAGAAGTCAATTTTCATTGGCCATGGGAAAAGAGTTGAAACCGAAGAGGAAGCTAAGGAATTTATACAACTGGTTAAAAGTCAGCACAAAGAAGCTAGACATAATGTTTACGCCTATATAATTGGTGAAAATAAGATGATACAAAGATATAGCGATGACGGGGAACCTCATGGTACAGGAGGAATTCCTATGCTGGAAGTTTTAAAAAAATGTGATGTTACAGATGTAATTGTAGTAGTTACAAGATATTTTGGAGGAATTCTTCTTGGAACAGGAGGTCTTTCAAGAGCCTATTCTAAAGGCGCCTCCTTAGCTGTTACAGAAGCAGGAGTGGTGGAAAAAGTTAAAGGTATTCCATTAGAAATAGTAATTGAATACGATCAACTTGGAAAGCTACAATATTTATGCGCGGAAGTGAATACTCATATAGAGAATATAGATTATACTGACAAAGTGAAAATTAAAATACTCTGTGAGTTTAGTAATCTAGAAAAATTACAGGCACAAATAATTGAAGTTACGTCTGGAAAGGCACTCTTTCAAGAAACAGGAGCTAAAATGTACTTCAAATTAGAAAATAGATTGTACGAATAAACCCTGGAAAAATAACATACTCAAGTGAATAGTAAGAAAAGTATAAATACTTTTCTTCTTTTATTTGATATGTACATTATTCGATGATATAATGGGAAAGTACTGTACTTATAACTAATTCATAGGGTTATTGCTATTTATTAGGGGTAACCAGAAAAAATCACACATAAAATAGTTAGTTGGGAGGAATTTCAAATGTCGGGACATTCAAAATGGCATAACATACAACAGAAAAAGGGTAAAATGGATTCTAAAAGAGGTAAAATATTCACAAAAATAGGTAAAGAATTAATAATGGCAGCAAAGGGCGGTGCAAGTTTAGAAATTAATGCTAAACTTAGAGATGTAGTCGCAAAAGCTAAATCTAATAATATGCCAGCAGACACAATAACTAGAGCTATAAAAAAAGGTTCTGGGGAGCTTAATGACATAAACTATGAAGAAATAGTTTATGAAGGTTATGGAGCAGAAGGTGTTGCTGTGGTAATTAACACATTAACAGACAAAAAAAATAGAAGTGTAGCAACTGTAAGACACGCTTTTGATAGATGTGGTGGAAATATGGGAGCTGCAGGATGTGTAAACTGGATGTTTGCTAGAAAAGGACAACTTATAATAGAAAGAACTGCAGAAATGGATGAAGATGAGATCATGATGCTAGCACTAGAAGCAGGCGCTGAAGATTTCAACGCAGAAGCAGAAATGTTTGAAATTATAACAGCTATAGAAAACTTTGGAGCAGTAAGAGAAGTGCTAGAAGCTGCAGGCTTTGAATTTGCATCTGCAGAGCTTACAATGATACCAGACAATATGATACCTATTAGCCTAGAAGGCGCAGGTAAGGTACAAAGGCTTATAGATATGCTTGAAGATGATGATGATGTGCAAGATGTCTATCACAATGCAGAGTTTCCTGAGGAATTTGAAGGATAAAAGGTAAGCGTTTTCAATATTTATGATGATAAAAAGCACTTTCAAATGTACATATTTGGAGGTGCTTTTATGATTAATTGAATTGTTTGTATAAATATAAAGTTTGGACTGGAATTTTTTTAATATGTTCTGCATAGTATAGTGTATAGCTTACGAATAAAGTAAGCGACAGTTAATAGCCAATCTCTTAGCGGGGGTGGCTATTTTTATATTTTATTTATATTAAGAATAAAATTGAAATTAAATACGGAGTACATAAAAAAATATTATAGGGTTGTCTTTAGTATAAAAATTAAATCTTAAGGACATAATTTAAAAGCGATTAGTCTGAAGGGAAGGATGACCTTATGATGTTCAATAAAGTAGAAATATGTGGAGTAAATACTTCAAAATTGCCTGTATTAAAAGAAAAAGAAAAGAAAGAGTTGCTATTAAGGATACAAAATGGCGAGTATGAGTGTAGAGAAAAGTTTATTGAAGGAAATTTAAGGTTGGTTTTAAGTGTTATAAAGCGCTTCAATAACAGGGGAGAAAACGTAGATGATTTATTTCAAGTTGGTTGTATTGGTTTAATGAAATCCATTGATAATTTTGATTTAAGTCTAAACCTTAGATTCTCAACATATGCAGTTCCTATGATTATAGGAGAAATAAGAAGATACCTAAGAGATAATAACTCTATAAGAGTTAGTAGGTCACTCAGGGATATTGCCTATAGGGCATTACAAGTTAGAGATAAATTGGTAAATCAGGACAATAAAGAACCAACTATATCTCAAATAGCAAAAGAATTGCAATTACCAAGGGAGGACGTAGTGTTTGCACTAGATGCCATACAAGATCCAGTTTCTTTATTTCAACCGATATATCACGATGGTGGAGATGAAATTTATGTAATGGATCAAATAAGCGATACTAAAAACTCTGATGACAGTTGGCTTGAAAATATATCAATCAATGAGGGCATGAAAAAATTAAAAGATAGAGAAAAGTTGATTTTGAATTTGAGATTCTTCGATGGAAAAACTCAAATGGAGGTGGCTGATGAAATAGGTATATCACAAGCACAGGTGTCAAGAGTAGAAAAAAACGCATTAAAACATATGAGGAAATATGTATAGGGCCTTTTAAGAGGCCCATTTTTGCTCTAATAGGATACTATAACGGTGATTTAACTCTTCTTATCTATGTTAAACGCATAAGATAATATTTATTAATTTAGTAAAAATAAAAGTCCATGAATATCATGGGCTTTTATTTAAATCAGATTATTGAATTTCTTAAACTATATGTTTTCGAATTCATTTAATGTTTTTAACTTATTTTCAACTTTCATTTTTTCAACCCGTATGCTATCTAATTGCTGTAGCAGTTTTTTGTTCTCTACTTTTATGTTTTTGCTGGAATTGTGTTGAAGACCACTTTCTGCGAGCTCTAAAGAATATTGAAGTTCCTGTTCAAGCTTATTTTTATAAGTTTCTTCAAATTCTTTTTCTACTTGAGTTAACTCTTCGTTCAAAGTGGTTTTCATACTGTCAATAACCTGTCTTGACACTTCTGATTTAATTTGCTCTTCAGTTTTCATCTTAGTTTAGCTCCTTATAGTTTATTGTTTTAATGTTCTTATTTATACTAATAGGGTGCTCATTAATTTTTTTAGTATTCTTTTAAATATTTTTGCTAAATTAGGTGTAGAACAGCTATAACTTTAAAGATAAAGATTTATATGAATTACTGATATTAGCAGTATTAATATCACTATACATGGCAAAAATAATCAAAATCAATTAATAATATAATCAATATAAAAGAAGGGGAGAGTTTAGTGAAAAATGAACAAAGTATAAAGGTTATTCCGCTAGGCGGGCTTGGAGAGATAGGTAAGAATATAACAGCTATAGAATATGAGGATGAGATCATTGTAATAGATTGTGGTATTTCATTTCCAGATGAGGAAATGTATGGTGTTGATTTAGTAATTCCGGATATATCTTATTTGAAAAATAAGGCAGAAAAAGTAAAAGGTATTTTTTTAACTCATGGACATGAAGACCATATAGGAGCATTGCCCTATATTTTAAAGCAATTAAATGTTCCTATTTATGGTACTAAGCTAACATTGGGAATAGTTGTAAATAAGCTAAATGAGCACAATATATTATCGGATTGTGAACTTCACAATGTAAATGCTGGAGATATAATACAACTAAAAAATTTAAAAGTAGAATTTATAAGGGTCACTCACAGCATAGCTGACTCATGTGCTATTGCCATTCACACACCACTGGGTGTTATATTACATACTGGAGACTTTAAAATTGATTTTACCCCTATAGATGGATTAGTCATGGATCTAGAACGTATATCAAATTTAGGAAAGGAGGGCGTAATGCTCCTCATGGCGGATAGCACAAATGTAGAACGTGTAGGGCATACCATTTCAGAAAAAGTTATAGGAAAGACACTAACTAGAATACTTTCAAGTGCAGAGGGGAGAGTTATTGTAGCCACCTTTGCCTCAAACATTCATAGAATGCAGCAAATAGCAGATGCCTCTGTAATGTATAATAGAAAAATTGTTTTTAGTGGACGGAGTATGGAGAACATCTCAAAAGTGGCTATGGACCTTGGATATCTTCATATACCAGAAGGTTTCATTATAAGCATGGATGATATGAGAAACTACAATAACAAAAATATTACAATAATAACTACTGGAAGTCAGGGTGAGCCTATGGCTGGACTTGCTAGAATAGCTTTTTCTACTCATAGGAAAATCACCATTGAACCAGAGGATTTATTTATTATTTCTGCATCTCCAATTCCAGGAAATGAGAAACTTATATCTAAAGTAATAGATGAATTATTCAAAAAAGGGGCAGAGGTAATTTATGAGGAGTTAGAAGAAGTACACGTATCCGGTCACGCCTATCAAGAAGAATTAAAATTAATTCATGCCTTAGTTCATCCTAAATATTTTATGCCAGTTCATGGTGAATACAGGCATATAAGGCAGCATGCTAAATTAGCACAACAATTAGGTATGCAAAGTGAAAATATATTTACTATGGAAACAGGGCAGATATTAGAAATTACTGCAGATGAAGCTAAAATTGCAGGGAGGGTGCACACTGGCGCTGTATTTGTAGATGGTCTAGGTGTAGGGGACGTTGGAAGTATAGTACTTAGAGATAGAAAGCACTTAGCAGAAGATGGTATGATGACAATAGTAGTTACATTAGAACGTGAATCCTATAGTATTATTGCAGGACCAGATATAATCACCCGTGGATTCATATATGCAAAAGAATCAGATGAATTACTTAATGAAGTAAAAGAGATTGTGCGGATTGAACTTAACAAATGCTTAGACAATAAAATTATTGAATGGTATGTATTAAAATCTAATATGAAAAAAGCCGTAGAGCGATATTTATATAACCAAACTAATCGTCGGCCAATCATTTTCCCAATAATTATGGAGATTTAACAAACTAGTGCCACCCACGTGGCAAGTGGCATGTAAAAGCTGAGGATTTAACGCCCTCAGCTTTTAATATTTTTTGTTAATAATGAACTCTAACTAACCAAAATTTAATGCCTTTATTGCTCCATCCAAGATCCCAAGGTACTTTATTTCTATCTGAATTATGACAACTAACCAAGGAATATCCTCTTGAATCTGCTCCTGTAACAACAGAAATATGAGTGATGTCATTTTTCTTTTCATAGGCAATAAAGTCTCCTGGAAGCAATTTATAGCTAGATTTGTATACTTTGTCGTAGCTTCCATAGGCAATAACTGAGGCTCTACCACTGTTTGTCATGTAACTTTTAAAACCATCTGCATTTAGCCAACTTCTTGTTGCTCCATTTTTATCATAGGCCCATGCAGAATTCTTTCTGAATTTACCTCCTTCAAAAAGAATCTGTGATGCAAAGTTTGCGCAATCTCCACCTTGAGGGTTATAATCCCTATATTTTTTATTATATTTATATTCATTTTCTGCATTGCTTGCAGCTCCACAATATTTATCAGCATATTCTGTAGCTTTGATTCTTCTCTTGTCTATGCTAGATAAATCTCGTGCATTTTGGGATAATATATACTTTTGTATAGAATCAGCCTTAATATTATCTAAATTTAGTGAATCTCCAAAGGGATCTTTATACCATTCTTTGGAAATTATCCAAGAATCATCTTTACTAGTGAGTTTTAATATATGATAGGTTCCAATTGTTGATGTGTTTTCTAGTTCTGGCTGATTTAAATATACATATTTATATTCTGTGGAACACAATAGGTAGATGGAAAATGTATCAATGTTGCCTTTAATTGTTTTTATAATTATAGTTGGTGTAATATTTGTAAATTTAACTCCTTGTTTTTGTGCCCAATTATTAATATAATTCATCTTTCTTTTTTCATATTCATAAGCCCAAGTTCCATATTTTGTGTCCGTATTATAAATTGATTTTATTAATTCTAAGTCACCGCTTAGTATTGCTTTGTTTCTCTTTTGAAAAATTTGCTCTATATAACTAGTAACTTCTTTTTTCTCATCATCCGTTGCAGCATAGGTATAGATAGGAGCGCATAACTGAAGTAGTAAAATAAGCATTATAGATATAAATAATGTGATTTTGGACCATTGTAAATTTGACCTTTTTAAAAATCTCATAATATCCTACTCCTATTATTTTATTAATGCATCAATTTTTTCTATAGCATTTTTTATATCCATTTGTTGTAATGGTGCACCTTCATACCATGATTTTGTTGAGTCCACACTATTACTAAAATAAAGTGCCTTTAAAATTATTTCTGGTCTATACTCAAAATGTAGGATGTCAAAGTGTGACCACTTACCACCCCAAACAAAGCCGTTGTTTTCAAAAATCTTTACAAGTTCACTGGAATAAGAAGCTAATCTTTTTTCTCCTGATTCTTTGGAAGCCCATTTCCAATAGTCTCTTTTATCACTAGCAAGATCTATAGCAATTCCAAAAGCATGAGGACTTAATCTATTTGTACCTGAAATTACGCGGTAGTTAAAAGTACCACTACAGGGCAGGAGGCATTTTCTTACATTTTCATTTCTTTGTGAAAGGTGCGTTAGTTCTTTCATAACAACTTGCAATGAATTGGCTGCGCTATTACTCATATTAAATCCATAATTGTTGTAGCCTACCTTGACTTTTGTAAGTTTAGATTCAATAGTTTTTTTAGAAGAGCCATAAACTTCTGTTAATAATCCATAAGAACGTGAACGACCAGGATCATAATCTGTTTTCATGATACTTCTAACCGGGGATAGAGGATATATCTGTTCTAGAGTGTCTTGAAGATCCGGATTCGCTAATTTTTCTTGCGAATTTTTTATAGTTTTGTCATCGTATAGGATCTTCTTACCAGACTTTAGCAATAAATAGATAGATCCATTTTTTTTCTCAACATTTACAACATATTCGGGATAAGCTATCATTAAGCATAATAGGTCTTGCTTCATTGTTACATTATATATATCGGTATTTTCCTTAGCAAAAGCAACATTTAAGGCAGGGCCTATTGTTACATTTAAGATGCGAAACAATAGAATAGTAGCAAAAATTAAAGCAGAGTTTCTCGTCATATTAATATCTCCTTTTAAAAATACTTTTGCTATATAATTTCCATTGTATTGTTATAATATGTGTGGATAAACATGTCACTTGCCACGTGGGTGGCACTAACCATTTATGACAATTCCCCCATTTACATGTATAGTTTCACCACTTATATAGGAAGCACCAGTGGAAGCTAAAAATACATAAGTTTCAGCAAGTTCTACAGGTTGACCTGGCCTACCCATGGGAGTTTTGCTTCCAAATTCCCCAACCTCGCTGGCACTAAATGAGGCAGGGATAAGAGGAGTCCATATTGGACCGGGGGCCACTGCATTAACTCGTATCTTTCTACTTGAAAGTGAAAGAGCGAGAGAGCGTGTAAATGCAACTATTGCTCCCTTAGTTGAGGAATAATCTATTAGTGTTTTATGGCCCTCATAGGCTGTAACAGAAGTTGTATTTATAATTGTAGCACCTTCTTTTAAATGAGGTAGTGCGGCTTTTACCATATAAAACATTGCAAATATATTGGTCTTAAAAGTTTTATCTAATTGCTCCACTGTAATATCTTCAATACTATTTTGAGGATGCTGCTCAGCGGCGTTGTTTACAAGAATATCTATTTTGCCAAGCTCGCTTATTGTTTTACCAACAACTTCCTTGCAGAAAGTGTCATCTCCTATATCGCCAGGGATCAAAATACACTTTTTACCTTTTAGTTCAATAAGTTTTTGTGTGTCCTTTGCATCGCCATGCTCATCAAGATATACTATGGCAATATCTGCGCCTTCCCTTGCATAAGCCAGGGCAACGGCTTTTCCAATGCCACTATCACCACCTGTGATTAAGGCAACTTTATTCATTAATTTTCCAGAACCTATACAAGCAGGATTTTCAAAAATAGGTCTTGGATTCATGAGTGATTCTAGCCCTGGTTGTTTATCTTGTTTTTGCTCAGGCAGTTTCATTGGATAATTAAAATTTTCATTCATAAAAATAGCTCCTTTCTTAATTAAATATATTTTGTACACATAGTTTGTGGTAAATATTAATTTATATTCACTTGGGATGAAATCTACTATAATAATAGAAGAATAGTAAGAAACGTAGAAATATGTTATAATTAAAAAATATGAGTACAACGAACATTTAATAAAAATAAAATTGAAGTTGATATAAGTGAAACAAATTTATTTATAAATAAAGACCTATAAAGTCAGGGTTAAAATGAAGATTAATCAGCCTAGATTACTCATATCGTTAATAAAGGGTGGTTTCTTAGATGCAATATAATCATGCACGAAAGTTGTTGTTTCCAATTTTCAAGAAGATTCATAATAGGATATCAGTGATTTGCGACATTTAAAGTTCAAGACGACCACTTCCAAAGGAGAAAATAATGTTATTCGAAAACTTAAATCTTATTACGCCAATAAAAAAAGCACTAGTAACAGAAGGATATGTAGAAGCTACTCCCATACAGGAGGCAGCAATTCCTAGTATATTGAAAGGAAAAGACTTTCTTGGATGTGCTCAAACAGGTACTGGGAAGACAGCAGCTTTTGCTATTCCTATACTTCAAATCCTTTGTGGAAAGCAAAAAGTTATAAAGGGACCTAAAAATATAAAGGCCCTAATTCTTGCACCAACAAGGGAACTTGCAATTCAAATAGGAGAAAGCTTTGATGCATACGGCAAACATATGAATCTTACTAGTGCAGTTATTTTTGGAGGAGTATCTCAAAAGAATCAAACAGACGCTTTAAGAGGTGGCGTAGATATATTAATTGCAACTACTGGTAGATTGCTTGACCTAATGGATCAGAGATTTATTAATATACATCATGTAGAAATGTTTGTACTTGATGAGGCAGATCGTATGCTTGATATGGGATTCTTACGTGACGTAAAAAAAGTTATAGCTCAACTACCGAAAATTAAACAAACAATGTTATTTTCAGCAACTATGCCACCGGAAATTTCAAAATTAGTGGATTCTCTTCTTGTGGATCCTGTAAAGGTAGCAGTTACACCTGTTTCCTCCACTATTGAGCTTATTGATCAGGCGGTGTACTTTGTAGATAAAAAAGATAAAAAACCTCTACTTATTAATTTGCTACAAGATAAGTCCATAGCTTCTGCTTTGGTATTCTCAAGAACAAAGCATGGGGCAAACAAAATCACTAAGGATCTTAACAATTCAGGTATAGAAGCCCAAGCAATTCATGGTAATAAATCACAAAGTGCAAGACAACTTGCCTTAAATAATTTTAAGTCTGGTATTACAAGAGTGCTTGTGGCAACAGATATAGCTGCAAGAGGTATCGATGTTGAGGAATTATCTCATGTAATCAACTTTGATTTGCCCAATATACCAGAGACATATGTACATAGAATAGGAAGAACTGGTAGAGCTGGACTTGGTGGAGTTGCAATATCCTTTTGTGATGAGGAAGAAAAACCATTTCTTAAAGATATTCAAAAACTTATAGCAAAATCAATACCTGTAATAGAGGATCATCCTTATCCAGCAAGTAATTTACCAATAGTTGTTATTAAGGATGCTGCAAAGAAAACCCCTGCTGGAAAGTCAGGAGCAAATGCTTATGCTAGAAGAAATGAAAGAAATCAATCAGCAAGGCAACAACCTAGAAATGCTGGAGCAAATACTAGAACAAATACTAGAACATCAAGATAAAAAGCATAAAGCCAATGATTATATTAAATAATCATTGGCTTTACTAATCCATATTTTAAATTATATATGGATTTACTTAGTAATCTCCGTTTTTAGCCTTAGCAATACTGCCTACGCTTAAAACTATAAATCTTTTGATTAACATAACTAACATCTCCCCACTATGTGTTTAATGTTGGCTAGTTGACTACATTAATAGTATAACCAAGACTTAAAAAGATATACATAAAAAAAATTATATAATTATATAATTTTGCGGAAATTGCACAAATATGGTAAAATACACTTGAGTATTATTGGATCTAAAAAGAAAAAGAGGTGGTAACAATGATTTTAGATGACACTGAAATGTACAATGCTATAATAATAGAATTTAAGTTAAGTGGCTCTATTCTAGAAAATATAAAAAGTGAAGTCGGAAATTTAATCCAATATAGAAATGATATATGCAAACTTTTAAAAATACCACAGTTTGATTCTGAGGATTTGGATAGATATAAAAAAGAGTATATAAAAAATATAAATATAAATAAATTTAAGATAAAAGAATTTAAAAACACACAAATAGAGCTAAATAATAAAATAAAACAATGTAAGCAGGAAATTAAAATAATTAAACTGCATATGAATATTTTAGAAAATAAAATAGTGGAAGAGCGAAAACAAAGTAAAAAATATAATGCAGCTCTTCGGATTTTTCTTAAAAGAGAAAAATTTAAATTTATTAAGAAAATACTTTTTAAAAGTTATAGAAGTGTATTTTTGAAGTATACTGATGAGGCCAGCATAAAAGTTAAAATCTTACAATGCAATAAAAGAAAAGAAAAAATTAGGCAAGAAAAACAATATGAAAATAATAGTATAATAAAATATAAGAGAAGGATTATTGAGGATAAAGTAGCCTTAGCCAAAATGAGAAAGTGTATTATAAATATGGAAAAAGCCATTGAAGTTTTTCAAAGTAAAATTCATAGTTTAGAGGAATATAGCCAAATAGAGGAGCAGTTTAGGATAAATGCTGAAAATTACAAAAAAATAAGGCATCTTAAAAACAAATAATATAAGACTAATTGTTTTTAGATGCCAATATAAACTTTCTCTATTTTAATGCCATTTCAAATATCTTGTTAACGATATTTTTAGAGGCAGCACCTTCATGAATTTTAACTCCGTCTACATAGTAGGTAGGTACATAATAGTAAGTGTATTGTTTTGCTATATCAGGCTGAAGTTCTTCATCAATTATTTTAATTTCAATACCTGCGTACTCAGGATTTTGTTTTTTTATATCCTCATGCCAAGCAAGAGCTCTTTTGCAGTATGGACACCATTCAGTTACAAACATAATTACTGGTTTCATTTATTATCACCACCAAACTTTCTAATTATATATATATAATACATATATAATTAGTATACACTATTTTTCACATTCTTCATCTATTATAATAATAATTATTTATAGAAATCAAATAAATGATTTGATATAATGAAATTGATAAAAAAAAATTTAACAAACAAAGGAGCACCTAGAATGCAAACAGTTAGACATTTATTTCAGAGAGAAACAGTGGTGAAATTAATATTGTTATCAGCGTTAGTATTATTTGCATATTTAATCAGATCTATTATTAATTTAATTTTATTAACTTTTATGATTACCTATTTAGCAAATAGTCTACAGTGTTTATTAGTAAAACAAATTAACAAAGTTATAAAAGTAAATCCAACTCTTATTACAATAATTATATATATGTTTATGTGCGTAACTGTAGTTCTGCTATTGGTTAAGTATATACCCGTTGCCATTTCCGAGAGTATACTAATGTTAAATAAAATGGAGTATATTGAATTTCCAAAGGCCAATAGTGGAGTAATGGTTTATATAACTCCAATATTAGAGAAAATTGATATAGCAAGTTACGCAAAATCTGGTATCCAAAATATTATGTTTTTTGTAGCTGATTTTGGAAAATGGAGTTTGAATTTTTTTATGGCATTATTGTTAAGTCTTATATTTATATTGGAAAAAGATAGCATTTTAAAATTTGCATACAAGTTTAAAGGAAGTAAAATATCAGTGGAATATAATTATTTGTGTTATTTTGGTAATAATTTTTTAAATTCTTTTGGTAAAGTAATACAGGCTCAAATAATGATAGCTATTACCAATACAGCATTATCGGTTATTGGACTTTCAATAATGGGGTTTCCACAATTATTCGCGCTTGCATTTATGATATTTATTTTAAGCCTTGTACCTGTAGCTGGGGTATTTATTTCATTAATACCACTGTGCTTAATTGCTTTTAAAATAGGTGGATTAATTAAAGTAGTTTTTGTGCTTATTATGATTTTTATAATACATGCTATTGAAAGTTATATATTAAATCCAAAGCTTATGTCGGACACTACTCACCTTCCCATATTTTTTACTTTTGCTACATTAATAGTATCAGAGCATTTTATGGGAATTTGGGGACTACTTCTTGGGATACCAATATTAATATTTGTATTAGATATAATCGGAGTTGATTTAAACGAAAATAAGTCCAATAGAATTAAGTAAATCAAATATAATACAAAAGAGATTTTAAGGAAGGCAGTGATTTTGTGACAACAGAAAATATGGAATCTATATTAAAATGTCCTGTTTGTAATTTGTGTCTAAAAAAACGTGAAAAGCAGTATATATGCACAAATAACCATAGTTACGATATAGCAAGTAGTGGATATATTAATCTCTTGCTGGCTAATCAAAAGAACGCAAAAGAGCCAGGGGACAGTAAAGAAATGATGGAAGGTCGGAGAGATTTTTTGAATAAGGGATATTATCATACTTTTTCAGAAAAATTAAACGAAGTAGTAATATCTAACATAACTACAAATAATGTAAATATATTAGATGTGGGTTGTGGCGAGGGGTATTTTTTATGGAAGTTAAAGCAAGCTATATATGATAGTGAGGCTAAAGGCAATAAAAAAAGAAAAAACAATTTTTTTGGTGTAGATATCTCAAAAGCTGCAGTTAATTATGCCACTAAAAGAGATAAAAAAATTAACTTTATAGTTGGTAGTAATTTTAACTTGCCTATAATGACAAACACTATAGATATTATTATCAGAAACTTTGCACCATCTGATGAAAGTGAACTTTTGAGGGTTCTAGTGGATACTGGTAAGTTAATTGTTGTAACGCCGGGAATTCAGCATTTGTACGGCTTAAAAGAAATATTATATGTAAACCCTAGAAAACACGAGGAAAAAGAGATTTTATTTGAGGGTTTTAAATTAATTTGCACTACAGAAGTTAAATACAGTATTCATGTAGATGATGCAGCGCATGTGAAGAACCTTATTGCAATGACTCCTTACTATTGGACTTTTGACAGTTGTATGAGGGAAAAAGCCATTGGTACTTCTAAACTATCAACCTTGCTCCATTTTAATATTAATGTATATGAAAAGTGTTAACAATATGTAGAAAATTAGTAGCGTACTATATTAATTAGGAGGGAAGCATGGATTTTAAAAAAGAAGATTTCTTAATGAAAACTCATATTGCTGAAGCAGACATTATTAAAAATGAAATTGATTGGGCGGTATTAAACGAAATATATACAGATTTTGATAGCTATAGAAGTACTTATGAAAGTCAGGCTGGATTTATAGCAGATACTCTAAGAACACATAAAAAAATACATTCAGTTAAGTCTAGAGTAAAAGAATCAGATAGATTAATAGAAAAGATAATTAGAAAAACATCTAGTCGAAAAGAAAAGTATGGCTTGGAATTTCAATTCTCAATTAACAATTATAAAGAAGAAATAAATGATCTAATCGGAGTTAGAGCAATACATATATTTAAAGAAGATTGGGAAGATATACACAATTTTATATATAGTACATGGAAAGTAATTGAAATAACTGCTAATGTTCGTGAAGGTGATGATACTAAAAGATTTAGCGAACTCAACATTCAAACTCATTCTAGAAAATCAGGCTACCGGTCTGTTCACTATTTGATAGAATTTTTTCCAACCAGTCAAAAGGTTATAGCAGAAATCCAAGTTAGAACAATATTTGAGGAAGGCTATGGTGAAATTGACCATCAGCTAAGGTATTCTCATAATGAAATTCCAGAAGTGCTAGCACAAAATCTGCTTTTATTTAATCGTATAGCGGGTAGTTCCGATGAAATGGCTTCTCTAATAAATCTACTAAATAAAAATTGGACTGAAATGGAAGAAAAATATGAAAAGATAATAGAGCTAAAAGATAAGGAAATAAAACAGCTTAAAGGAGAAATTTAATTGAAATTATAGAGGAGGTTTTTTATGAAGAAAATATTTAATGCAATAATTAATGGCATTGTGAGAAGTATTAATAGATTTCCCCAAACTATAGCTATATCAACTGTCTGTGTAATACTCCTTATCTATATATCAGAAATATCACCAGGTATAAATGGAGATTTTATAGAAACCCTTGTTAAAATAACTATGGCTTTTGCACTTGGAATTCCACTTTCGCTTTGTATTAATCTTTTCTTTGAAAGGTTAGACAATTATAACAAAGTAACAAAGTATGTTTCTTATTTAGCAGGTGCTGTTTTATTAATTATTTATTATTACTTTTTCTTAAGTAGCATAGGTATGATTAGCATGGTCTCTATGACAAGATATATTGGATTTAGCCTTATTTTATATTTAACTTTCCTTATCACATCCTACTTCCCAAATCGCAGTAATTTTGAGATTTTTGTTGTAAGAGTTTTTACAAGATTCTTTACTACAGTTTTATACTCATTGGTTTTATATCTTGGACTTGCAGCAATTCTTTTCACAATTGATAAACTTCTAGGAATCAATATTAAAAGTGAACTTTACTATTACACTTTTCTTATTGTTGCAGGTATATTCGCACCATCTTTTTTCCTTGCAGGTATTCCTACAAAGGACGAAAAGTTAACTTTAGACGACTACTCTCGTCTTTTAAATGTACTTGTACTATATATAATAATACCTCTCATTTCAGCATATACAATAATACTATATATATATTTTGGAAAGATAATAATAACAAGGCAGTGGCCAGAAGGGCTAGTATCTAATCTCGTGCTTTGGTATTCTGTAATAAGTGCAGCGGTGCTATTTTTCATATCACCATTACTCCATGAAAAGACCTGTACCAAAAGATATATGAAGTACTTTCCAAAGTCAATTCTTCCACTAATTGTCATGATGTTTATTTCTATAGGCATAAGAATTAATGCCTATGGGGTAACTGAAAATAGATACTTTGTTGTAGCACTTGGTATATGGGTATTTTTAATTATGATATACTTTTCAGTTGCAAAAAAAACAAGAAATATTATTCTTCCATTATCATTATCAGTAATAGCATTTATATCTGTATTTGGACCTTTTAGTAGCTATACAGTTTCAAAATACAGTCAAAATAAGAGGCTAACTAAGATATTCATTGCAAACAACATGATTAAAGATAACAGTGTAATTAAGGCAAGTACTGTGGTTTCTACGGAAGATTCAAGACAGTTATCTAGTATTCTTAATTACTTTGAAAGAAATCACAGTCTAAAAGATGTTGAATTTTTACCAAAAGACTTTAAAACATATGATATGGAGAAGGTTTTAGGCATAAAATATACTGATGAATATAACGTGGCTAACAATGGATATTTTTACTTTAACTCTTCAGGTGCATTAAACCCAATTGATATACAAGGGTATACCTATTTGTTTGATTCAAGAAGTAATGGAAAGCAGGTTAGCAATGCTGAATTTGGCATGGGATATGATTATGAATCCAGCATATTAAAAATAACTCAAGATGGAAAAGATATTTACAAAAGGGATTTACAAGATTTCGTAAATATACTGATTGAAAAATATGGTATTAATCAACAACAAAATAATATCCAATCAGAGGAAATGTCCTTTGAAGATGAAAATGATAAAGTGAAAATTAAGATTCAATTTTCCAATTTATCAGGGAGTAAAAATAGCTCAGATGACAAAATTCAATCAAAGAATTTTGAATTTTACGTACTTGTTAAATTAAAGTAAATATTTTAGGGGGGATTTAATTGAAGTTTTATATAGTTCAAAAGATTTTTTCAATAGGTGATAAGTTTGGAATTCAAGACGTATCAGGTAATAATGTATTCAATGTAGAAGGAAAGATTTTTTCTATAGGAAACAAACTGAAAATTTACGATATGGCAGGCAATGAAATTGTATATATTGAGCAAAAGTTATTTAAACTACTTCCGGAATACAATATATATTTAAACGGAAGCTACGCTGCAAGAGTGAAAAAAGAATTTACTTTCTTTAGCAATAAGTTTGACATTGATAGCGATATGGGTAATTATGAAATAGAGGGAGATTTTTTTGCTCATGATTTTTCGATTACAAAAAATGGTAACATAGTTGCGGAAATAAATAAAAAATGGTTATCCTGGGGAGATACTTACGAGATTGATATAAGTGATGATGAAAATTATGCATTTATATTATCAATGGTAATTGTAATCGATGAAGTATTACATGATAATAAAAATAAAAATAATGGGTAATTTAATAAAATTTCGTTAATTTGAATAGAAATGATTTATTCATGGTAACTATGATGTTATAATAGATATGAAATAATAGATTAGAGGTGCATTTATGACTAATGATGAGATATATAAACGTATAATGATTATGTCCAGTGTTAAAGCTGCAAAAAGCTTTGTTAAAACTTGTGAGATAAGCAAGGGTGACTTAGGTAAGCTTTGCAAGAGGTATAATATATTTGTAGAAGGTAAAGCTACTAAGGAAGATATGATTGATAGATTTGTAAATGAGACAGTTGGTATAAAATTAAGGAATAAGGTAATCAATAAATACAATATTAGATAAGAAGAAATTTTCACCAAACCCAATTTAATATAGGTAGAATGATACATTTTTCATGTACCATTCTACCTATATTTTGGTTATAAACCTAAATGAAAATAGAATGCTATAATAATTAAAGATCACTTAATGAAGAAATACATATAGTATGTATAAATAACTTCACTTAATAAAATAATACCTATGAGGTGAAAATAATGAAGTTATTCATACCAGATATCGTTTATATAGATCCTAAAATTCTACAGTATCACCAAATGGAAAAAATTATAGAATATTTAAATGGCTTAAATATACCCGTAGTTAATTCCAAAAAAGTAATAATAGATTGTGAAACCCCTGAAAAAAATTATGCCATGGCTAAAAAAACTATTCTTTTTACAACAAATGGACAGAAGAAATTGGTAAGTTGCAGACCATCAGCTGACTATCAATTCTCACTGTCAAGTTCATGTCCTGCCAACTGTGAATATTGTTATCTCCAGACAACTCAAGGTGAAAAACCTTTTATGAAAATATTCTTAAATATGGAGGAGATTTTGGGAGTTATTCAAAATTATATTGACAATAATTTACCAAACATTACTTATTTTGAATGTGCAAGCATAACAGACCCCATTGCCCTTGAACACTTAAGCGGAAACTTAAAAAAATGCATAGAATATTTTGGAGAGAGTTCACATGGTAGATTGAGGTTGGTTACTAAATTTGATAATGTGGATTCGCTTTTAAACATAGAACATAACAAGCACACAAAGTTTAGATTTACTTTAAATTCACCTTATGTGATAAATAACTTCGAGCATAATACCCCTAGCTTTAATGAAAGAATAGGTGCAGTTGAAAAAATTGCTAGTGCAGGATATCCTATAGGGTTTATAATTGCGCCTATTATGATATATGATAATTGGAAAGAAGAATATAAGGAATTATTTGACGTATTAAAAATAGCATTACAAGATTATAAAGAGGAAATAAGCTTTGAACTTATTCAACATCGATTTACTAAAGCAGCAAAGGAACTAATAGTTCAGAGATTTAAGAATACTGTACTGGATCTAAATGAAGAGAATAGGCAATTAAAATGGGGACCTTATGGTAAATTTAAGTATGTCTATAAGAAAGCAGAGGGTGAAGATATGAATAATTATATATCTAAACTGATAAATAATAATTTTCCTAAAGCAGTAATTGAATATTTTACTTAATATTCACTATCAAGAAAAAATAAGTATTGTTAATCCATGCTAGATATGGTAATATATCAATAAGTTTAAGATAATTGAAAGCTTGTTGGTATAAATCACATTATGTTACAATTTAAATTGTAACATAATGTATTAAAAAAAATTAAGGAGGCTATTTATGGATAAATATGTTTGTACAGTTTGCGGTTACATTTATGACCCTGCAGTAGGGGATGATGATGGCGGAGTTAAGCCAGGAACTAAGTTTGAAGATATCTCTGAGGATTGGGTTTGCCCATTATGTGGAGTTGGTAAATCAGAGTTTGAGAAAGTAGAATAAAAAAGAAATGGGGATGTCTCAAAATGATTAATTTAATCATAAAAAAAGACATCCTCTTTTCTAATCATTTTTTTTTAAAAAACAATAATAAATATCAAATTTATGATTAATTATTATTGGTATTTTATTTTTTTGTACAACAAAAAG